>NZ_JBVITR010000004.1:55831-56146 GCF_055574875.1 Streptomyces sp. NPDC034670
GGGCCCTGCCGTTGGGGTTGGGGTTTCTGGGCCCTCCGCCCTGTGCCTCCTGGGGGGGGGGGGGGGGGGGCCCCCCCCCCCCCCCCCCCCGCCGTGCGTCTCCCCCGTCACGGCAGGGGTCCGCGGAGCCGGGTGAGGGGGGGCTCCGGCGGCGGGTTCCGGTCCACCGCATTATGGGAGCGCTCCCACCTCACCCGTGAGGGGAACGTAGCGCCGAGCGCTCCGGTTGTAAACGTCCGACACGGCGCGGGCCGCACCCCCGATGACGGGGGTGGGGGGCGCGGCACCCCCCCGTGGGCGCCCACCCTTGGGTAT
>NZ_JBVITR010000004.1:56156-81699 GCF_055574875.1 Streptomyces sp. NPDC034670
GGTGCCGGCCCGAACACGAACACCCCCCCCCCCCCCCCCCCCCCCCCCCCCCCCCCCCCCCCGCGACCGCCCCGCGCGGCCGCCCGGTCGCGGCCGCGGCCCGCCCTACTTGCGGATCAGGCTGCGCAGCACGTACTGCATGATGCCGCCGTTGCGGTAGTAGTCCGCCTCGCCGGGGGTGTCGATGCGGACGACCGCGTCGAACTCGACGCCGGTGTCGGTGGTGACCTTCACCGTGCGCGGGGTGGTGCCGTCGTTGAGCTCGGTGACGCCGGAGACGGAGAAGGTCTCCTCACCGGTCAGGCCGAGGCTGTCGGCGGTGTGGCCCTCCGGGAACTGCAGCGGCAGGACGCCCATGCCGATGAGGTTCGAGCGGTGGATGCGCTCGTAGGACTCGGCGATGACGGCCTTGACGCCGAGGAGCGCGGTGCCCTTGGCCGCCCAGTCGCGGGACGAGCCGGAGCCGTACTCCTTGCCGGCCAGGACGACCAGCGGGACGCCGGCGGCCTGGTAGTTCTGCGAGGCGTCGTAGATGAAGGAGACCGGGCCGCCCTCCTGCGTGAAGTCGCGCGTGTAGCCGCCCTCGGTGCCCGGCGCGATCTGGTTGCGCAGGCGGATGTTGGCGAACGTACCGCGGATCATGACCTCGTGGTTGCCGCGGCGGGAGCCGTAGCTGTTGAAGTCGCGGCGCTCGACGCCGTGCTCCGTGAGGTACTTGCCGGCCGGGGTGTCGGCCTTGATGGCGCCGGCCGGGGAGATGTGGTCGGTGGTGACCGAGTCGCCCAGCTTGGCGAGGACGCGGGCGCCGGAGATGTCCTCGACCGGGGCCGGGTCCATGGTCATGCCCTCGAAGTACGGGGGCTTGCGGACGTAGGTCGACTCCGGGTCCCACTCGAAGGTGTCGCCGGTCGGGATCGGCAGCGCCTGCCACTGGGCGTCGCCCGCGAAGACGTCGGAGTAGGACTTGGAGAACATGTCCTCGCCGATGGCGTTGGCGACGACGTCGTTGACCTCGGCCTCGGAGGGCCAGATGTCCTTCAGGAAGACCGGGTTGTTGTCCTGGTCGTAGCCGAGGGCCTCGCGGGTGATGTCCACCTTCATGGAGCCGGCGATCGCGTAGGCGACGACCAGCGGCGGGGACGCCAGGTAGTTCATCTTGACGTCGGGGTTGATCCGGCCCTCGAAGTTGCGGTTGCCGGACAGCACCGAGGTGACGGCGAGGTCGTGCTCGTTGACGGCCCGGGAGACCTCCTCCGGCAGCGGGCCGGAGTTGCCGATGCAGGTGGTGCAGCCGTAACCGACGAGGTTGAAGCCGACCTTGTCGAGGTAGGGGGTCAGGCCCGCCTTGTCGAAGTAGTCGGTCACGACCTTGGAGCCCGGGGCGAGGGTGGTCTTGACCCACGGCTTGCGGGTCAGGCCCTTCTCGACCGCCTTCTTGGCCACCAGGGCGGCGGCGACCATGACGTACGGGTTGGAGGTGTTGGTGCAGGAGGTGATGGCCGCGACCGTCACCGCACCGTGGTCGAGCGTGTAGGTCGTGCCGTCGGGGGCGGTGACCTCGACCGGGTTGGAGGGCGCGCCGTTGGAGATGGCCGGGGCGTCGGAGGCCGGGAAGGACTCCTTGCTGGCCTCGTCGACGTCGCCGCCGTCCTTGACGTAGGCCCGCACGTCCTGGGCGAACTGGGCCTTGGCGTCCGCGAGGACGATGCGGTCCTGCGGGCGCTTCGGGCCGGCGATGGAGGGCACGACCGTGGACAGGTCCAGCTCGAGCTTCTCGGAGAAGTCCGGCTCGGCCTGCGGGTCCAGCCAGAGGCCCTGCGCCTTGGCGTACGCCTCGACCAGCGCGACCTGCTGCTCGCTGCGGCCGGTCAGGCGCAGGTAGCTCAGCGTCTCGTCGTCCACGGGGAAGATCGCGGCGGTGGAGCCGAACTCCGGCGACATGTTGCCGATGGTGGCGCGGTTGGCCAGCGAGGTGGCGGCGACGCCCTCGCCGTAGAACTCGACGAACTTGCCGACGACGCCGTGCTTGCGCAGCATCTCGGTGATGGTGAGCACCAGGTCGGTGGCGGTGGTGCCCGGCTGGAGCTCACCGGTGAGCTTGAAGCCGACGACCCGCGGGATCAGCATGGAGACCGGCTGGCCGAGCATGGCGGCCTCGGCCTCGATGCCGCCGACGCCCCAGCCGAGGACGCCGAGGCCGTTGACCATGGTGGTGTGCGAGTCGGTGCCGACCAGGGTGTCGGGGTACGCCTTGCCGTCGCGGACCATGACGACGCGGGCCAGGTGCTCGATGTTCACCTGGTGGACGATGCCGGTGCCGGGCGGGACGACCTTGAACTCGTCGAACGCGGTCTGGCCCCAGCGCAGGAACTGGTAGCGCTCGCGGTTGCGGCCGTACTCCAGGTCGACGTTCTGCTTGAAGGCGTCGTTGGTGCCGAACTTGTCGGCGATCACGGAGTGGTCGATGACCAGCTCGGCCGGGGCCAGGGGGTTGATCTTCGCCGGGTCGCCGCCCAGCTCCTTGACGGCCTCGCGCATCGTGGCCAGGTCCACGACGCAGGGCACGCCGGTGAAGTCCTGCATGATCACGCGGGCCGGCGTGAACTGGATCTCCTGGGACGGCTGGGCCTGCGAGTCCCAGCCGCCCAGGGCGCGGATGTGGTCGGCGGTGATGTTCGCGCCGTCCTCGGTGCGGAGCAGGTTCTCCAGCAGCACCTTCAGGCTGTAGGGAAGGCGCGCGGAGCCCTCGACCTTGTCCAGCCGGAAGATCTCGTACGAGTCGTCGCCCACCTGCAGCGTGCTGCGGGCGTCGAAGCTGTTCGCCGACACGACAGTCTCCTTCATTGATGTGCGCGTACCACCACGATCCTGCCGCCACGGCATCTCGGCCGATCAGCTAAGGTAAGGCTTAGTTAGGTAACCCTTACCGGGTGGCGGCTGCGGTGCCCCTCGGCAGATATCTCGATGTCGAGATAACTCTAGTACACGGCGCTCGAATGGTCATGCCCGGACCCGGCACGCCCGGCCCGGCACTCGATCCGCGCGCCCCCGTCCGGGTTCCCCCGCCGGGCCGCCCCACCGCTCCGACCCGGCCGCCCTCCGGAGGCGCCGGCCGGCCCGGTCCGGCCGCCCTCCGGGGGCACCGGCCGGCCCGGTCCGCCCATCGACCCGACCGCACCCCCATGACCCCGCCCAGGCGGGGTAACCGCACGGGAACGGAGTCACTTCCCACGGCGTGGAGTACGGAGGGAGGCAGGATGCCGCTCACATTCCGCAAGAGCTTTCGGATCCTTCCGGGGGTGCGGCTGAACATCAACAAACGCTCGTGGTCCATCACCACGGGCGGCAGGAACGGGCCGCGCTACACCCGGAGCAGCACCGGACGTCGTACGACATCGATGGATTTGCCCGGACCTTTCGGGTGGCGCCGCACCCGCACCAGCAAGGGGCGCGACAGGGGATACTGACCACGCGTCACCCGAATGGACCCCCCAAGAGGTGCCATCTCATATCTGAGATAACCTCAACCTCATGTCAGACGACTACCTCGTACGCATCGGCAAGCTCATCCGTGACGCCCGACAGCACCGCGGTTGGACACAGTCACAACTCGCCGAGGCACTCGGCACCAGCCAGAGCGCCGTCAACCGCATCGAGCGCGGGAACCAGAACATCAGCCTTGAGATGATCGCCCGCATAGGAGAGGCACTCGACAGCGAGATCGTCTCCCTGGGCTACGCCGGGCCGATGCACCTGCGCGTGGTCGGCGGCCGCCGGCTCTCCGGTGCCATCGACGTGAAGACGAGCAAGAACGCGTGCGTGGCACTGCTGTGCGCCTCGCTCCTCAACAAGGGGCGCACGGTGCTGCGCCGCGTGGCCCGCATCGAGGAGGTGTACCGCCTCCTCGAGGTGCTCAACTCCATCGGCGTGCGCACCCGTTGGATCAACGACGGCGTCGACCTGGAGATCGTGCCCCCGGCCGAGCTGGACCTCGCGGCCATCGACGCGGACGCCGCCCGCCGCACCCGCTCCATCATCATGTTCCTCGGCCCCCTGCTGCACCGCACGGACCGCTTCATGCTGCCCTACGCCGGCGGCTGCGACCTCGGGACGCGCACCGTCGAGCCGCACATGATCGCGCTGCGCCGGTTCGGCCTGGACATCGCCGCGACCGAGGGCCAGTACCACGCGGTGGTGGACCGTTCCGTCAGCCCCGGCCGCCCGATCGTGCTGACCGAACGCGGGGACACCGTCACCGAGAACGCGCTGCTCGCCGCCGCCCGGCACGACGGCACCACCGTCATCCGCAACGCCTCCTCCAACTACATGGTCCAGGACCTGTGCTTCTTCCTGGAGGCCCTGGGCGTCAAGGTCGACGGCATCGGCACCACCACGCTCACCGTGCACGGCGTGCCCGTCATCGACGTCGACGTGGACTACTCCCCCTCCGAGGACCCGGTCGAGGCGATGAGCCTGGTGGCCGCCGCCGTCGTCACCGAGTCGGAGCTGACGGTGCGCCGGGTGCCGATCGAGTTCCTGGAGATCGAGCTCGCGGTGCTGGAGGAGATGGGCCTCGACCACGACCGCTCCCCCGAGTACTTCGCCGACAACGGCCGCACCCGGCTGGTGGACCTCACCGTGCGCCCCTCCAAGCTGGAGGCGCCGATCGACAAGATCCACCCGATGCCGTTCCCCGGCCTGAACATCGACAACGTCCCGTTCTTCGCGGCGATCGCGGCGGCGGCCCAGGGCAAGACTCTCATCCACGACTGGGTCTACGACAACCGCGCGATCTACCTGACCGACCTCAACCGCCTCGGTGGGCGCCTGCAGTTGCTCGACCCCCACCGCGTCCTGGTCGAGGGCCCGACCCGCTGGCGCGCCGCCGAGATGATGTGCCCGCCGGCCCTGCGCCCCGCGGTGGTCGTCCTGCTGGCGATGATGGCGGCGGAGGGCACCTCCGTCCTGCGCAACGTGTACGTCATCAACCGCGGTTACGAGGACCTGGCGGAGCGGCTGAACTCGATCGGGGCGCAGATCGAGACGTTCCGGGACATCTGAGGTTCTTCAGAAGCGCCGCCACACCCATGTCGGCCTGTGTGAACGCAAGGCGAAAGGGGGCGGCGCTTCTGGGGCCTTCGGCCGGGACCGAGGTCTTCCGGTCGCC
This sequence comes from Streptomyces sp. NPDC034670, assembly GCF_055574875.1. NCBI lineage: Bacteria > Bacillati > Actinomycetota > Actinomycetes > Kitasatosporales > Streptomycetaceae > Streptomyces > Streptomyces sp. NPDC034670. Next base: position 61,324 of record NZ_JBVITR010000004.1, read on the forward strand.
GCACTCTCGGCACGATGCGTCACCGGAAGAGGTACGGGCCTGAGCAAGTCACGAAAGGGGCCGGGTCAGGATCTGTTTCTCGACTCACGCCCCGCGTGCGGGCGCCCAGAGCGTCACGAGCGACGGTCCGCACCCCCTCCCGGGGACAGAGCACGCTGCCGCATCCAGCTCACCCTGCACGGGTCAGCGCTGCTCGCTCCAGACGGCGGCTTGCCCGTCATGGCCCGCACGACTTCCCGGCCGCCATAATGGAGTCATGTTCTCCAGCCCACAGCGTCCCGCCTCCGCGCAGAGGGACCTCTCCGGCGCGGACGCCGAGGACCTCGCGCTGTACCGGGAGAAGTTCCGGCGGCGTCTGCCGGAGTCGCTGGACGAGTTGCACGGCCCGACCCAGGGGGTCGTGGAGCTGCCGCTGCACGTGGCCTGGTCCGGCATGACGTCGTACGACCTGGGTGATCCTCGCCAGCGCATGGGCCTGTACCGGACCGTTCTGCACGAGGGCCTGCGCGACGACCTGCCGCTCTACCTCAACCAGGGCCTGCTCCTCCAGCTGTGGCCGGTGCTGCGCACCCTCGTCGGCCGCACCGTGCGCGCGGTGTGGGAGGATGCCTTCCCCGAGCTCGCCTCCCGGACCCGGGCGGTCGCGTGACGGACATGCCAGAGCTGCACACGCGGCTCCTGGCGGATGTGATCACGCTCGGTTCTCCGTATCCCCTGGTCCTCACCGGCGGGTATGCCGTGCGGGCGCACCGCCTCGTGAACCGCCCCAGCCAGGACCTCGATGTCGCCACCGAGAACCCGGCGCCCATGGCCGACATCGCCGCCACGCTCCGCGCCGGCCTGGAAGCCCGGGGCTGGAAGGTGCACACGCTGGAGACCGCCCCGCTGTCCGCCCGCTTCACCGTGACCGACCCGGCCACCGGGCAGGACTGCGAAGTCGACATCCTCAAGGAGAACTTCTGGCGGCCGGTCGCCCAGAGCCCGTACGGTCCCGTCCTCGCGGAAGAGGACGTCATCGGGACCAAGGTCCGCGCCCTCGCCGACCGCGGAGCGCCCCGCGACCTGATCGACGTGTTCGCCGCCTCCCGCCGCTGGACCAATGCCGAGCTCGAGGAGTTCGGCCGCCGCCACGCCCGTGGCCGTTTCGAACGCGAGGATCTGCAGTCGAACCTCACGGGCGCGGAGTGGACCGACGACGAAGCCTTCGCCGCCTATGGTCTCGATGACGCCACCATCACTGCTCTGCGCGCCTGGGCCTTGGAGTGGGCCGACGACCTCGCGGCCCGTCTCCTCGAAGAGGCCGGTGATCCGGACGTCGACTGATCACGTTCGGCCAAGATCACATCCACAGGCGATCAGTGCAAGCACCGGGAAACGAGCGGGTGGGACCACAGTCGTCGCGAGCTTGCCCGAGCAGGTCCCGACTGCGTGCGGTGGCGCCTCAGTGCTCCCTCCCCGCACGCCCGTCGACAGCACACGGCCGCCACGGCCGGGCAACGCTGCCCCCACTCGTGTCCGGGCCTCACCGAGTGGGACGGGCAGGACCTCCCGGCGGACCCGGAGCACTCACGGTGCTCGACGCGCCGTCCACCGCGACGCCAAGGGCCGTGCCGCCCGGCTCGTGGCATGTGTGTGCCCGAGGGTTTCCGGCGTGTCCGCGGTCGCTTCCGGCAGGAGCGTGGGCGCGCCGGACGTCCGGCCCCGGCTTCTGCACCACGGCCTCCAGCCGGCCGTCCGGTCCGTCGGCGCACCGGGCACCTGGTCCTCCTCATCCGGGAACCGGCCGCGTTCGACACCCCTCTCTCCGGCCCGGCTGGTGGTCCGCCGCCGGCCGGACGTCCTGTCGCCGACCACCGAACGCCGCCTGCACCTGCACTGGAGGCCCCACGGGCTCACCGGCACGGCTCTGGGTTCGCCGAGGCGAGTACCGAATCAACAGGACGGACCCATCTCACTCACCGGCCGTAAGCTCGGCAAGAAGGCTCACTACCGTAGCGGCTCCCACGACAGCGGCACCGACTTCGGGCGCGTACAAAGTCAGGGTGACGACGAGAGCGCCCACCAGTGAAAGAACAGCAACACGCACATTCACCTGTTCCATGGAAACCCGCCTTCCGCAGGGGAGAGAACCGGTATGTGAATCCAGCGTGTGTCCTTCAGCGGAGGTCTTGACGATCCGGGACGGTCCCTGACAGTTTCGACCGAAAACGCCCACCACGTGGCGTCATTTCAGCCGAAAGAAGGAGCTTTGGCGCACAACCATCGTTCCATCCGGTTGACAGCACCTGACACGGATCAGCGAGAGGGGAGCACATGGCCGGTGTGCAGTCCTGGAGGAAGCCCGAACTGCAGGCGCACCCGAACCTCAAAAAGCTCAACGATGAGCTGCACGAACTGCGCCTGGACGCGGGTCTTCCCTCTGCGCGAGCCATTCGCGATCGAATCGGAAAGGACGCACAGGACTACTGGATCGTGAACCACCAAGCGGTGTTGAATACCTTCCAGAAGTCGGATCTGCCCCGACTGGGTCGCCTGGAGCTCATCGTCGCGGTCCTGTCCGAGGAAGCCGGCCGCAGTGATACAGAAGGTGAAGTCGACCGATTCAAGAGTCTGTGGAAGCGGGCGTTCGACGAAACAGTCGCACAGGCATCGGTACAGCCGCCCACGGAAGCCACTGCGCCCGTGGGCGGTGATGAAATGAAGGCCCCCACCGAGCCTCCGGGAGGGCAGCCCCGACAGGACGCCGAGGACCCGCACCGACAAACTTCACAAGATACGTCGGCCGACGCGCAGAAGTCCTTCGATGCCGATCGAGTCACCGCACTCGTCGACTACGCCGAGGAGTCCCTCAAAGGACTGATCATCAATGCGGCGCAAGCCCTGTGGGATGACAAGGACGCGTTGAAGGTCTTCCTGAGCGTAGTGCGCCGCAGTGAAGGGTTCGTCAAGTTGGCCGACGCAGTGGTCGAGCGCAGACCCGCGAACGCGACGTTCTACGGAGTCAGGAGCAAGGAGTTCGAAGTGGACTCCTCTCCGGCGCGACACGAGCTGGTCATGTTGCGCCGTCTTCTCAACGAGCACAGAACGAAACGGCGATGGTCCTTCACCTGCCTGGGAGAGCAGACCGGCATCTCGCCGGATGACTGGATCCGTTGGTACACCCACGAAGAGCTGCCGCGCCGCGAGGCCGTCGTCGCCTTCTCCCACGTGGCGCGTCTGAAGCTCGAGGATCACGTCCTGCTGCTCGGCCTCTGGGACGCCGCCCATGATGCGTTGGAGGCACAGCGCCGCTGCGACGCGTTGCCGACTCGGATCAGCTTCGACGAGGCATGGTCGATGCGTGATCCGGCGACGCCAAAACTGTGGGCGCTGGTAGGCATCGGGGAGGAGCAACGCGCCTACGGATCTGACCTTGCGGCCGGTACTGCTCCCGCATTCGTGGTGGCCGGACCATCGGGCTCGGGACGATCCACAGCGCTGGTGAACATGGCACGTGCGTTGCTCACCACCGGCACTCGACTCGTACTTGCTGCCCCTGAGGCGTCTCCCCTGCGGGACCTTGCCGGCCAGGGTGGCGTGGTGGCCTGCTTCGTTCAAGACGACATCGGGCACGACGAACTCGAGGAAGTCCTGTCGTCGGCGTCACCCGAGGACCCGATCGTCGTGGTGATGGACGATGCGGAGGCCCTGGAGAAGTGCGGGGCAAGGCACTCGCTGGAGAATCTGGTGCAGCACGGATTCGAAGAAGGCACGGCCCTGGTGGTGTGCTGCCGTGAAGACAGGCTCCGGTTCGGTCTCGGCTGGCTCGAGGAGACGAAGAAGGCCCATCGTGGCCTTCTGCTGTCCCCACAAGAGCGGAATGCGGGCGATGCGATCGGCATCAGAACCAGCGACTCCCTCATCGCTTGGCCCGTCATCCCTGGCAGGGGCTGGCTTCACCTCGGGGACGGCAAGCTCGTGGCCGTAACCGTGCCTGGGTGAGGCTCCGTCTCGGCCGTCCCGGACGACGCGCCTCGGGTTGCCCCGCGTACTGCGATCCCACGCTGCAGCGCCTTCCTTGCCCTCGAGTTCTTGTCACCCGAGGCAGGTTCTCAGCCGGGGAGAATCGGGGAGGAGGAAGATCTCGATGGGATGGGGCCCCTGGGATTTCACCGGTGCTTCCGGCCGCGCCGACGGGCACGGCCGTGAAACAGCCGAAGGACCATCTTGCGCAGTACGGTACTCCGCAGCCGCCCAACGCGGCAGGGCACGGGGTCGCCTGGTCCCTTCCGGGACACCTGAGGCCCTGCCGCACGGATGCCGCCGCACCGCTCCGGAGCCGCGCCCACGCGGTTCGCACCAGGCACGGCGGCGTCCGCGGGCCTCTCCGCGCCGTCGGGCCGGCTCCGCACGGACCGCCCCGGCGGTCTCCCCGCAACCGGTCGCCTCCCCGTCCCCGCGGCAACACACCGCCGCCCTCCGGCACTCGGCCGATCCGTCCGGCTCACGAGTCTAGGGACGCACCGTGCTTTGCCCGTAGTGTGAGACGGCATGGGGGAACTGCGTGCGGACTGGAGACTCAGGCTGCGGCGCGAGGGGGCGCACGGCCCCGTCTGCGGCGCCGGTGTGCTCGTCGACCAGTACACGGCACTGACCTGCGCACACGTGGTGCGCCACCCGGACGCCGTCATGTGGCTGGAGTTCGCCGAGAACAGCGCGCTCGCACCGGTCTCCGCGCGCGTCATGCCCGGCGGCTGGCTGCCGGAGGGCGCGAGCGGCGAGGACGTCGCCGTGCTGCGCCTGGACAGCCCCCGCCCGCAGGCGCGCCGCGCCCCGCTGGAACCCGTGCTGTGGGGCGGGATGGAGGTGTACGCGACCGGTTACGCGGAGGGCTTCGACGACGGCATGAGCCTGTGGGGGCGCATCGGCGGCGCCAGCGGTGAGCGGGTGCAGCTCGACGCCGTCACCAAGGCGGAGGTGGTGCGCGCCGGGTTCAGCGGCGCCGCCGTGTGCACCCGGCCCGAGGAGGGCCGCCCCGCCCGGGTGGTGGGTCTCGTCGTCAGCTGGCGCGGCGACCTCGGCAGACTGCTGCCCGAGGACAACCGGCTCTCCTTCTCCTATCTGATCCCCGTCGGACGTATCGCGGAACTCTCGCCGGTCATCAAGGAGCTGAGCAGCCCGCAGGCCTGGGACCACGGCTTCGAGGAGCGGCTGACCCGGTGGTTCGACGACCCGGACGAGGACCCGGTGAAGATCACCGTGGTGCCACCGGGCAGCGGCAAGGACCGTTCGCTGCGCCATCTGACGCACCGCGCCCACGTCGTCCACCGCGGCGGCGCCAGCAGGCCGGACCTCATCGACCACGCCCTGGACCAGATCACCTTCCCGCCCGGCGAGTACCTGGCGTACTGGGACTGGCTGCGCGGCGCCAAGCCCCGTCCCCCGCGGGCGGTCGACCGTGCGCCCGTCCGGCCGGTCGCGGTCCTCGTCGACGGCCTCGACGAGGAGCCCGATCCGGGTCTCCTGGTCGACGTCCTGTCCCGGCTGCGGGTGCTCGGCTTCCGGCTGCTGCTCGTCTTCCGTCAGGAGGGCGGCCCCGGCTGGGCCGCGGCCCGCGACCGGCTCCTGCGGCCCGCGCTGCTGCGCCACGCGGACACGCTGCTCGACCGCCTGCGGCGCGCGGAGTTCAGCCGGGCGATCCGCCGCGACGTCGTCGACAGCGCCTCCCTCGGCTCCGTGACCGAGACGGCCGACCGGCACCGGGCCGCGCGCCGCCTGATCGACGACGTGCGGGACCCGCAACAGCAGCTCACCCGGTTACGCGCGCTGATCAGGAGCCTGCGCGCCGACCTGGGCCGTCATGGGGACCGGTGACGCGGTGCTCCGCCCGGCCCGCGCGGCGGCGGAGGACCACACGGGGACGACGGCCTGCCCGCACCGGCGCTTCGCCGGGTCCCCCTGCGGCGGCACCGTGCTGCCCACCGGCCACTGCGCCGTGTGCGGCCGCGCCGAGGAGGGCCCCGGGCTGCCCGCCCTGCCGGAGGACCCGCGGGAGCTGGGCCCCCGCGAACTCCTCGCGCTCCCCGAGCGGGAGCCGCGCCCCGCCGGGGAACGCCTCGTCCGCCCCGAGGCGCCGCCGCGCATCCGCATGGGCTGCTCCTCCCCCGACTGCGGCATCACCTTCGCCCCGCCCTACACCGAGGGGCCGGTGCCGATCAAGGGGTTCTGCCCGGCCTGCGGCGAGCGCTACTCGTACCAGCCCGAACTCTCCGAGGGCGACGTCCTGCGCGACCAGTACCGGATCATGGGCCCCATCGCGCACGGCGGCCAGGGCTGGGTCTACCTCGCCGAGGACACCCACCTCGGTGACGTCGTCGCCGTCAAGGGGCTGCTCAACCGGTACGAGCACGACGGCGCCCGCCTCGCCGACGTCGAACGCCGCAACCTCGTCGCCATCCGCCACCCCCGCATCGTCCAGATCCGCGACTTCGTCGCCCGCAGCGACGACACCGGCCAGGTCACCGGCGGCTACATCGTCATGGACGACGTCGGTGACGGCACCCTCGCGAAAGTCGTCGAGGAGGTCCGGCGCGGCGAGTGCGTCCTCGACGTCGAGCACGTCGCGACGTACGGCTGCCAGATCCTCGAGGCCTTCGTCCACCTGCACGCCGACGGCGAACGGGTCTTCGTGTACGGGGACATGAAGCCCTCCAACGTCGTGCACCACCGGGACGGCGTCAAGGTCATCGACCTCGGCGGCATGCGCGAACAGGGCCAGACCCAGCCGCCCGCCCACGTCACGCCCGAGTACATGGCGCCCGAGACCGGGGCGTCGGCCGTGCCCACCGTCGCCCACGACCTGCACACCGTCGGCGTCACCCTGCGGGAACTCGCCCGCTGGGCCGTCACCGAGGTGCCCGGTCTCGGCGCCGCCTCCTTCCACCGGGTCGTCGACCGTGCCGTCCGGACCGACCCGGGCCGGCGCTTCGCCGACGCCCGCGAGATGGCGGGCCAGCTGCGCGGCGCCCTGCGGGAGATCCGCGCGCTGCGCGGCAAGAGCGACCCGCCCGAGCCCTCCGACTACTTCCGGCCGTCCCGCCGGCTGCTCGGCGCCCGGCTCGGCACGGTCCCGGGCATCGAGCACTGGCTGGACCGCCCCCGCCGCGACCGGTACGAGCCCCCCGTGGCCCCGGCCCTCGACCTCGGCGCCCCCACCCCCACCGAGATCGCCGCCTGCCTGCCGGTGCCGAGGCCGTATCCGGGCGATCCGCAGACCGCGCGGTTCGAGGTGAGCAGCGGCTACGACCCGGGCCAGCTCCTCGAGCAGGAGGACGAGAAGCCGCGCTCGGTGGAGATCTGCCTGCACAACGTGCGGGTCCTGCTGGGCCGGAACACCCCGGAGGACCTGGAGCGGGCCCGGGAGGAGCTCGACACGGCCGACTCCGTCCCCGGGCCGTCCGCCGTGCGCCGGTGGCGGCTGGAGTGGCACCGCGCCCTGCTCGCGCTGCGCAGCGCCGACCTCGAAGGCGATCCGCGGCAGGTCGCCGAGGCCAGGAACCACTTCACGCGGGTCCACCTCGAACTGCCCGGCGAGTACGCGCCCAAACTGGCCCTCGCCTACTGCGCGGAGCGGCTCGGCGACGACCCGGCCGGACCCACGGCCGGGGAACTGTACGAGGCGGTGTTCGCCCGCAACCCCGCGCACGGCGGCGCCGCCCTCGGACTGGCCAGGCTCGCGCTGCGCGCACGCGACCGCCGGGCGGCCATCGACGTCCTCGGCCGGGTCCGGCCGGGCACCTTGGACCACACCGTCGCCCGGATCGCCTCCTTGCGCATCCGCGCGGCCCGGCTGCCCGGGGACGGTGATCCGCTGCCCGCGCCCGCCGAGGTCGACGCGGCGCTGGCCGAACTGCGCGGCCTGGTGGGCCGGCGGCCGGGTGCCGGGGAGCCGAGCCTGTCCGAGGAGGAGGCGCTGCGCCTGAGCACCGAACTCCACGAATGGAAACTGGACGCGGTGCACGGCCTCAGCGACCGGCCCGGTTCCCCGGGACGGGGCACCGGACGGCTCACCGCCCGCGCCCTGCGGCGTCTGAGCGCGCCGGAGCGCGAGTTGCGCCGGCAGCTGGAGGCGCACTACCGGCGCCTGGCGGCCCGCCACCAGGAGCCGGCCGCCGCCCACGAGCACCTCGTGGACCTCATGCACGCGGTACGGCCCCAGACCGTGTTCTGACCGCACGGCGGGCGGATCGGCGCCCGGGCCCCGCCCGGTGCGCACGGCGACGAAGGCGAAGGAGCGGTGACACAGCACATGAGCAGCCACACCCGGCCGCCGCAGCCGGGCATCCGACTGCACGTCGACCTCGACGGCGACCTGCGCCCGCACCGGAGCGCGAAGATCGAGGCCCGCCTGAGGGTCGACGTGGCCGCCGGCGGCGCCCCCACCGACCTGCCCGCGGTCCAGCTCGCCGTGATCATCGCGGTGGACGTCGCCGAGCACCGCCGGGCGGCCGTCCGGCACGCCCTGCCGTCGGCGCTGCGCGCCCTGCCCGACCGCATCTCCTTCGCCGTGCTCGGCAGCGGCCCCGAGCCGGTCCGGTGCTACCCGCGGGGCGGGGCCGAGTGGGCCGTCGCCGACCGGGAGGAGAGGCGCCGGGCCGCCTTCGTCGCGGGATCGCTCCCGCTGCACCGGGAGGGGCCGCGTCCCGCCGGGTACGCCGCCTGGGTGGCCGCGGCGCGCACCCTGCTCGCCGGCCGGCCGGTGTCCGTACGCCATCTGGTGCTGATCACCGACGGCAGCAGCGCCGGCGGCGAGACCCGTCTCGAAGAGGAACTGGACGCCTGCGCGGGGCAGTTCACCTGTGACGTGTTCGCCGTGGGCGCGGACTGGGCCCCCGACCCCCTGCTGACCCTCGCCGAACGGCTGCACGGCACGGCCGAGTTCGTGGACGACGGGCTCGGCCACGCGATCACTTCCGCCCTCCACCGGCTGCGCCGGGTGCACACCCCCCAGCTGCCGATCGAGGTGACCGTGCGGCCCTCCGTGCGCCAGGTCTCGCTCAGCGAGAAGGCACCCCGGCCGCACCGCCTCGGCGGACTGCCCCGGCCCGGCCGGCCGCACCGCTGGAGCTTCCCGACCTACCAGTGGGAGCAGGGCAGGCGCGACTACCTGCTCACCCTGGTCGCCGACTCCGACGCCGACCCGCTGGAGACCGAGCTGCAGTTCGCCATGGTCTCCGTCGGCGGGGTCCACGCGCCCGTCACCGCCCGCTGGCACCTGCCCGGGCAGTCCCCGCCCCACCCCGCGGCGGGCGCCGACAGCGTACGCAGCCTCAACGCCACCGCCAGGATGCGCAGTGCCCTTCGCCGAGGGCTCGTCGCCCTGCGGGAGAACCGGCGGGACGTCGCCGAGGAGTGCCTGAGGGAGGCCGCCCGGCTGGCGGCGCAGTTCGGCACGGACTGGGTGCTGGAGGAGATCCGCACGGTCGCCGACGTCGAGGACCCGGCCGCGGGCAGGATCCGGCTGCGCGCCGTCGACGCCGACGCCCTCGCTCCGCTGATCCTGCGCGCCGTGTCCCGTCCCGGCGGTCCCCCGGCCGACGCCGCCGGCGCCCGGCCGGGCCCGCGCTGCGGCGACTGCGGCGCGCCGGCCGGGAGCGAGGCCCGTTACTGCATCGCGTGCGGGGAGAAGCTGCTGTGACGACCGGACGCGCCGCCTCCCGGCGCCGGTGCTCCCCCGCCGCCTTCTGGCGCGGACGCCTGAGGCCCTGGCGGACCCGCCGACTGCTGGAGGCGCACCTGCTGGTGCTGCTGCTGCTCACGACGGTGGCGTCGACCGCCCTGTTCCTGTCCTGCCGTCAGGCCCAGCGCGGCGCCGAGGCACTGGCGTCCCGCGAGGCGCCGGCCGTGCAGGGGCTCGCCGCCACCCGGCTCGCGGCCCTGCGTGCCGACCGGGAGGCCCACGCCCTGGTGGAGATGAACCTCATCGGCGTCGCGGGCTCGGGCGAGACCTACCGGTCCCAGCTCTCGGCCGCCGACCAGGGCCTGTCCCGGATCGCCGACCTCACGGACCAGGACCTGGGCACGGTCAAGGGGCTGCTCGCCACCTACAGCACCTCGCTCGGCCTCGGCATGTCCCTGCCCCGCGACCAGTCCCTCATGCGGGAGCAGAAGCTCCAGGAGGCGCACTCGCTGCTCACCCGCGAGGCGGTGGGGCTCGCGCCCCGCCTGGAGGCACTGCAGCGGGCCCAGCTGGAGCACGCCGAGGCCACGGTCGCCATGGGGCGGTGGCAGCGCGGCGGGTGGTGGCTCGCCGAACTGGCCCTGGCCCTGGTGGCGCTGACCCTGCTCTCGGCGCTGTTCGTGCTGCGCGACCGCTGCGGCCGCGACTGGAACCCGTACCTGCTCGCGGCCTTCGTCCTCACCGTGCTGCTCGCGGTGGTCCCGCTGATGACGACGTCCTCCACCCAGGACGACCTCGACGGGGCGATCGGGGACCTGCGGCAGATCACCGCGGTCTCCCGGCAGAGCGACCGGGAGCCGGCCGAAGCGCAGCAGCGCGTCACGGAGAAGTCGGAGGAGGTCCGGCGGAAGACCGCCGACGGCGCCTGGACCGACAGCGTGTACCGGGGCGCCTTCGTCGGCAGTCTGCTGGCCATCGTCCTGCCCACGCTGGGGCTCGGCCTCCGGCTCGACCACGACTACTGGAGGCGGCGGTGACCCGGCGGTTCAGGACGCTGGTCTTCGCCATGGTCATGCTGCTGATCGCCGCCGGCGGCATGGTGGTGGTCTGGGCCCAGCACGACGACGAGGAGCCGGTGACCATCCTCGGGACGTGGACGGCCACGCAGGCGGAGCGGTTCGAGACCGTGCTGCGGGGCTTCGGCATCCCCTTCCGCTACCAGGGCACCGCGGCCCAGCGGGAGGTGCTGCTCTCCAAGGTGCAGGCGGGGGAGCCCCCGGACGTCGTGATCATGCCGGGGATCGGCGAACTCGCCGAATACGCCGACCAGGGCCTCCTCGAACCGCTGAACGGCCTCTACGACCCGCGGGACTACGGCGCCCCCTGGAAGTCGACCGTCTCGCCCTCCGCGCCCGTCTACTGGGTCCCGGTCAAGGCGGACCTGAAGAGCATCGCCTGGTACCGCCGGGGCCACCGGCCGGCGCCCGCACCGGCTCCGATGAGGAGCTGGTGCGTCGGCATGGGGGACGACGGCGCCTCCGGCTGGCCCGGCACCGACTGGATCGAGGACCTCGTGCTGCAACGGGAGGGGCCGGACGTCTACGAGAAGTGGGCGCTGGGCACGGGCGGGACGCGGTGGTGGCGGAGCGATCCGGTGCGCACCGCCTGGGAGGCGTGGGCCGGACTGCTCCGGCAGGACAGGGACGCGGCCGAGCGCGCCCTGCTCACCGACCACCGGGGCGCCCCGGGCGGCAACGGGCTGCTGTTCGACGGCCGGGGCGGGTGCGCCCTGGAGCACCAGGGCTCCTTCGCGCTCTCCTTCTACGAGGACGACGCGCCGCGCGCGGGCCTGATGGACTCCGCCCCGCTCCTGCCCGGGGGCGGCCGGGTCCGGGCCCACGAGGTGACCGGTGACTTCGCGGCGCTGTTCAGCGACCGCCCCCAGGCCCGTGCGCTGATCCGCCGACTGGCCTCCGAGGAGGGCCAGCGGGAGTGGGCCCTGCGGGCGGACGTCTTCTCGGCGAACCGCCGGGTGGCGCCGAAGGGCGGCGCGGTCGAGCGCGAGATCGCCCGGCGGCTCCGTGAGGGGCCCCGCTGCCTGGACGCCTCGGACGTCATGGCGCCCGCCGTGCGGGACGCCTTCTACGAGGCCGTCCTGCTGACCCTCGCCCGGGTCGCCGCCGGCCAGGACCTCGACGTCCCGGGCCTCCTCCAGGACGTGCAGAGGGTGCAGGACGCGCGGTCCGCGCGGGGCGCCGGCAGCGGGACGGCTCCGAAGACGGTGTGCAGCACGCGGTGAGCGGGAGGGCGCTCCCGGACGCGGCGCGACGGTGACGCCGGCGCCGCCCCCGGGCCGCCGGCGGTCCCGGTCCGGGGAGGCCCGGACGCACCGGGGTCCTCAGCCGACCTCGAGGGGGAGGTCCGGGTCGGCGGCCCACTCGGTGAGGGAACCGTCGTAGACGGCGACGTCGGGGCGGCCGAGGGCGGCCAGCTGGAAGGCCAGGGCGGTGGCGGCGATGCCGCTGCCGCAGTACGTGATGACCTTCTTGGACTCGTCCAGGGCTCCGGCCTCGGCGAAGAGCCCGCGGACCTCGTCCGGGGCGCGGAGGAGGCCGTCGGGGCCGGCGAGGTCGGGGAAGGGGACGTTCGTGCTGGAGGGGATGCGGCCCGGCCGGGCGTAGGTCTGACGGGTGCCCGCGAAGGTCGGCCGGTCGAGGGAGTTCACCAGCCGGGTGCCGGGGTCCCCGACCGCGGCGAGGACCGCGTCCTTGTCGGCGTACAGCTCGGGACGGCGCCGGGCGGTGAACACCGCGGGCTCGTTGGACTCCACGCCGCTCTTGACCTCGTAGCCCGCCCGGGTCCAGGCGGGGAGGCCGCCGTTCAGCACCGACACGTCGTCGAAGCCCTCGTAGCGCAGGTTCCACCACAGCCGGGTGGCCCAGATGTTCGGCCCCTGGTCGTAGACGACCACGTGCGTGCCGGGGCCGACGCCGAGAGCGCCGAGCCGGGCGGCGAACGTCTCGCTGTCGAGCGCGGTGAACGTGGTGTCCGCGTCGGGGTCGGCGAGGTCGTTCAGCAGGTCGGCGAAGACGGCGCCGGGGATGTGGGCCCTCTCGTACGCCTGGCGGCCCGACTCGACGTCGTAGTAACCGTCGCCTTCGGGCTGGGTGAGAAAGGTGGTCGCGTCGAGGATCCGGATCGCGGGGTCCCCGAGGCGCTCGTGCAGCCAGGCCGGGTCCACCAGCAGGGGGTGAGACATGCGGGCTTCCTTTTCTCGCGTTCGTTCCTGCGCCCCCGGTGAAACACCGGGGTGTCCTACAAACGTACCTGTTTGAGAAACATGTCTCAGTTGGCGGACATCCGGGTGGTCCGGGGGCCCGGGATCCGGCACGCCGCGTGCGCCCGCGCCGCCGACCCGGGGCGCGGCGAGCGCGGTGACGGCCGGGGGCGGGGCGGCGCCCCTCTCGGGTTCCGGCGCGGCCCGTCCCGGTTCCGCCCCGGCGGGCCGGCCGCGCGGCGTGCAACCATTCGGGGCGGTGATCGGTCTCTTCAACGAGCGTCCTGGTCGCATCCACGAGGAGACCGTCATCACTGCCATACGCAAGACCCTGACCGCCACCGCCGTCGCCACCGCCGTCCTGGCCGGTTCCGCCGCCTGCGGAACGGTGGAGAACCTGTCGGCCGGACAGAAGCTCGACCGGGCCTTCGACAAGCTCGGCGAGGAGCGTTCGCTCTCCTTCGAGCTGGACCTGGACGCCGACGCCGCGACGCTGAAGGCGCTGGACTCCGGGGCGGAGCCCGGCGAGGAGATGCCCGAGGAGGCCGCCCGGCTGCTCAGCGACGCGCGCATCTCCTTCTCCGTGCGGTCCGAGAAGCCGCTCGGGGAGTCCGGGGAGAAGGACTTCACCGCCATGGCGATGAAGTTCAGCGGCCCGGACGGCGCCCTGTTCGAGTACCGGCTGGTCGACGACTACCTCCACCTCCGCGTCGACGTGGAGGCGTTCGGGCGGATGTCGGGCGCTCCCCTGCCGTCCGCCGACGAACTGCCCGACGGTGCCGGGGCGTTCAAGAAACTCCTCGGCGGCGAGTGGATCAAGATCTCGGTGAAGGAACTGGAGAAGACCCGCGAGGAGATGGCGGGAGCCGGGGGCGGGGAGCCCTCGGCGGAGCCCACGCCCGACGCCGGGACGCAGAAGAAGATCGCCAAGGCGCTGCGTCAGGTCATCGCCCGGGAGGTCGACTTCAAGACCTCCGGCGGGTCGGACGGCACCGAGCGCATCCAGGCCACGGCCCCCTTCCGCACGCTGGTGACCGAGCTGTTCGAGGGGCTCCGCCCGCTGGCGAAGGACCTGCCGCCGGGGGCCGAGATGCCGACGGCCAAGGACTTCAAGGACGTGCCGAACGAGAAGGTCACGGCCGACTTCACGCTGAAGAACGGCGCGCTGAGCGAGGTCTCCCTGGACCTGGCCGAGCTGGCCGAGAACGCGAAGGTCAAGAAGTTCGCGCTGGTGCTGCGCGTGGGGAAGGGCGAGAAGGCCACGGCTCCGGCGGAGGCCACCGAGGTGCGGATCGACGAGCTCCTGGAGGGCTTCCTCGGCGGCCTCCCGGGGGAGGCGTTCGGGGAGGAAGGCTTCGGCGAAGGCGGGTTCGGGGAGGAGGAGTTCCCGGAGGACGCACAGGGGTGACCCCCGGGGCGGGCGGCGGACGCGGAGGCCCGGGCGCCGCCCGCCCTCATCGGCGCCGCCGCCGCGCACGGCGGTGTGGGCACGGGCCGGGAGGGGCCCGGGGGTGCGCCCGCCCGTCGTCCCCGGGACGACGGGCACCGGACCGTGCCGCGTGCGGCGCGAGCGGGCGCGGAGCCACAGGACGCCGGTGACGGCCGAGCACAGCGGCCCCGGGGCGGGGCCCGGCGGGCCGGGCCCGGGCGGGATCCGCCTCGCCGGTCCGGCCACGACGAGCAGGACGGCCGCGGTCGACGCACACCGCGCACGCGCGCGCCGTGCGGGGTGCGTCGCCCCGGGGACTCCTGGGAGCCGCGGACCGCACGGCCGGCCCCCCTTCCCGTCGGCCGGGATCGTGACCCGCCCGGCGGGAAGGGGAGGGCCGCGGCGTTCGCCGGCCCGGGGGAACCGGACGTGAACGCACCGGAACGCACCGGAACGGACCGGAACGGACCGGGAAGAGTACCGTTGACTTGTTCGTGAGGGATGTGAAGGACATCCCGCTGCCTCACCCAGGTCGGGACGACCGGGAGGAGGAAGACGAAGCAGTGAGCGCACGACCCCGTCGCCCCCCGGCCGTGCCGTCCGGCCTCACCGTCCGCCGACGGGCGCGCACGGTGCCCGGCCGGCCCCGGGGCGCGAGCGGGGAACGGGGCCGGGACGCTCCCCGCTCCCGGTCGCCGCGGCCGTCGGGGCGGCCGCTGCCGCTGTTCAGGGCGCACAGCGTCGCCGGCCAGGTGTTCCTGCTGCAGGTGGTCGTCACGGTCCTGGTCGTCGTCGCCGCACTGGCGGTCCTCGCGTTCCAGGCCCGGCACGACAGCGCCCGTGAGGCCCGGCTGAGGTCCCTGGACATCGCCAAGACGCTCGCGTACTCCCCGAGCACGGCGTCGGCGCTGACCGGCCCCGACCCGGCCACGGCGCTCCAGCCCCTCGCCGAGCGGATCCGGCGGGGGACCGGTGTCGATCTCGTCGTCGTGTTCTCGCGGGACGGGGTCCGCTACACCCATCCCGATCCCGCGCAGATCGGAAAGCTCGTACCGGCTCCGCTCCGGGCCGTGAGCGCCCCGTACACGGACGGCATCGAGACCAGCGAGGGGTTCTCCGAGGTCTCGTTCGCCCCGGTCACCGGGGCGAACGGCACGCCCCTCGGCTCGGTGGCGGTCGGCGTCACGGTGCAGCAGGTGGCGGGCTCCGCGGCCGAGCAGCTCCCGCCCCTCCTGGCGGCCGGGGCCGGGGCGCTGGCCGTGAGCGCGGGCGGTACGGCACTGGTCAGCCGGCGACTGCTGCGCCAGACCCGTGGTCTCGGTCCGGAGGAGATGACGCGGATGTACGACCACCACGACGCGGTGCTGCACGCGGTGCGGGAGGGCGTGCTGATCACGGAGGACGACGGGCGGCTGGTGCTGGTCAACGACGAGGCGCGGCGGCTGCTGGACCTCCCGCCGGACGCGGAGCGGCGGTACGTCGACGACCTGGGCCTGGACCCGGGCATCGTCGAACTGCTGCTGTCCGAGCAGACGGTCACCGACGAGGTGCGCCTCTCGGCCGACCGCTTGCTGTCGGTCAACAAGCGGCGCACGGCTCCCGGTGACGGACGCGCCAGGAACGTGGTGACGCTCAGGGACACCACCGAGCTGCGGGAGCTGTCCGGACGGGCCGAGGTGGCGCGCGAGCGCCTGACGCTCCTCTACGACGCCGGGTCGCGGATCGGTTCCACCCTGGACGTGGTGCACACCGCGCGGGAGCTGGCGGACGTGGCGGTGCCGCGCTTCGCCGACCTGGTCACCGTCAAACTGGCCGAGGAGGTGCTGCGCGGGGAGGAGCCGTCCGGGGTGCCCACCGTGATGCGCCGGGTCGCCCTGAGCAGCGTCCATGCCGACCAGTCGTCGCTGTCGGTGGGCGAGAGGATCCCGCTCGCCGCCGGCACGCCCCAGGCCCGGTGCATGGAGAGCGGGCGGGCGGTGCTGGAGACGGGGCCGGCCGCCGCCGAGGCGTGGCGGGCGCTGGACCCCGGACGCACGGAGAGCGCCTCGGACCCCGGCATCCACTCCCTGACCGCGGTGCCGCTGCGGGCCCGCGGCACGGTCCTGGGGCTGGTGGACTTCTGGCGCTCGCAGCGGACCGAGCCGTTCGGCGAGGGCGACCTGCCGTTCGCCGAGGAGCTGGCCGCCTGGGCCGCGGTGGCCCTGGACAACGCCCGCCGCTACACCCGGGAGCACGCCATGGCGGTCACCCTGCAGCGCAGTCTGCTCCCCCGCGGCCTGCCGGAGCTGAGCGCCCTGGACGTGGCGCACCGCTACCTGCCGGCCCGGGCGGGGGTGGGCGGCGACTGGTTCGACGTCATCGAGCTGTCCGGCGCCCGGGTGGCCCTGGTGGTCGGGGACGTGGTCGGGCACGGGCTGCACGCGGCGGCCACCATGGGGCAGCTGCGCACCGCGGTGCACAACTTCGCCGCCCTCGACCTCTCCCCGGACGAGCTGCTGGCCCGGCTGGACGACCTGGTGGCCCGCATCGACCGGGAGCGGGTGGAGCCGGACGACGACGAGACGATCCTCGGGGCCACCTGCCTGTACGTCGTCTACGACCCGGCCTCCGGCACCTGCACCATGGCCCGGGCCGGGCACCCGCCGCCCGCCGTCGTCCGTCCGGACTCCACCGTGACCTTCCCGGACCTGCCCGCCGGCCCGCCGCTGGGTCTGGGCGGCCTGCCCTTCGAGGCCTGTGAGATCCAGGTGCCCGAGGGGAGCCGGCTCGTGCTCTACACCGACGGTCTCGTCGAGAAGCGCGGCCGGGACCTCGACGTCGGCCTGGCCCTGCTGCAGAACGCGTTGTCCCAGCCCGGCCCGACCTCCCCCGAGCAGACCTGCCGGGCCGTCCTCGACGCCCTTCCCCCCGACCGCGCGAACGACGACATCGCCCTGCTGGTCGCCCGCACCCGTGTGCTCGGCGCCGACCAGGTGGCCGAGTGGGCCGTGTCCCGCGAGGCCTCGGACGTGTCCCGGGTCCGCGCGGACGTCTCCCGGCAACTGGAGACCTGGGGCCTGACGGAGGTGGGTTTCGCCACCGAGCTCATCCTCAGCGAGCTGGTCACCAACGCCGTCCGCTACGGCAGCGCCCCCATCCACGTCCGCCTGCTGCGGGACCGCCACCTGATCTGCGAGGTGTCCGACGGCAGCAGCACCTCCCCCCACCTGCGCTACGCGGCGACCACGGACGAGGGCGGGCGCGGCCTGTTCCTCGTCGCCCGGTACGCCGAGCGCTGGGGCACCCGGTACACCGCCACGGGCAAGGTCATCTGGACCGAGCAGCTCCTGGACGGCGTGCGGGAGGAACCCCGGGAGCCGCTGAGCGGCGACGACCTGCTCGCGCAGTGGTCCGACGCCGCGTGGTGAGTCCGGCGGCTCGTGGCCCGGCGACTCGTGGACCCGGCCCGTTCCCGCGCCGCGTCCGCGGTCGCGGCGGCCGGGTCACCCCGTGCCGGGGGAGGCGGCCGCTCGACGGTCCCCGGCGGAGAGGCGGAAGGACTTCCGGCAGTGGACGAGGAGTTCGCGCAGGGCCGGGCTCGCGGCGGGGGCGCTGACCAGGGCCAGGACCGCGGGGAGGGCGGCGTCGGCGAGGGAGAGGGCGCGCAGCCCCGGGTGCCCGGCGGCCATGGTCCGCGGTGACCTCGCCCTGACCTCGACCCCGCCCCGCGACGGCGCGGGCGCCCGGGCGCAGGTGGTCCGCCGCCAGCCCGACGGCAGCTGGCTGCGCCTGATCGACCGGCCGGAGTTCCGCCCTCCCGCGCGCTGAGGCCGCGGCCGGCGGGCCGGTGCACTTTCCCCGCACGGGGCCGGGTCCTCGCCCTCCCGGCCCCCGCGGCCGGGTCGCCCGTACGCGCGTCTGCGGTGGCGGGGCCTCCCGGACGGCCCAAGCATGAGGCTGGCGCCCCCGCCCCTCCGCGACATGGACGACGGCCGCGGGGGTACCCCGTCCGCTCGGACCTTCGACGAGGAGAGTGCCCGTGACGTTCAATCCCCTTGAACAGCGGGGCATCCCGCTGGATCGCCAACTGCGCAGCTGGCGGGAGCTCGACGTCCCTCCGATCGACCCGGACCGCTGCGACCCGTACACCCGTTGCCGCGTCATCACGATGAACGGCATCGAGGTCGAGGCGATCCTGTTCAGCCACCAACTCGCCCGCCACACACCGGACCCCGAGATCAAGCGGCAGCTGGCCCGGACCCGCTACATCGAGGCACAGCAGCAGAAGGTGGTGAACTGGCTCCTCCCCGGCGTCTCCTCCGTGCTGGAGACCACGATCGCCTACGAGCAGGTCGCGGTGGACCTGACGGCGTGGGTGGCGCGGATGGAGCCCGACCCGTACCTGAAGCAGGCGTACGAGTTCGGTGTGCTGGAGGACTTCGACCACCTGTACCGGTACGCGAACCTGTACGAGATGATCGAGCACCGCAAGGCGGAGTCGATCGTCGACGACCTCACCGAGGTCATGCCGGGCCGGCCGACGAAGTACCACCACCGCGACCCGTACGACAACGTCCGCGACCCGTACGACAAGAACACCGTGAACCCGCTGTCGAAGCTGCACGCGTTGACGATCATGTCGGCGGAGCAGCAGACGATGAACTTCTACATGAACACCGGCCCCACCTACATGGAGCCGATCGCCCGTCAGCTCTACCAGGAGATCGGACTGATCGAGGAGGAGCACGTCACGCACTACGAGTCGCTGGTCGACCCGGGCGAGACGTGGTGGGAGCAGCTGGTCAACCACGAGTACAACGAGTGCTACCTGTACTACTCGTTCATGCAGCAGGAGAGCGATCCCAAGGTCAAGGCGATCTGGGAGCTGCACCTGAACATGGAGCTGGAGCACCTGCACGTCGCCTGCGACCTGATGCGCCGGCACGACGGCCGCGAGCCGCAGGAGGTCCTGGCCCCCGAGCTGCCGAACGTGCTCACCTTCGAGCCGAACAAGCAGTACCTGCGCGGGCTGCTGGACACCCAGATGGACCTGACCACCCTGGGCGCGGGCTACGTGCGCGAGGCGCACGAGCGGTTCGAGAAGATGCAGGAGCGGATCCACGGCGGCGAACAGCCGCCGAGCGAGCGGGTCATGGCCCAGCACGACGACATGTTCGGCCGCGAGTACCGCGTGCAGTCCGAGGGCGAGCACCCCGACCCCGCCATGCGCGAGAAGTGAGGGGGCGCACATGTCCGAACTGCGGACCCCGCACGCCGGTGACGACCACGCCGCGGACGACGACGTGGTGGCGCTGCTGAAGCGCCAGCACGGCGACATCCGCAACCTCTTCGACGAGGTGGAGGCCTGCACCGGCGCGGAGCGCCGGGACGCGTTCCGCCGCCTGGTGCGGCTGCTGGCCGTGCACGAGACCGCCGAGCAGGAGGTCGTCCATCCCTACGCCCGCCGCGCCTTTCCCGGGGGCGAGCAGATCGTCGAGGACCGTCTCGCCGAGGAGAAGACGGCCAAGGAGACCCTCGCCGAGATGGACGGGATGGACACCGACGACCCGACGTTCATGCCCCGCCTCCTGAAGCTCCGCACGGACGTCCAGGAGCACGCCCGGGCCGAGGAACGCTACGAGTTCACCCACATCTACCGCAACGCCGACGCCGGGACCCTGGCCACCATGGCGAAGGCCGTGAAGGCGGCCGAGGCCATGGCGCCCACCCGGCCGCACCCCGGCGTCCAGTCCGCGGCGGCCAACGTGGCCCTCGGTCCCGTCGCCGCGCTCATGGACCGCACCAGGGACGCGGTGCGCAAGGCCATGGGCGAAGGCCGCTGAGGCGCTGACGGGAACGGGAGCGAGGACGGGGAAGTCCTCGGGAACGGCGAACGGCCCCGCCTCCACCGGACGGTGGACGCGGGGCCGTTCCGCGTCCTGCCGCCCCCCCCCCGGGGGGGGGGGGGGGGACCCGGGGGGGGGAGGTGAATGTGGGCAGTGGTTCCGCGGAAAGGTTCCGGTTTCCCTTTCT
>NZ_JBVITR010000004.1:81709-99969 GCF_055574875.1 Streptomyces sp. NPDC034670
GCCCCCCGCCTCCACCGGTCCCGAGGACGGACCCTCCGCGTCACCCGTTGGCGTGGGCCGGGGGGCGGTCCCCCCCCCCCGGGGGGGGGGCCCCCCGGCACCGGGGGCGGTCAGCCGACGTCGGGCAGTGCTCCCGGGAAGCGGTCCCGGTCCGCCTTCCGCCGTGCCCGGTCCGTGTTGGCCTTCCGGACCGCCTCCAGCCACCGCCACGGCCGGACCTCGTCGAGGGTGAGGCCGGGGCAGGCGAGCCGGTGCGGGATGCGGCAGGTGGTGCCGGGCGGGGGTTCGTCGAGGCCGCCGTTCCAGGCGGTGCCGTCGGCGTCGAGGTGCCAGCGGTGCCCGCCGGGGACGAGGTGGGCGGGGAGGGTGCAGCCGGGTTCGAGGAGGACGTGTTGTCCGGTGTAGGTGGGCCGGCGTTCGCCGGCCAGGCCGCAGTCGGGGCAGAGGGGCGGTGCGGGCGGTTCGGGACCGGTGGCGCCGTCGAGGGCGGCCTGGGTGCGGTCGACGTTCTCCCACGGCCGCCGGGTGCCGGCGGGTGGCCGGCGGTGGGCGTCGGGACCGGGCAGCGGGACGAGGTGCGGGTCGTGTGTATCCCCCATGGCTTCGAGGGTCGGCGTGGGCGCGGGCGGGGGGTAGGGCGCAATCCGGTCGCAACGGGAGCACCCGGGCGGAGCGTGCGGGCGCGGGACGCGGCCGGTGAGGCGCCTGCCGGCCCGGGAGGCACGCGTGGCGTGGGCCGGGGCGGCCTCGCCGGGCGCGGCGCGGTGCCGTCGCCCCGTACGGCCGGTGCGGCCGGTGCAGTCGGTGCGGCCGGTGCGGTCGGTGCGGTCGGTGCGGTCGGTGCGGTCGAGCTGCCTTCCCGTTGAGCGGGGGACACGCACAACCGGCCTTCCCCGGAACGGGGTTCGGTCTCCCCGGTCGCCCGGGAGGCGGGCGAAACCGCCTTTCGCGTCGAGCCGCCACGGGCTACTGTTCGGGGGCGACAAGTGACCCACGAGGAGCTGAGGCATGGTCGGTCTTCCGAGCGCGCGTTGACGTCGTTGGCCGTGACCGGCCCGTCATCGCGTGCTGCCCTTGATGTCGCGGCACAGCGAGCCCTTCCCCGCCCGAACCCGCCGGCGCGCCTCCGGGTGCCCGGTGGCGGGCCCCGTCGGCAACCCGAGGGATTCCCGTGCCGTCCGCTTCCTCCTCTTCCCCCGCTTCCTCCGTTTCCTCCTCCGCCGTGTCCGGTTCCGGCCGGCCCGTCCCGTCGAGCCTGTGGCGGGACGCCGACTTCCGCAGGCTCTGGGTGGGCCAGACGGCCTCCCAGTTCGGTGAACACACCACTTTGATCGTCCTCCCGCTCTTCGCCGTCCTGACGTTCCACGCCGACGCCGGCGAGTTGGGCGTCCTGCGCGCGGTGGGACAGGCGCCGATCCTGTTGCTCTCGCTCCTCGTCGGCGCGTGGGTGGACAGGTGGCGGACCCGCACGGTGATGGTGCTGACGGACGCCGGCCGGACCCTGATGCTGGGCGCCGCCGCCGTGGCCGGCCTCCTCGGCTGGCTCGGCCTGCCCGCGCTGCTCGTGGTCGCCTTCGCCGTCGGGGCGCTGTCCGTGTTCTTCGACGTGGCGTACCAGGCCTCCCTCGTGCGGCTGGTGGAACGCGATCAGTTGCTGCAGGGAAACAGCGCGCTCGAGGGCAGCCGGTCCGCCGCGCAGATCGGCGGTCCCGCTCTCGGCGGCGCGCTGGTGTCCCTGCTGTCGGCTCCGGTCGCCGTCGCCTCCGGCGCGTTGTTCTTCGCGCTGTCGTTCCTGTCGATCCGGCGGATCCGCCGGGCGGAATCGCTCCCGGAGCGCCTGGAGCACCCTGCGCGGGTCCGGCGGCGGATCCACGAGGGCCTGCGTTTCGTCGCCGGTGACGCCGTACTCCGGACCGTGTGCCTGGCCTCGGCCGCCTTCCAGTTCTCCTTCGCGGCCATGATGACCGTCTACCTGCTCTTCCTGCCGCGGGAACTGCACCTGTCGGGCACCGTCGTCGGGCTGGCGCTCGCGGCGGCGGGGCCGGGCGCGCTCCTGGGCTCGCTGCTGGCCGCCCGCCTGCCGGGCCGGTTCGGACACGGCCCGGTGCTCGTGGCCGCGGCGGTACTGGGCGACGGCGTGTTCCTGTGCGTGCCCGCGCTGCACGCCTCCTCCGCGGTGACGGTTCCCGCGCTGCTCGCGGCCGGCTTCGTGTTCGGGTTCGGCGGCCAGTTGGTGAACGTCACGGTCATGGCCGTCCGGCAGGCCGTCACTCCGGACGGGATGCAGGGCCGCACGGCCGCGACCATCACGTTCGTCGGCATGGGGCTGACCCCGCTCGGCTCCCTGGCCGGCGGACTCCTCGCGCAGGAGTGGGGGCTGCGCACCAGCCTCCTGGTGGCGGCCGCGGGCATGCTGCTGTCCCCCCTGGTGATGGCCCTGTCCCCCCTCGCACGCCTGGGACGGGAGCTTCC
Organism: Streptomyces sp. NPDC034670; assembly: GCF_055574875.1. Taxonomy (NCBI): domain Bacteria; kingdom Bacillati; phylum Actinomycetota; class Actinomycetes; order Kitasatosporales; family Streptomycetaceae; genus Streptomyces; species Streptomyces sp. NPDC034670. The sequence continues at coordinate 84,182 of NZ_JBVITR010000004.1, forward strand.
GGCCCCGCACGACGCGCCGCCGGCGGACGGTCCCGCGCCCGCCGGCCGGTGAACGCGGGGCCGCCGTGACGTTCCCGGCCGTGGGGCGGGCGCCCGGCTCGCCGCTCCCCGGGGCGGTCACGAAGGCGGTCCGGCCCTCCGCCGGGTACCGCCGCGCGGGACACCGGCCCGGTCGCGGCCGGTGTCGCCGCGGGACGCGACGGCTCGTGCCGCCGGATCCGGCGGCCTCCGCTCACGGGACGGGCAGCGCCTCCTTCGCGGGGGACGGCTCCGCCCCGGTGGACGTCACCGTGTCCCAGTGGACCGTGCGGTCGCACCAGCGGTCGAGGAGGGTCCGGTCGTGGCCCACGGCCAGCAGGCCCGCGCCCGTCGCCGCGCGGTACTCCTCGACGACCGCGACCAGTGCGGCGGTGGTGGAGGCGTCCAGCATCGCGGTCATCTCGTCGCAGACGAGCCAGCGGGGGCGGAGCACCAGCGCGCGGGCCAGGCAGGCGCGCTGGAGCTGGCCGTCGCTGACCTCGTGGGGACGGCGGGTGAGCAGGTCGGCGGTCAGGCCGACGGTGCCGGCGAGTTCGGGGACCCGGGCGGGGGCCTCCGCGCGCCGGCCGGTGGCGCGCAGGGGCTCGGCGATCAGGTCGGCCAGGCGCAGCCGGGGGTCCGCGGAGAGGCGGGGCTGCTGGAAGACGACGCCGAAGGCGGTGCGCAGCGCGCGGGGGGCGCGGTGGCGCCAGTGGCGTACGGGCGTGCCGTCGAGGAGGAGGGTCCCGGCGTCGGGGCGGTGCAGCAGGGCGGCGACGCGGGCGAGGGTGGACTTGCCGCAGCCGCTGGGGCCGAGCAGGCCGACGGCCTCACCGGGGGCGACGGTGAGGGAGGCGTCCCGGAAGACCGGGGCGCGTCGGTCGTATCCGGCGGTGATGGCGCGCAGTTCAAGCACGGATGTCCTCCGGGGCCGCGGTGCGGAGAATGTCGCTCTTCCCGTCGTGGACCGGGAACGGGTGGTGGCAGGCGACCGATCCGGACGGGGACGGTCCGGTCGGGGGCGGGAGCGTCGCGCAGAGGTCGGTGGCCCGTGCGCAGCGGGCGGCGAAGGCGCAGCCGTCGGGCAGCGCCCCGAGTTCGGGGGACAGGCCGGGGATGGGGGTGAAGGCGCGGTCGGGGAGGGCGTCGAGCAGTCCGCGGCTGTAGGGGTGACGGGGGCCGGGGGCGCCGAAGAAGGCGGGGGCGTCGGCGAGTTCGACGATGCGGCCCGCGTACATGACGGCGACCCGGTCGGCGATGCGCTCGGCCGCCGCCAGGTCGTGGGTGATCATCAGCAGGGCCCGGTCGCCGTCGGCGTCGACGTGGCGGCGCAGCTCGTCGACGGTGCGGTCCACCAGGTCGCGGTCCAGGCCGGTGGTGGGTTCGTCGGCGAGCAGCAGGGGTGCCCCGCCGACCAGGGCGAGGGCGGTGGCGGCGCGCTGGGCGAGGCCGCCGGAGAGCTCGTGGGGGTGGCGGTCGAGGTGGTCCTGCGGGAAGGCGGCGCGCTCGGCGGCCCGCTCGGCGGCGGCGCGCAGGGCCGCGCGGCCCCGGACGCCGGTGAGCTGGGCGACCGTCTCCTCCAGCTGGGAGCGGATGGTGCGCACGGGGGTGAGGTGGGCGGCCGGGCTCTGCGGGACGAGGCCGATCCGGCGGCCCCGCACGGTGCGGGCGAGGGTGCGTTCGCCGGCGGTGAGCAGGTCGAGGTCGCCGAGCAGCGCGCTGCCCGCGGTCTGCGCGTTGGCGGGGAGCAGGCCGAGGAGGGCGGAGGCGAGGACGGACTTGCCGCAGCCGCTCTCGCCGATCAGGGCGAGGCACTCGCCGGGCGCCACGTCGAAGTGGGCGTCGGTGACGGCGGCGACCCGGCGCCCGCCGGGCAGCAGGAAGCGCACGGACAGGCCGCGGACCGACAGCACGGGGGGCCGCCCGGCCCGCACGACTTCCTCGATCCGCTCGGCCGGTCCGCTCGGTCCGGTCCGCTCGGCCGGTCCGGTCCGCTCGGTCCGCTCGGTTCGCTCGGTCACAGCATCAGCTCCGATCGGCGGCGCGGGTTGATCCGCTCCCGCCACACTCCGGCGAGCCCGGCGATGGCGAGGGTGGGGATGATCAGGAACAGGCCCGGGAAGAGGGTGGGCCACCACTGGCCGGCGAGCAGGGAGCCGCGGGCACCCTGGATGAGGGTGCCGAGGCTGGCCGTGTGGGCGGGCAGGCCGAGGCCGAGGAAGGACAGCGCCGACTCGTGCCACATGGCGTGCGGCACCATCAGGACGGCGGCGAGCCCGGCCTGGGGCAGCACCCCGGGCAGCAGGTGCCGCACCGCCACCCGCCACCGGGAGGCGCCGCCGGAGACGGCCGCGTCGATGTAGGGGCGGGAGCGCAGCGAGAGGACCTCGGCGCGCACGATGCGGGCCGTGGACAGCCAGTGGGTGAGGGCCACGGAGACCACCACCGGCCAGACGCCCGGGCGGAACATCGCGACGATGAAGATGCCCAGCAGCAGGTGCGGGACGGAGGAGACGGTGTCGACCAGGCGCATGACGACGCGGTCGACCCAGCCGCCGAGCGCCCCGGCGGTGGCGCCGACGGCGGTGCCGATCACGGTGGCCGTGAACGCGGCCACCACGCCGACGAGCAGGGAGACGCGCAGGCCGTAGACGCAGCGCAGCAGCAGGTCGCGGCCGACGTCGTCGGTGCCGAAGGGGTGCTCCCAGGACGGCGGCCGCAGTTTGGCGGCCAGGTCGACGGCCTGCTGGTCGAGCTGGACCAGCGGCGGGACGAGCAGCACCGCCAGGACGGTCGCGGCGACCAGGGCGGCGGAGGTGCGCAGGCGCAGGGTGTGGGTGGAGCGGCGGGCGGCACCGGCCCCGCGCCACGCGGTGGGGTCCGCGGGGCCGGCGGTGCGCGTCCTCACCGCGCTCTCCGCGCTCTCCGCGTTCCCCGCGTTCTTCGCGGCGGTGTCAGCCATGGGGATCACATCTCACTCAGCTTCACCCTCGGGTCGGTCAGTCCGTACAGCAGGTCGGCCAGCAGGTTTCCGGCGAGGACGGCGGCGGTGGCGAGGGTGGTGAGCGCGGCCAGCAGCGGGAAGTCGACGGCGGTGGCCGCCTCCACGGTGGCCGCGGCGATGCCCGGCCAGCTGAAGACGGTCTCCACCAGCAGGGCGCCGGTGATGAGCTCGGGAACGCGGGAGCCGATCAGGGTGAGGACCGGCAGCAGTCCGGAGCGCAGGGCGTGGCCGAGCAGGACGGTGCGTTCGCTCAGGCCGCGGGCGCGGGCGCCGCGCGCCGGGTCCTCGGCCAGGGCGTCGCCGACGCCCTGGCGGACGTAGAGGGTGAACCAGGGCAGCTGGGAGACCGCGAGGACGCCGGCGGGCAGCACGAGGTGGCTCAGGAGCTGTCCGGCGGTGACGTGGTCGCTGCCGGTGTCGGTGAGGCCGCCGGCCGGGAGGACGTCCAGGTGCAGGGCGAACAGCCAGACGGCGAGCAGGGCGATCCAGAAGACCGGCGCGGCCTCCAGCGCGTAGGCGAGGGAGGTGACGGTCCGGTCGAGCGGCGAGCCGGGCCGGCGGGCGGCGAGCACGCCGAGCACGGTGCCGAGCAGGACGGCGACGGCGAACGCGGCGGCGCACAGCAGGGTCGACCACACCAGCCGTTCGCCGATCACCTCGGCCACGGGCTGCCGCATCACGCTGGAGTGGCCGAGGTCGCCGGTGACCGCGGAGGTCAGCCACTCCCACCAGCGTGCGGTGAACGGCCGGTCGACGCCGAGGTTCTCCCGCAGCCGGTCCAGGGTCTCCTGGTCGGCGCCGAGCGCGGCGGTGCCCGCGTAGGCCTTGACCGGGTCGAAGGGCGAGGCGGCGGCGAGGGCGAACGCGCCGAAGGTGACGACGAGCAGCACGGGCACGGCGAACAGGGCCCGCCGTGCCACGAGCCGGGTCATCTCTCGCCAGGGGAGGGCGGTCATGTCCGGGGCTGCCAGTCCTCGACGTTCCACCAGGGGCCGCTGGCGAAGCCGTGCTCGTGCGGTTCGACCTGGGTGGTCAGCCCCTTCCAGCGGTCGGCGAGGACGTACATGTGGTCGATGTGGGTGAGGAAGGTGTAGCCCGGGTCCTTCACCAGCTCCCGCTGGAGGGCGTCGTAGGCGGCCTTGCGGTCCGCGGGGTCCTGGCTGCGGCGGCCGGTCTCGAGCGCCTCGTCCACGGCCGGGTTGTCGTAGCGGGCCATGTTGTTGAAGCCGTCGCCGGCGAGGGAGGAGTGCAGCAGGGTGTAGAGGCCGAAGTCGGGGTCGCCGGTGCTGCCGAAGCCGGCGAGGACGGCGTCGCTCTTCATCCGGGGTTCGATGACCTCCCAGGTGGCGCTCTCGACCTTCACCTCGATGCCGGTCTTCTTGGCGTCGGAGGCGTAGGCGAGGGCGTGGTCCTGGCGGACCTTGTCACCGGAGGGGTGGTAGAGGGTGAACGAGGCGCGGCGGCCGTCCTTGACGCGGACGCCGTCCCCGCCGGGCTTCCAGCCGGCGGCGTCGAGGACGCGTCCCGCCTCGTCGAGGTCCCGGTCGCGTGCGACGTCCCGGGCGAACCAGGGGTCGTCCACGGGCAGCGGTCCGTAGGCGGGGCGGCCGGCCCCGTCGAGGATCCTGTCGACCATCGCCTCGCGGTCCACGGCGAGGTCGAGGGCGCGGCGGACCGCGGTGTCGCCGGTGACCGGGTGCGCGGTCGGGAGGGTGACGGCGCGGAAGTCGTAGGAGGTCGCCCGGTACGTCTTCCGGTCGCCGTCGTCCTTGAAGGTGGCGGCGAGGTTGGGCGGCAGGACCGCGCCGTCGAGGTCGCCGGAGCGCAGCCGGGTGGCGCGGACGTCGTCGTCGGCGATGATCGCCATGGTGAGTCGCTTCACCTTCGGCGCGCCGCCCCAGTACTCCGGGTTCGCCTTGAAGGTGAGCTTCTCCCCCTTGCTCCAGTCGGCGAGGACGTAGGGTCCGGTGCCGACGGGCCGTGTGTTGAAGGAGCCGGTGTTGGGGTCCTGGCCGCCGGCGACGTGCTCGGGGACGATGGGCAGCACCGTGCGGGCGGCGAAGCCCGCGTAGGGGTACTTGAGGGTGAAGACAACCTTGTCGTCGCCGTCCGCCCGCACCTCCTCGACGGCGTCCAGTTCGCTCTTGGCGGTGTTGTTGGTCCTGTCGTCCAGCACCGTGCGGTACGTGAAGACCACGTCCTCGGCGGTGAGCGGCTCGCCGTCGCTGAACTTCACGCCGTCGCGCAGGGTGTAGGTGTAGGTGCGTCCGCCGTCGGTGATCTCGGGCAGCGCCTTCGCCAGCGCGGGCTTCAGCTTCAGCCCGGCGTCACGGGCGAGGAGCCCGTCGAAGATCTTGGAGTTGCCGTCCTTGCCGTAGCCGAGCAGCGGGCTCAGGGTGTCCGGCTCGGAGGAGACACCGATCACGACGGAATCGGCGGACGCGCCGCCGTCCGTACCGCCGCCCGGCGCCGAGCAGGCGGCGACCGTGCCGGCCATCGCCGCCGCGACGGCGGCGCCCCGCACGCGTCGGGGTATTCGTCGGGTCGTCATCGAACCTCACATCCCTGATGCCCTGCTGTCGCTGTTGCATATTAGTTGCAGCAAGGCCCTGCCCGGCACCACCCCCTCCCGTTCCCCCACCGCGCCGGGGTGCCCGCGCCGCTCGTGGACGTGGCCCCGGTGACGTACCGCATGAGCTTCCTGCCGCCGGCCCCGGCGCGGCGGGTGCGCCGGGCGCGGGCGGCGCGGCTCGGACGCATCACGGCCAGCGTTCGGGACGGAGGGGGAAGCACCGAATCCCAGCAGATCGACAAGGAACCGGAAGTCCACGTCTTCCGGGGTGCGCAATGCCACGAGAAGGAAAAACTCACGGGCGGGCGGATGAGCGCATCGGGGTCTTCGCGCGGGCGGCTCATTCACGGGAACTCGCCGACAGGCAGGCGACGACCGGAGTGATCGCGATGACGCCGGCGAGCGCCCACCACCACGGCGATGAAGCGCCTACCAGCTGCAACGCCGGATCAAACATGAGCGTGTACAGCACGAACCACGCCGCTACCGCAATTCCCGTGTTCCGCAGGCCGTTTACCGGTGCAGACCGGCGGCGCGCGGAAGCGGTGCCCCAGATGGAAAGCGTGGCGAGCAACCACAGCGCGAACGCGTTCCAGTACGGCACGGTGAAGACGTCGATCGAGAGTGTGAAAGCCAGTGCGAACGCCGCTTGCAGGCACACGAACCACTTGAACCATCGAGTCGCACGGTGCACTTTCGCGGTGACCTCCTCGCCGGTCGCCACGCGGGCGATCGCATCGTCGGCAGAAAAATGAACGTCGGTCATGCGGTCACTTCGTCCTCGTGAAACGATGTCGCCGGTTCCCCCTTGCCCGGTCCCTGCTCCCACGCCCGCGGCCCGTGTCCGCCCCCTCTCGGCCGGCGGCACGCCCGCACTCCGCCGGAGCGCCGGTCTCGGCGCCGATGCCGAGGGGGCCCTCCGGGCTCTCGCGGGAATGCGGACGGCACGCTCATGCCCCCGGGTCCGCGAAGGCGGGTCGCGTGCCGTACCTCTCGACCGCTTCGGGGTCGAGGGACACGCCGAGTCCGGGGCCGGAGGGGATGTCGAGGCAGCCGTCGTCGTCCAGTCGCCAGCCCCCGGCGACCAGATCGTCCACATAGGCCGACCCGGTCTTGTACTCGACGAGGTCGGTGGACGCGAGGGCGGAGGAGAGCTGCAGGTCGGCGGCGAGGCCGACGGCCGTGTTCCACCCGTGCGGGATCAGACGGATGCCGAGGTCCTGGGCCTCCCAGCCGATCCGGCGCGACTCGCTCAGACCGCCTCCCTTCGTGGTGTCGGGCTGGACGATGTCGAAGGCGCGGCGCCGCAGGTAGGGGGAGAAACCCTGCCTGCGGGTGAGGACCTCGCCGCCGCTGATCGGGACGGGTGACCCCGCACGCAGTTCGGCGAAGCCGTCGAGGTCGTCCGGCGCGAGGGCCTCCTCGAACCATGCCACGTCGTAGTCGGCGAGCATCCGCGCGGTGCGTTTCGCCCACGCCAGATCGCCGGGGAAGAAGCCCTCGGAGCCGCCGGCGTCGACAGCGAGCAGCCGGTCGCCGACCGCGGCGCGGGCGGCGGCGACGGTGCGCTCGTCCGTGGCGGCGTCCACCCGTCCGAACTTCCACCAGCCGATCTTGAAGGCGGTGAACCCCTGCTCCACGAATGCGGTGAGGTTGTCCGTCATCGGTCCGGCCTCGTCCATGAGCACCGACGCGTAGGGGCGCACCCGGTCGCGGTGGCGCCCGCCGAGCAGGCGGCCGACCGGCTGGCCGAGCGCCTGGCCGGCGATGTCCCACAGAGCGATGTCGACGGCGCTCGTCGCGTGCGTGAGCGAGCCGCCCCGACCCATCCAGAACGCGGTCCGGTGCAGCGTTTCGGTGATCCGCTCGACCTCCACCGGGTTCTGTCCGACGAGGTGCGGGCGCAGGAGGTCGATCGCTCCGCGGACGAGGTCCTCGGTGGTGAACGCGCTTCCGATGCCCGTGACGCCCTCGTCGGTGTGGACGGCGACGAGCGTGTGCACGACATCGTCCGGGCGGAGCTCGTTCGACCAGCCGCCCTCGGGGGTCGCTCCGCGAAGACCGCATGTCTCGACCCTGGTGATTCTCATGAGTGCCTCTCGTGACGGGTGCCGTCGCCGCGGGCGCCGACGAGGCGACGGCGGCTGTATCCGGGACCGTACCCGACTGCGCGGATCATTGTCGACAATCGACGATTCAGTCGCAGTCCACCGAGCCGCCCGCCGCATCCCCGCGAGAACACCCGTGCGGCAAGGCGTCACCCCCGCCTCCATGGGCCCGCGCCCCACCGGACGGAGCCACCGCACCCGATGGTCGACAAAGTACAATCCTGTTACGCTCCGGCCATGTCCGGTCTCCCCCCGCTCCCCCCGCTCCCCTCCGCCTCCCTCGCCTCCCGCCGCGAAGCCATCGCGGACGCCCTGCGCGAGGCCATCACCTCGGGCCGCCTCCAGGCGGGCCAGAAGCTCACGGAATCGGGGGTCGCCGACCGTCTGGGAACCAGCCGGGCGCCGGTCCGTGAGGCGCTGCGCCAGCTGGAGCAGGAGGGCCTGGTGATTTCCTATCCGTACCGCGGCACGGAGGTGCTCGGCGTCTCCCAGGAAGAGATCGAGAACGTCCTCGTACCGGTCCGCGTCTCCCTCGAGAAGTTCGCCTTCCGCAAGGCGATGCCCCGTTTGACCGACGCGGACTACGCCCACCTCCAGTCACTCGTCCGCACCATGGAGGAGGCGGCCGAGGCGGCCGACGCGGCGCTGCTCGCCGACGAGGACATCCGCTTCCACGAGGCGGTCGTGACCTTGTCCGGGCAGCAGCACTGCCTGCAGATCTGGCGGTCGATCCAGCCCCGCGTGCGCGCCTACTTCCGGCGTGACGCGAGCCACCACCCGGACGCGACCGTGGTCGCCGAACAGCACCGCGAGCTCATCCGCGCACTCCGCGCGGGTGACGAGCACGCACTGGACCACGCCGTCACCGCTCACATCCACACCCATTTCAAAACTGCCCAGGACCCCTCCGAATGACCAGGACGATCTTGATCACCGGCGGTGGAAGCGGCATCGGCCGCGCCACCGCGTTCGAAGCCGCACGCCGGGGCTGGGCCGTCGGCGTCCTCGACCACGACGGCGGGAGCGCCGAGCGGACGGCGGCCGAGGCCCGGCGGTTCGGCGCCCGCAGGGTCTGGTCGGCCTCGGCGGACGTCACCGACGAACGGGAGCTCGTCGACGCGTTCGGTGCGGCGGGCACCGCACTGGGCCAGGTGGACGGGGTGGCCGCGAGCGCCGGCATCGAACTCAACGCGCCCCTGCCGCACATGTCCCTGGACACCTGGCGCCGCGTCCTCGACGTCAACCTCACCGGTACTTTCCTGACCGTACGCACAGCCGCCCGGGTCCTGCGGGACGCCGGGCGGCCGGGCTCCCTCGTGTGCGTGTCGTCCCCTTCCGCCTTCGTCGGCTTCGCGGGCGGCTCGAACAGCGCGTACGGAGCGTCCAAGGGCGGAGTCTCCGCGTTCGTCCGGGCCGCCGCCATCGACCTCGCCCCTCACGGCATCCGCGTCAACGCCGTCGTGCCCGGTGCCACCGATACGCCCATGCTCTACTTCGGTCTCGACGGTGACGAACTCGAAGCGGAGCGCGCGCGTCTGAGAGAGGCCGCGGCACGGCAGATCCCGCTCGGGCGGATGGCCGATCCCGCCGAGATCGCATGCGCCGCCGCCTGGTTGCTCTCCGACGACGCCTCGTACGTCACGGGCAGTCACCTGGTCTGCGACGGTGGCCTCACGGCCAGGAGCGCGAACGACTTCTGACCGAACCCGGAACCCGCCCGGCGACTCGAGGAGGGCCTCCTGGCGGTCGGCGGTGGATGTCGCGGTCCGCACCGGGACCAGAAGGCCCTCACCCGTTCGAGCACCCGGCACGCGTGTCACCGACGTCCCGGGACAACACGCCTAGAGCACGGAGCGGAAGGCGGGCAGGTAGCCGCTCGACTGGCCGACGGCCTTCGGGTGGTAGGAGTTGGTGACCGGGACCGTCACGCTGTGGAGCCAGGCGTCGCCCGAGCAGAGCTCGTGTCCGGTGAACTCGTCCACCACGCCGGAGAAGGTGAACCCGGCGTTGGCCGCCCGCTTCGCGAGCACCCCGTTCAGCACGTCCGAGGCGTTGTTGATCGCGCGGCGCTCGGTCTCGGTGAGTCCGGCGATGCAGGTGCCCGAGAGCTTGTAGAAGCGCGGGTACCCCAGCACCACCACGTGGGCCCGCGGGGCGCGGGAGCGGATGCCGCTGTAGAGCGAGTCGAGCTTGCCCGGGAGGGAGTTCTGCATCTGCGCCACGGCGGTGTCGACGCGGCTGACGCAGGTGGCCTCGCTCTGCAGCACGCAGGTCTGCATGACGTCCGCGAAGCCGACGTCGTTCCCGCCCGCCGTGACGCTGACGAGCGTGGTCGACGAGGCCAGCGCGCTCAGCTGGCCACCGGCCACGCTCGTCGTCGTCGCGCCCGAGCAGGCGACGAACCGGAACGAGGACGGGGAGTTGGCGGCCGCCCACAGGGACGGGTACGCCTTGGTGCTGCGCTTGCAGTCGCCGCTCTCGGCGGTGTAGCTCCCCGCGCCCACTCCGGAGGAGTAGGAGTCGCCGAGGGCCACGTAGGTCTCGCCGGCGGCCGAAGCCGGCTGCGCCAGGCCGAAGACGGCCGCGGCACTCAGGACGAGGGTTGCCAGGGTTGCCCGAACAGAACGCACTGACACGACGGTCCGCCCTTCGGAGGTGGGGATCGCGGGGGTGGTTAAACGTGCAACCATGCTTGTAGCAGGCCCTGATACCCCTCGGTAACACCTCGGAGGAAAGCCGTCCGGAATGACCGAATGATCATTCGGCCGGGTGAGCTCCGCGCGTAGATAAACCTTCAATCGGCTTTCGGGAGAATGAAGTTCGGGGGCTCCTCCGCGGCCCCGCCCTCCTCCGCCGGGCGGAGGTCTCCGCTCCCCCGCACGGGGCCCGGAAGGCGGGCGCGGGCCCTCACTCCGCTCCGCTCCGTCCGGTCCCCGCGGCCTCCCCCGGCGACGACTGCGGTGCGCTGGGCGGTGCGTGACGGACCGTCGGGCCGTCCGGGAGCCGGCGGTGACCGGCCGCGCGGGTGATGGCCGACTCGACGGCGGCGACACGGTCGCCGAGGAGGGCGAGGGCGGCCACCGCGCGGGGCAGGGCGTCCCGGTCCGCGCGGTCCGGGGTCCGGGCGCGGACGTGGGCGGCCTTCACCTCGGCCCACCGCTCGGCCCGGTCGGCGGTGAGCGTGCCGCGCAGCTCGGCGAGCTTCAGCAGGTTCGCCTCGGCGCCGGTGGTGAGGGTCTGCGCCTCGGCCGCGTAGTGGTCGTCGACGACGGCGGCGAGTTCGGCGTCGTTCATCACGGCCCGGATCCGCTGGGTGATCCTGTTCATGTTGCGGTAGGAGCCCTGGAGCCGGAACGGCGGCTCGGTGCGCGCGTCGTCGGACCGGGCGGCGGAGGCGATGTAGGCCGCGTTGACGGCGAGGACCGTCCGGCGCGCGGTGAGCAGGTGGCGCAGCACGGCCAGGACGCGGTCCAGTTCGGTCGGCGCGTAGGGGTGGGCGAGGCGGTCGGGGCGGGCCGTGGGGTCGCCCTCGGCGAGGCGGACCAGCAGGTCGAGGTCGGCGCGGTCGCGTCCGGCGAGCGGGGCGAGCACCGGGTTGGCGGTGAGCGCGTTCTCCAGGAAGCTGAGCGCGAAGACGTCCTCCTTGCCGGTGAGGACGTCGCCGAGGTTCCACACGTCGGCGCGGTTGGCCAGCATGTCGGGCACCCGGAACGCCTCGCCCGACTCGGTGTAGGGATTGCCCGCCATGCAGACGGCGAACCGCTTGCCCCGCAGGTCGTAGGTGCGCGGCTCGCCCTCCCACACGCCGTCCACCCGGCGCGTGGCGTCGCACAACGGGATGAACTTCTGCAGCAGTTCGGGCGAGGTGTGCTGGATGTCGTCCAGGTGGAGGAGGGTGTTGCCACCGGCCGCCAGCGCGAAGTTGATCTTCTCGACCTCCCGGCGGGCGGTGGCGTTCGGCGCCTCGGCGGGGTCCAGCGAGGTGACGGCGCGGCCGAGCGCCGGGCCGCTGATCCTCACCAGGAGCAGGCCGAGCCGGTGGGCCACGTACTCCATCAGGGTCGTCTTGCCGTAACCGGGCGGGGAGACGAGCAGCAGCAGGCCGCCGGTGCCGGTGCGGCCCGCCTCGCCCGTGGTGCCGAGCTGCTTGGCGAGGCTGTCGCCGATCAGCGGCAGGTAGACCTCGTCGACCAGGCGGTTGCGGACGAACGACGGCATCACCCGCGGCCGGTGGTCGTCCAGCCGCAGCCGCGTCCGCTCGGCGGCCACCAGGGCGGTGCGCCGGCGCTGGAACGCGCGGAACGCGGGGACAGCGCGCTCCTTGAACTCCGCGGTGCGGGCGAGGAACTCGTCCAGCCGGAGGGCGAGACGGCGGTCGGTGATCCGGGGGTGGGCGCCGAGCAGTCCCTCCACGGTGGTGGTCAGCGGCGCGTCGGAGGTGTGGCGGGGCAGGTCCGGGCAGAGCTCGGCGGCCACGGCCTCGGCGAGGTCGCCGCCGGTGACGGGGACGCCGGTGGCGGCGGTGTACGCGGACAGCCACGCCTCGACCAGTTGCCGGCGGGCCGCCAGGCCGTCGAGGGCGGGGAGGTCCTCGTCGTAGGCCCCGGTGGTGACCGCGCCGCGGAACGCGTCGAGCAGGGAGCGGACCCGGGCCGCGAGGACGAAGCCCTCGGGGCCGGTGGTCAGCTCCTCGAAGAGGTACGCGGCGCAGGCCTCGGGCCGTACGGCGGTGTCGCCGCCGCCCCGTTCGGCGCCTTCGCGTCCGTCGCCCCCTTGTCCGGCGCCCCACCGCCCGACGGCCGCGGCGAGTTCCGCGCGCAGCGCGTCGAGCGCGGGCGGGGGGCCGAAGGCGTCGCGGACCCGGGCCAGGGAGCGGGCTCGGCGGGTGAGGCCGGCGCGTTCCGCCGCCGTGGTGCCGTGCGCCCAGTACAGCAGGGCGTGGGCGCGGGCGGCGGGTTCGTGGCGCAGGGGGCCCGCGCCGGCGCACAGGGGCAGCAGGGCCCGGAGGATCGCGGTGGCGTCGTGGTCGTGGACGCCCCGCTCGTACCCCTCGTCGTACGCCTCCTCGGCGGCCCGGCGGACCAGCGCGGCGAGGTCGTCGGCGGCGGCCAGGGCGTCGGCGCCGTGCTCGTGCAGCAGACGGGCGGCGAGGTGCTCGGCGCGGTAGACGCCGGGCGACTCGGACGGCAGGTGCCGGTCCCACAGGGGGCGGTCGGCGAGGAGGGCGGGGTCGGTGACGGGGGCGCGGTAGTCCGTGCCGGTGAGGGCGAGGGCGAGGCCGTCGCCGTGCGGGACGACGGTGAGGTCGACGGGCTCGGTGGAGACGGCGAAGCGGTGGCCGCCGAGGCGGATGACGCGCCCGCCGTCCGCGTAGAGGTCGGCGCGGTCGCGCAGGGCGCGGGCGGCCTCCTGCCGGGCGGAGCGCAGCCGGCCGTCGAGTTCCTCGGCCCGGACGCGGTCGCCGAGCGCGCGCAGTTCGTCGGCGGTGCGGCGGACCTTGGTGACGAGCGGGTCGGAGGCGAAGTAGGTGCTCACCGCGTCGGGGTCGGCGAGCGCGGTGCAGCGCCGGGTGACCGTCTCCAGGACGCGGTCGGCGGCGGAGGCGAGCTGTTCGGCGCGCCGGGCGCGGGCGTCGGTGAGGCTCTGCTTGCGCGTGGAGAACGCCTCGTGGATCTCGGCGCGCCGGTCCGCGAGGTCGCCGAGGACGTCGTCGAGCTCGGCGAACCGGGACTCCAGCGTCTCCAGCCGGGTGAGCACCCGCGTCAGTTGCTCGTCGCAGGCCTCGGGGCCGTCCGCCGCGGCGAGCGCGCCGGTGACCGTCTGGCCGAGCAGGGCGAGTTCGGCGGCGAGCCCGGCGCGCGCCTCCTTCTGGAGGAGGCCGCGGCGGCGGGCGTCGAGGGTGGCGCGGGCGCGGTTGACGCCGCCCAGGGCCTCGGCGACCCGCTCCAGGACCGCGGTGCGGACGGTGGCGTCGCCGATGTCGAGTCCGGCGACGACCTCGGTCACCGTGCGCAGTCCGTCGGCGAGTTCGTCCAGGCGGGCGGTGACCGGGCCGGCCTCGGCGGCGGTGGTGATCGCCCCGGCGTCGGCGGCGAGCCGTTCGACGTCGGCGCGGTGCCGGGCGAAGGCGTCCTCGCGGGCCAGGAAGGCGACCGCGCGCCGGCCGAAGGAGGCGAGGTCCGCCTCGGCCCCGGCGGACAGTTCGTCGATGCGGGCCCGGTCCGCGTACCGCATGTCCTTCAGGGTCAGCAAGTGCCCCTGGGCCTGCCGCAGTTCGGTCAGACCGGTGACCCAGGCGGTGGCCTCGCGGGGCTGCTCGCCGCGCAGCCGGCGCACCACCGCGGCGATCCGCTCCGCCGCCTCCTCCAGCGCGTCGGCGGCCCGGCGGGTGAGGTCCCGCACGGTCTCGAACTCGGCCAGCACCTGCTCGGCGGTGTCCCGCACCTGCTCCAAGGGGGTGCGCAGGTCCCCGAGTTCGCTCTCGCCCAGCCAGTGGTGGGTGTCCAGGACGCGGACGCAGGCGGCCACCAGGGCCGCGTACACCTCGGTGGTGGGGGTGGTCCCGGCCACCGAGCGGGCCAGCGACAGGCAGTCGGAGACGCCCCGCACGAGGTCGGCGTTGCCGACCCGGGCCAGCACGCCCCCGTCGGCGGACCGGGCGGCCGCGCGGGTGTCGGAGAGGTAGGGCGAGTGCCACAGCCGGAGGGGGTGGACACGGGCGGGTTCGTCGCCGTCGGGCCGCAGCAGGGCGAGCAGCCCGTCGTCGAACAGCGCCCAGCCGTGGCAGGTCAGCGGGGTGGCGACCGCCTCGCGGATCAGGTTGTACGACAGCAGCAGTCCGCGTCCGCGCCCGGGCGCGTGGAAGGCGTACAGCACGTCCTCGCCGTACGGCGAGCGCACCTCGCGCTCGAACTCCATCCCCCGGGTGTCGAGTTCGTACGTCTTGTGGGGGCCGGCGGCCAGGCAGTAGCCGCCCGGGAACACGATGCCCCGGTCCTCGGGGAGCCGGCGGCAGCCCTGCCCGATGCCGTCGAGGCGGACGACGGTGCGGGTGAGGGTGTGGAAGACCAGGTAGCGGTGTGCGGTCTCCTTGTAGGGCAGGATCCGCAGCAGGATCAGGGGGCCGACGCGGGCGTGGGCGATCTCGGCGTCGGCGAGGGACTGCAGGGGCTCGTCGACCGGCTCGGTGTGGATGCCGTCGGGGGTGCCGGTGTCGTTCTCGGTCTTGACGGTGAGGGTGCCGCCGAGGGTGTCGACGAAGACCTCGCCCCGGACCGAGACGTGCGGGTGGCGGCCGAGGACGTGGTCCTCGCGGGTGGTGGGCGTCCAGTCGACGTCGTCCGGCGGGACGGCCGCGTGGTCGCGGTCGCCGCGCGCGTCCAGGAACGCCACCCGGCCGTCCTCGGACACCGACCAGCGCAGCACGCGGATGTCGCCGGCCTGCTCGCCGGTCTGGAAGACGGCGAGCAGCCTGCCGTCGACGCGGCGCAGCCGCAGCAGGCGTGCCTGGCGGTAGTAGCGGTGCAGGGCGGCGAACTCGCGCAGGAAGGCGGGGTCGTCGAGCAGGCCGGGGACGGCGCCGTCGGGCAGCCGGTTCAGGTCGCGGTCGTGGAGGGCGAGGACGTCGCCGACCGCGGTGTCCCCGTCCGGGCGGGGCCGGGCGCCGTACCCGAGGAGGAGCACGTCGCCCACGGCAGCGATGTCGCGGGGCACACCGGCGCGGTCGGTGTGCAGCCGTCCGGTGCCGGCCAGGCGCAGTTCCGGCGTGCCGGACTCGTCGGCGCGGCGGCGGTTCAGCGCCTCGGCGCGCCGGGCGAGTTCGGCGGCCCGGTCGGCGAGGCGGTCGCGCAGCACCTGGTAGGCGCCGGCGTCGACCGCCCCGTGGGGGCCGCCCGCGCCGGGCGTGCCGTGGAGGTCACCGGCGCCGGGCGTCTCGCGCGGGGCCGTGTCGGCGGTCTCGTGGATGCCGGTGGTCATGGCTGCCTCTCGGGAAAGGGGGCCGGGAGCCGCCGTCCCCTGTGCGGCGGCTCCCGGCCGGGCGGTCAGTCCCAGACGCGGCAGTCCCCCGCAGCCCAGAAGAGGCCCG
>NZ_JBVITR010000004.1:99979-159076 GCF_055574875.1 Streptomyces sp. NPDC034670
GGCACGTCTCCCGTTCTTTCCTGGGGGGGCCTGTGGTGTGTTTGTGGGGGGGTGGGGGGGTCGGGACCCCGCGGGGGAAAGGGGAGCGGGCACCCCCCCCCCCCCCCCCCCCCCCCCCCCGGCCGGGCGGTCAGGTCCGGACGTGGCCGTCCAGCGCGGCCAACGGAGTGTCCGCGAGACCCAACTCACCGGCTTTGTCGATCAGTTGCTGCAACCGACCGGTGTTCTCGCCGTCCGCGTTCATCAGCTTCATCAGCAGCGCGGACACCGTGAGGTTCTGCACGTCGGCCGTGGAGACGGAGCCCAGGACGCGGCTCAGGTCGTCGGTGAAGCCGGACGTGCCGTCCAGCCAGGGCCGGGCGAGGGCCTGGACGGTCTCGGAGCCGCGGACGAAGCCGTCGACGCCCTTGCCGAGCGCGACCGAGGACACCAGCCGGTCGAGGAACACCGACTCCCCGCCGACGATGTTGATGTCCGCGTTCTCCAGCCCGGTCGCCAGGACCGTGGCCTGCGCCTCGGCGACCTGCCGCTGCACCTCCAGTCCGGCGAGCCGGACGTCCTTCTCCGCCTCCAGCCGCAGCCGGTACTCCTCGTGGCCGCGCGACGCCTCGTCGAGGGCGGCCATCGCCGCCGCCTTCTCGGTGAGGCCGGCCGCCTCCGCCCGGAGCCGTCCGCCGATCGCCTCCGCCTCGGCCAGCGCCCTGGCCCGCGCCCCCTCGGCCTCGGCGCGCATCCGGGCCTCGGCGGCCTCGGCCTCGGCACGGCCCGCCTTCTCGATGACCTCGGCCTCCTTGTCGCGGACCTGGACGGCGGCCAGCCCTTCGGCGGCGGCCTCCGCCTGGACGCCCTCGGCCATCCGCAGCTTGGCCCGCGCCTCCAGGTCGGCGGTCTTCAGCCGGGCCTCGGCGAGCGCGATCTCCTCGGCGGCGCGGTGCGCGGCGGCCTGCTCGGCGGCCTCGGCGGCCTTGATGTCCTTGACGAGCCTCTCCTGCGCCTCGGCCTCCGCGGCGATGACCACGGCCTGGCGCTGCCGCTCCGCCTCCTCCACGGCCCGCAGCCTCTTGATGGACTCCTCCTGCTCGGCGACCGTGCGGTCCACCGCGACCCGCTCGCGGACGACCTCGGCGATCTCCCGCCGCTCCGCCTCGAGTTCCTTCTCCGCGGCGATCCGGGTCAGTTCGGTCTCCCGGTCCCGGGCGATGACCTCCAGCAGGCGGTCCTTCTCGATGCGCTCGCTCTCGACGGCGATGACCCGTTCGCGGTTCTTGGCGGCGACGGCGACCTCGCGGGCCTGGTTCTCCCGCTGCACGCCGAGCTGCTCCTCGGTGCGCAGGAAGGCGCTCTGCGCGCGCAGCCGCTCCTCCTCCACCACCCGCGCGGTCTCGGCCTCCTCGCGGGCCCGTACGGTCTCGATCTCCCGCCGCTGCTTGATCTCGGCGTCCGCCTGCCGGCGCTCCAGCTCCAGGATCGCCTCGCGCGCGTCGACGTTCTGCCGGGTGATCTCCTTCTCCTCGCCGCGCTGGGCCTCGTTGGTGCGGATGTGCTCCACGGCCGTCAGCTCGGTGATCTTGCGGATGCCCTGGGCGTCCAGGACGTTGCCGGGGTCGAGCTGGGTCAGCGGCGTCTGCTCCAGGTAGTCGATCGCGGCGTCCTCGAGGTGGTAGCCGTTCAGGTCGACGCCGATGACCTCGATGATCCGGTACCGCAGTTCCTCGCGCTTGGTGTAGAGGTCGGTGAAGTCCATCTGCTTGCCGACGGTCTTCAGCGCCTCGGAGAACTTGGCGTGGAACAGCTCCTGCAGGGTGTTCCGGTCGCTGGCCCGCGCGGTGCCGACGGCCTGGGCGACCTTGATGACGTCCTCCGCGGTCTTGCTGACCTTGACGAAGAACGTGATGCGGATGTCCGCGCGGATGTTGTCCCGGCAGATCAGGCCCTCCTTGCCGGCCCGGGTGATCTCGACGGTCTTCACCGAGATGTCCATCACCTCGGCCTTGTGCAGCACCGGCAGCACAACCTGCCCGGTGAAGGACACGTCGACCTTCCGGGTCTTGGAGACGATCAGCGCCTTGCCCTGTTCCACCTTGCGGAACAGCTTGGAGAAGGCGAACAGCACGACGAGTACGAACAGCAGGCAGACGCCGGCGAACACGGCGATGCCCACGGTGGCGGCATCCATGGGAGACGTCCTTCGGGGCTGACGGCCGGTCGGGAGAAGGTGGGACAGGCCGGAACGGGCAAGGACAACGGGTGAGAAGGCGAAGGGACTCGGCGGGACGGGCGGGCGCCGGGCCGGCGCCCCGGGTGTCGCGGGAGGGGCCCGGGGGCACGGCCGCGGGGCTCCGGCTCAGGCGGCGCGGTCGTGCGGGCGGGGCCGCCCGGCCCCGTCGCGGAGCGGACGCGGTGCGCCGTCCCGGTCCCCGGCGAGCGCGCGGGCGGACCGGGACGGGCCGGGTTCGTCCGGGAAGAGGCGGTGCAGCGGCCGGACGAACAGGCGGGTGAGCCGCCAGGAGACGAGCAGCGCGCCGCACGCGGTGAGGGGGCGCAGCAGTCCGGCGGCGGGCCCCTCGGGAAGGGCCGCGGCCAGCAGGACGCCCGCACCGGTGGCGAGGAGCCAGGCGAGGACCGTCAGCAGTGAGAACGCGACCGCGACCGGGGCCCCGCCCATCCCGAGGGCGCCGAGATCCGCGTCGGAGTCGAAGCTGCGGCTGCCGGCGACACCGGCGGCCACCAGCAGCCAGAAGCAGACCACCACGACGAGGGCGGCGGTGAACAGCAGGGTGGGCAGGCCCGTGGCGGCTTCCACGAACGTACGCACTTCCGTCCCCCCTTCCCCGCTCACGGCCGGTTTCCGCGGTGGCACCGCTCCCCTCCGGTTCCGGCACGGGTACCTGCCGGTACCCGGCACCGGAACCGTGTGCAGTGCTCCCCGCGGGCCATCTTTCCCCATCGTCTTCCGCCCACGCATTGCCGGATTCCGGCAATGTTCACTAGGATCTCCATGCCGGTGACGCGCTAAGGAGGCGTCAAAATCGAGGGGGACGACGTGACAGAGCGGGAGATCCCGGAGGAGTATCTGGACGGCTATGCCCAGATCCTGGCCGAGGTCGCGGCCACGGGCAGACGCCTCACCCGGGACGAGATCGCCTCCCGGCGGGCCCTGGGCGAACGGGCCGCGGAGGCGGGCTTCGGCCTGCGCGTCCTGGTCCGGGCCCACCTGTCCGCCGCCCGCGCGGCGTGGCCCCGCGGTTCCGACTCGGCCGACGGCGTCCTCGCGGCCGTCCAGCAGGTGGTGGACGTCTTCGCCGAGGGCTACGAGCGGGCCCAGCGCCTGGCGGTGCGTCAGGAGGAGGCGATCCGGCGGGAGTTCATCGACGACCTGCTCTACGGCCGCAGCGACCTGGGGCGGCTCGCCGAGCGCGCCGAACGCTTCGGGCTGCGGCTGTCCCACGAGCACGCGGTGGCCGTCGCCCGGGGAGCCGTCCCCTACGAGGAGGGCGACCCGGTCCCCCGGCAGGTGGAGCACTCCCTCTTCTCCCGGTTCGGCAACCGCAGCATCCTGCTCACCACCAAGGACGGGCGGCTGCTGTGCATCGCCCCCGGGCACCAGGAGGACGTCCTCCTCCACTTCGCCAAACAGGCGCACGCCGCCACCGACGGCGGGCAGGTCGCCGTCGGCCGCCCGCGGTCCGGGCCCGGCGGGGTCGTCCACTCCTACGAGGAGGCGCTGAACATCCTGGAGATCGCCGAGCGGCTGGAGCTGGACGATCCGGTGCTGCGCGCCGCGGACCTGCTCGTCTACCCCGTGCTGGCCCGCGACCGCCAGGCCATGGCCGACCTGGTCCGCAACACCCTGGGCCCGCTCACCACGGCCCGCGGCGGCGCCGAACCCCTCCTCGACACGCTCACCGCGTACTTCGACTCCGGCTGCGTCGCCGCGGAGGCGGCCCGCCGTCTCTCCCTGAGCGTGCGCGCCCTGACCTACCGCCTGGAGCGCATCCACAAGCTCACCGGCGCCGACCCCTCGGACCCGTCCCACCGGTACATGCTCCAGACGGCGGTGATCGGCGCCCGCCTGCTGGAGTGGCCGGCGAACGAGCTGTGAGCGGGGCGTGTCCGAGGCGCGCCGGGCGTGCCGCCGGGCCGCGGTCACCGGCCGGCGGCACGCCCCGCGGGGTCCGGCGCCGCCCGGCCCCCGTGGTCCGCGGGACGTCCCGGCGCGGGGTGCCGCGGTCCCCCGCCGTCAGCCGCGGGGGCGGCTCCGCCGGAGGGAGGTGGGGGGCGGCTCCTGCGGTGACGCGTCCGCAGCGGTCGTCCGGGAACCGTCCCGGAAGGGTCCGGGAACCGCCACGTTCCCCGGCGGGTCCTTCCGATGAGTTCGCGGCGGGAGCACGGTCATCCCTGTACGGCCCTTCCGGACCGTCCCCACCGATGCGGAGGTGCGCCATGTGTGCCCACCAGCCTTCCTGCCGGCAGACCGGATCCCCCGCCCCGCACGTGGTGGCCGCCCACCCCGAGCAGGGCTGGAGCCTGCTCTGCGACGGTTCGATCGTCTTCGACGACACCGGTGAGCTGCGCCCCGACGGCCGGGTGGTCGCCCCGCACCGGGCGCCCGCCGACCGCCTCGCGGCCGCCGCCTGATCCCGGCCGGGCGCCGCTCACCCCTGCGCCACGAACCACCGCAGGAGGGAGGCGAGGCGCTCCGGCCGGTCCTCGGCGATCAGCGTCCGCGTGTGCTTGAGCTCCACCAGCCGGCCCCGCGGCAGCAGCTCGGCCAGCCGGCGGCCGTGCTCGCGGGGCATCATCCGGTCCTCGGCCGCCCAGACGACCAGCGCGGGCCGGTCGAAGTGGCGCAGTCCCCGGGCGGCCTCGAGCAGCTCCGTCCGCCGGACGTGGGTCCCGTAGTGCCGGAAGTCCCGCCGGATCGCCGGGTCGGTGCGCAAGGGGCGCAGCCAGCGGTCGACGATCTCGTCCGGCACGGGACGCCTGGTGAGCGCCCCGAGGCCGAACGGCAGCCGGCGCAGCGGTTTCAGGCCCAGGACGCGGACCATGAGCGGGACGCCCCCGGGCACCCTGCAGGCCGCGGTGATCATCTTGCCGGGCAGGCCCGGCGGGTAGTTGTCGAAGGCCTCGCAGGAGATCAGCACCAGCCGCGCCAGCCGCTCGGGGTGCCGGGCCGCGACCGTCTGGGCGCGTCCGCAGTCGCTCTCGACGAGGGTGACGTCCCGCAGGTCCAGCCGCCGCAGGAACTCCGCGACCAGCTCGTTGACCAGGTCGGGCGTGGGCGGCCGGGTCATCGGCCTGCGGTGCGAGCCGTACGGCAGGGTCGGCGCGAGGAGCCGGTGGTCGGTGCGCAGTTCGGCGATCATCTTCCGCCAGACCGAGGAATCGTGCAGCAGCCCGTGCAGCAGGACGACGACCGGGCCCCCGCCCCCCGTGTCCTCGTACTCGACGGTGCCCGCGCTGAGCGTGATCTCCGGCATCCCTCCACGCTAAGGGCCGTCCGGCCGCTCAGGGCAGCAGCGCGAATCCGTCGAGCTCCACCAGCGCCCGTTCGTCCCACAGCCGGACCACCTCGACGACCGCCATCGCCGGGTAGTCCCGGCCCGCCAGCTCCCGCCACCGCCGGCCGAGTTCGCGGGCGTGGGTGCGGTAGGCGGCCACATCGGTGGCGTAGACGGTGACGCGGGCCAGGTCGGCGGGGGTGCCGCCGGCCGCGCGCAGGGCCGCGAGGAGGTTGGCCAGGGCCCGGGAGAACTGTTCGGGCAGGGTGTCGCCGACCACCTCGCCGGCGCCGTCGAGGGCGGTCTGGCCGGCCAGGAACACCGCCCGGGTGCCGGTGGCGACCACGGCGTGCGAGAAGCCGGCCGGCGGGCAGAGGCCGGGCGGGTTGACGCGTTCGGCGGTCACCGGTCCTCCAGGGTCCTGTACAGCTCCTTGGCGACGATGCCCCGCTGGACCTCGCTCGCCCCCTCGTAGATCCGGGGCGCGCGGACCTCGCGGTAGAGGTGCTCGAGCAGGTGCCCGCGCCGCAGGGCCCGGGCGCCGTGGAGCTGGACGGCCCGGTCGACGACGTACTGCGCGGTCTCGGTGGCCAGCAGCTTCGCCATGGCGGCGCGCCCCGGGACGTCCGGCGCGCCCGCGTCGTACGCCGTCGCCGCCGCGTACACCATCAGGCGGGCCGACTCGGTGCGCAGGGCCATCTCGGCGACCTGGTGGGCGACCGCCTGGAGGTCCTTCAGCCTCCCGCCGAACGCCTCCCGCCGGGCGGTGTGGTCGAGGGTCGCGTCCAGGGCCGCCTGGGCCATGCCGACCGCGAAGGCGCCGACGCTGGGGCGGAACAGGTTGAGGGTGCCCATGGCGACCCGGAAGCCGCCGTCCACCTCGCCGAGGAGGTCGTCGGCCGTCACCGGCACGGCGTCGAAGCCGAGGCTCCCGACGGGGTGCGGGCAGAGCAGGTCGAGGGCCGAGCCGGTGAGGCCGGGGCGGTCGGCCGGGACCAGGAAGGCGGTGACGCCGCGGGCGCCGGCGCCGGGGGAGGTGCGGGCGAAGACGGTGTAGAGGTCGGCCTCGGGGGCGTTGGAGATCCAGCACTTCTCGCCGGTGAGCCGCCAGCGGCCGGGGCCGTCCGGGCGGGCGGCGAGCGACAGCGCCGCCGCGTCCGAACCGGCCCCCGGCTCGCTGAGCGCGAACGCCGCGACCGCGCTGCCGTCGCCCACCCGGGGGAGCCAGCGGGCCCGCTGGGCGGCGGTGCCGTGGACGTGCACCGGATGGGCGCCCAGGCCCTGGAGGGCGAGGGCGGTCTCCGCCTCGGTGCAGACCCGGGCCAGGGACTCCCGCATCAGGCACAGGTCGAGGGCGCCGGAGGTGAACAGCCGGGGCAGCAGGCCGAGGGCGCCGAGCTCGGCGACGAGCGGGCGGTTGACGCGGCCGGGGCCACCCCTCCCCGCGAGCGGGCGCAGGCGTGCGGCGGCCAGGGAGCGCAACTCGGCGCACCAGGCGAGCTGTTCCGGTTCGAGCGAGAATGCGGCCACCGCCGGTCCCTTCCCTCGCCACTGGGCCGCCTTCGAGGCTATCGCGAACCGTTGACTGCCGTCACCAACGCGCTACGCTCCTGGGGCGAGCCCACCACGCCGAGGGGGCGGACCGACATGGACCCACGGGCCACCGCGCACGTCGACACCTTCGCCCGCGACCGCCTCCCGCCGGCCGGCGAGTGGCCCGAACTCCGCTTCGACCTGCCGGAGCTGGCCTACCCCGAGCGGCTGAACTGCGCCGCCGAACTGCTGCACGGCCCGCCCGGCGACCGCCCCGTCCTCCGCACCCCCGACGGCGGCGGCTGGACGTACGGCGAGCTGCGCGCCCGGGTGGACCGGCTGGCGCACCTGCTCACCGGCGACCTCGGGGTGGTCCCCGGCAACCGGGTGCTGCTGCGCGGCCCCACCACGCCGTGGCTGGCGGCCTGCTGGCTGGCGGTGCTGAAGGCGGGCGCGATCGCCGTCACCGTGCTGGACCTGCAGCGCCCGCACGAGCTGGGCACCATCTGCGAGATCGCCCGGGTCCGCCACGCCCTGTGCGACGCCCGGTCCGTGGCCGGCCTCGCCGAGGCCGGCGTCCCGGGCCTGACGATCGCCGCGTACGGCGGCGACTCCCCCGGCGACCTGCTGAACCGTCCGGCGCCCGGCACGCCCTACGCGGCCGTGGACACGGCGGCCGACGACGTCGCGCTGATCGCCTTCACCTCCGGCACCACCGGGCGGCCCAAGGGGTGCATGCACTACCACCGGGACGTGCTCGCGATCGCGGACACCTTCTCCCGGCACGTCCTGCGGCCGACCGCCGACGACGTGTTCGCCGGCAGCCCTCCGCTCGGGTTCACCTTCGGTCTCGGCGGGCTCGTGGTGTTCCCGATGCGGGCCGGGGCGAGCGCGCTGCTGCTCGAACGGGCCCGTCCCCCGCAGCTCCTGGCCGCGGTCGCCGAGCACCGGGTGACGGTGCTGTTCACCGCGCCCACCGCCTACCGGGCCATGCTCGGCGAACTGGACGGGCACGACACCTCTTCGCTGCGCCGCTGCGTCTCGGCGGGCGAGAACCTGCCGGCCGCCACCTGGCGGGCCTGGTACGAGCGCACCGGGCTGCGCATCATCAACGGCATCGGCGCCACCGAGCTGCTGCACATCTTCGTCTCCGCCGCCGACGAGCTGATCCGGCCCGGCACGACGGGGGTCCCGGTGCCCGGATGGCAGGCGCGCGTGCAGGACGCCGACGGCCGTCCCGTACCGGACGGGCAGCCGGGGCTGCTGGCGGTGCGCGGACCGGTCGGCTGCCGCTACCTCGCCGATCCGCGGCAGCGGGAGTACGTGCGCGACGGCTGGAACATCACCGGTGACACCTACGTCCGCGACCCCGACGGCTACTTCCGGTACGTCGCCCGCGCCGACGACATGATCGTCTCGGCCGGGTACAACATCGCGGGTCCCGAGGTCGAGGAAGCCCTGCTGCGCCACCCGGACGTCGTGGAGGCGGCGGTGGTCGGGCGGCCGGACGAGGCGCGCGGCCAGGTGGTGGTGGCGCACGTGGTGCTCCAGGAGGGCGCGCGACGGGACGCCGAGCGCCTGCGCGCCTTCGTGAAGTCCGAACTCGCGCCGTACAAGTGCCCCCGCGAGATCGTGTTCGCGGACGCGCTGCCGCGCACGGCCACCGGCAAGCTCCAGCGGTTCCGGCTGCGCGCCCCCGTGGGCACCGGCACCGGAGCTGACCAGGCGTGATGCCGGGGAACGGAACCGACCGGCACCGCCTAAGATGATCAACGTGTCCGACCAGCAAGCCCAGCACGCCCCGAGGTCCCTCATCGTCACGCTCTACGGCGCGTACGGCCGTTTCGTGCCGGGTCCGGTGCCCGTCGCCGAGCTGATCCGGCTGCTGGCCGCGGTCGGCGTGGACGCCCCCTCCGTCCGCTCCTCGGTGTCCCGGCTCAAGCGGCGCGGGCTGCTCGTCCCGGCCCGCACCGCCGAGGGCGCGGCCGGCTACGGACTCTCCCCGGAAGCCCGCCAGTTGCTGGAGGACGGCGACCGGCGCATCTACGCCGGCACACCGCCCGGGGACGAGGGCTGGGTGCTCGCCGTGTTCTCCGTGCCGGAGTCCGAGCGCCAGAAGCGGCACGTCCTGCGCTCCCGGCTGGCCGGCCTCGGCTTCGGAACGGCGGCGCCCGGCGTGTGGATCGCCCCGGCGCGGCTGTACGAGGAGACGCGGCACACCCTGGAGCGCCTGCGCCTCGACGCCTACGTCGACTTCTTCCGCGGCGAGCACCTCGGTTTCGCGCCCACCGCCGAGGCGGTCGCCCGCTGGTGGGACCTGGCCCGGATCGCCGAGCGGCACGAGGCGTTCCTGGAGCGCCACGCGGGGGTGCTGCGCGCCTGGGAGCGGCGTGCGGACACCCCGCCCGAGGAGGCCTACCGGGACTACCTCCTCGCCCTGGACTCCTGGCGCCACCTCCCCTACGCGGACCCCGGCCTCCCCGCCGCCCTGCTCCCCGACGACTGGCCCGGCGCCCGCTCGGCGGCCGTGTTCCGGGGCCTGCACGACCGCCTGCGGGACGCGGGGGCCGTGTTCGCGGGGGTGTGACCGCCGGCCGGGGGCCGGGGCGTCAGCCCCCGGGCGGCAGCCGGGGCCCGGGCGGGTCCGTGCGGCCGGTCCGCGGGGGCCGGCTCCCGGCCCGGTACGGTGCCGGCCAGTCGGCGCCGGGCCCGGTGTAGCCCTGCTCGGCCGCCGCGTGGAGCGTCCAGTGCGGGTCGTACAGGTGGGGGCGGGCCAGCGCGCACAGGTCCGCGCGCCCGGCCAGGATCAGGGAGTTGACGTCGTCCCAGGAGGAGATGGCGCCGACCGCGATCACCGGGACGCCCGCCCGGTGACGGATGCGGTCGGCGAACGGGGTCTGGTACGAGCGCCCGAACTCCGGCTCCTCGTCGGCCACCACCTGCCCGGTCGACACGTCGATCGCGTCGGCGCCGTGCGCGGCGAAGGCACGGGCGATCGCGACCGCGTCCTCGGCGGTGGTGCCGCCGGCGGCCCAGTCGGTGGCGGAGACGCGGACGGTCATGGGCCGCTCCTCGGGCCACACCGCGCGCACCGCGTCGAAGACCTCCAGCGGGAAGCGGAGCCGTTTCTCCGGCGACCCGCCGTAGGCGTCGGTGCGGTGGTTGGTCAGCGGGGAGAGGAAGCCGGAGAGCAGGTAGCCGTGGGCGCAGTGCAGTTCGAGCAGGTCGAAGCCGGCCCGCGCGGCCCGCGCGGCGGCGGAGACGAACTGCTCCCTGATGTCGGTGAGCCGGGCGCGGGACAGCTCACGGGGGACCTGGCTGCCGGGCTTGTACGGGAGGGGGGAGGCGGCGACGAGGGGCCAGTTGCCCTCGTCGAGCGGCTCGTCCATGCCCTCCCACATGAGCTTGGTCGAGCCCTTGCGCCCGCTGTGGCCGAGCTGCACGCCGATCGCGGTGCCGGGGGCCCGCGTGTGCACGAAGTCGGTGATCCGCCGCCACGCCTCGGCCTGGCGGCCGGTCCACAGGCCGGCGCAGCCGGGGGTGATGCGCCCCTGCGGGCTGACGCAGACCATCTCGGTCATCACCAGTCCCGCCCCGCCCAGGGCCCGGGCGCCCAGGTGGACGAGGTGGAAGTCGCCGGGGACGCCGTCCGTCGCGGAGTACGTGTCCATGGGGGAGACGACGACCCGGTTGCGCAGCGTCAGGCCGCGCAGCCGGAAGGGGGTGAACATCGGGGGCGTGCCGGGCGGGCAGCCGGACTCGCGCTCCACGGCCCCGGTGAAGCGCGCGTCGCGCAGCCGCAGGTTGCCGTGGGTGACGCGGCGGCTGCGGGTCAGCAGGTTGAAGGCGAACCGGCGGGGCGGCTGGCCGAGGTACAGCTCCAGGTCCTCGAACCACTCCAGGCTGGCCCGGGCCGCGCGCTGGGCGGACTCGACCACGGGCCGCCGCCGCGCCTCGTACGCGGTCAGCGCGCCTTGCACCGAGGGCCGCTCGCGCAAGGAGGCGGCCAGGGCCAGGGCGTCCTCGACGGCGAGCTTGGTGCCGGAGCCGATGGAGAAGTGGGCGGTGTGGGCGGCGTCGCCGAGGAGCACGACGTTGCCGTGGGACCAGCGTTCGTTGACGACCGTGCGGAAGGTGGTCCAGGCCGAGTCGTTGGACCTCAGCGGGCGCCCGCCGAGCGCGTCGGCGAAGGTCTTGGCGCAGCGCTCGATCGACTCGCCCCCGTCCATCCCGTCGAACCCGGCGGCCCGCCACACCTCCTCGCGCATCTCGACGATCACCGTGGACGCGCCTCGGTCCGGCGGCCCGGAGCGCCTTGACGCGGGGTGGCGGCCGGGCGAGGGGCGGGCGTAGGGGTAGCCGTGCAGCTGCATCACGCCGTGCTCGGTCTCGGCGGTCTCGAAGCGGAAGGCGTCGAGGGCGAAGTCGGCGGCCAGCCAGATGTAGCGGCAGCGGTGCACGGTGATCCGGGGCCGGAACACCTCGGAGAAGGCCGCGCGGGTGGTGCTGTGCACCCCGTCGGCGGCGATCACCAGGTCGTGCGTCCGCGCCAGCCGCTCCGCGTCCGGCGCCGCGGCCCCGAAGCGCAGCTCCACCCCGAGACAGCGGCAGCGCTCCTGCAGGATCCGCAGCAGCCGGCGCCGGCCGAGGGCGGCGAAGCCGTGTCCGCCGCAGGTGTGGCGCACCCCCCGGTGCACGACGTCGATGGCGTCCCAGCGCACGAAGTGCCGCCGCAGGGCCGCGTGGACCACCGGGTCGGCGTGCTCGATGCCGCCGAGCGTCTCGTCGGACAGGACGACGCCGAAGCCGAAGGTGTCGTCCGGGGCGTTGCGCTCCCAGACGGTGATCTCGTGGGCGGGGTCGAGGCGCCCCAGCAGCGCGGCGGCGTACAGGCCGCCGGGCCCGCCCCCGATGACGGCGATCCTCACGGCTACCGCCCCCGCCACTTCGGGGGGCGCTTCCCGGTGAAGGCCGCGTGGAACTCGGCGTAGTCCTCGCCCCTCATCAGGAGGGCCTGGGTGGCGGCGTCCAGTTCGACGGCGGCGGCCAGCGGCATGTCCAGCTCGGCCGTGAGCAGCGCCTTGGTCCGGGCGTACGCCAGTGCCGGACCGTCGGCCAGGCGGCGGGCGAGGTCCCGGGCGGCCTCGTCGGCGCCGCCCTCGTCGGCGAGCACGCTGATCAGGCCGATCCGCTCGGCCTCGGGCGCCCGCACCGGCTCGCCCAGCATGAGCAGGCGGGTCGCGTGCCCGAGGCCGACCACCCGGGGCAGCAGGTAGGCGGCGCCCATGTCGCCGCCGGACAGGCCGACCCGGGTGAAGAGGAAGGCGAAGCGGGCGCTGGGGTCGGCCACCCGGAAGTCCGCGGCCAGGGCGAGGACCGCGCCGGCGCCGGCCGCCACCCCGTGCACCGCGGCGACCACCGGGAACGGGCACTCCCGCACCGCCCGGACGACCTGCCCGGTCATCCGGTTGAAGTCGAGCAGCTGGGCGGTGTCCAGGGAGAGGGTCGCGCCGATGATCTCCTCGACGTCGCCGCCGGAGCAGAAGCCGCGTCCCTCGCCGGCCAGCACCAGGGCCCGCACGGACCGCTCCCGGGACAGCTCGGCGAGCAGGTCGCGCAGGTCGGCGTAGGCGCCGAAGGTGAGCGCGTTGAGCTTCTCGGGGCGGGCGAGGGTGACGGTGGCGACGCCGTCGGCGAGGTCGGCGCGCAGATGCTCCCAGCGGGCGGTGCGGGCGGCGGAGCCGGTGAAGGGACTCATGGGGCGGCCTCCTCGGGCGGGCACGGCACTGCTCACCGCAGCTCTACCCCGGAAAGCTGTTGTTCATTGGTGACTGCCGTCACGAATGCGCGACACCCGGTGCGGTCCACCGGTTCGACGCCCCCTCGCCGGGTCCCGGCGGGCGCGCCGTACCATTGCCGCGTGAAAGCAGGACAGCCTGCTCCCCGAACGGACCCGCTGTGCACGAACTCCCCCAGACCTCCGCTTCCTGGCGCGTCGCACTGCCGCACACCACCGCGGCGGTGCCGGTGGCGCGTGCGCTGGTCCGCACGGCGCTGGCCGAGCGGGAACACGCCGCCGACAGCGACACCGCGGAGCTGCTGACCGCCGAGCTGGTGGCCAACGCCGTGGAGCACACCTCGGGGAGGGGCCCGATCGAGCTGGTGGTGGAGCTGCTGCCGACCGGCTGCCAGGTGGAGGTGCACGACGCCGACCCGGCGCCGCCCGGCGACCTCACCCGCCCGGACCTCGAAGCGCCGGACCCCTGGCAGGAGCACGGGCGCGGACTGCTGCTGATCCGCACCCTGAGCTCGTCGTGCGGTCACCGCCCCACCGCGTCCGGCAAGGCGGTGTGGTTCCGGCTGCCGGCGATCCCGCGCCAGCGGCGCCCCCTCTGACCGGGTTCCCCCGTGGGCCCCGCCCCGCGGCGGGGCCGGCGCTCAGGCCAGGGTCGCCACCAGGACCGCCTTGATCGTGTGCAGGCGGTTCTCCGCCTCGTCGAAGACGACCGAGTGTGCCGACTCGAACACCTCGTCCGTCACCTCCAGCGAGGTCAGTCCGTGGCTCTCGTGCACCTCGCGGGCGACCGTCGTCCCCAGGTCGTGGAAGGCGGGCAGGCAGTGCAGGAACCTGACGTCCGGGTTGCCGGTGGCGCGCAGGACGTCCATGGTCACCGCGTACGGCGCGAGGGCGGTGATCCGCTCGTCCCAGACCTCCTTGGGCTCGCCCATGGAGACCCAGACGTCCGTGGCGACGAAGTCGGCGCCCGCGACGCCCTCGGCGATCTCCTCGGTGAGCGTGAGGCGGGCCCCGCTGGACGCGGCGAGCTCCCGGGCCCGGTCGACGACCTCCTGGGCGGGCCAGTAGGCCTTCGGGGCGACGACGCGGACGTCCATGCCCAGCAGGGCCGCGGTGACGAGGTAGGAGTTGCCCATGTTGAAGCGGGCGTCGCCGAGGTAGGCGAAGGCGATCTCCTCGAGCGGCTTGGCGCTGTGCTCGGTCATGGTGAGCACGTCGGCGAGCATCTGGGTGGGGTGCCACTCGTCGGTCAGACCGTTGTAGACGGGCACCCCGGCGTGCTCGGCGAGGGTCTCCACGGTGGACTGGGCGTCCCCCCGGAACTCGATCGCGTCGAACATCCGGCCGAGCACCCGCGCGGTGTCCTTGGCGGACTCCTTCTTCCCGATGTGCGAGCCGCTCGGGTCGATGTACGTCGTCGAGGCGCCCTGGTCGGCGGCGGCGACCTCGAAGGCGCAGCGGGTGCGCGTCGAGGGCTTCTCGAAGATCAGCGCGATGTTCCTGCCCCGCAGGTACCGGATCTCGGTCCCGGCCTTCTTGGCGGCCTTCAGCTCCGCGGCCAGCCCGAGCAGGGCGCGGAACTCCTGCCCGGTGAAGTCCAGCTCCTTGAGGAAGTGGCGGCCGGCGAGGGCGGTCGGGACTGTCGCCATGGGGCGCTCCAGGGGTGCGGGGACGGGGATGCCTGGAATTCTATACGGGCGGTAGAATTTCTATGCGGCAGGGTGTCGCGACCGGCTCCGGACGGGATTCCCGGGCGGTCCACCGGTCCGTCCCTCAGTCCGGTCCGTCCCTCAGTCCGCTCCGTCCCTCAGTCCGCTCCGTCCATGAGCCCACCGGACCGGTGATCCCGTGGACCGGTGATCCCGCGGTCCGGCGGTCCGGCGGTCCGGCGGTCCGGCGGTCCGGCGGTCCGGCGGTCCGGCGGTCCGGCGGTCTAGACGGGATCCCGCTGCACCGGGCAGCTCATGCAGCGCGGCCCTCCCCTGCCCCGCCCCAGCTCACTGCCCGGGATCTCTATCACCTCGATGCCCTGCTTGCGCAGGTGCGTGTTGGTGGTGGCGTTCCGCTCGTAGGCGATGACCACGCCCGGCTCGACGGCCAGGACGTTGCAGCCGTCGTCCCACTGCTCGCGCTCGGCCGCGTGGACGTCCTGGGTGGCGGTCAGCACCCGGATCTCGCTGAGCCCCAGCGCGGCGGCGATCGCCCGGTGCATGTGCTCCGGCGGGTGGTCGGTGACCTTCAGCTCCTTCTCCCCCACTCCCGGCTCGATGGTGTACGAGCGGAGCATGCCGAGCCCGGCGTACTGGGTGAAGGTGTCGCCGTCGATCATCGTCATCACGGTGTCGAGGTGCATCAGGGCACGTCTCTTCGGCATGTCGAGCGCGACGATGGTCTCGGCGGAGCCGGCCGCGAAGAGCTTGTGCGCGAGCATCTCCACGGCCTGCGGCGTGGTCCGCTCGCTCATGCCGATCAGCACCGCGCCGTTGCCGAGGACCAGCAGGTCACCGCCCTCGATGGTGGACGGGTAGTCGGCCTGCCCCTCGGACCAGACGTGGAAGGGTTCCGCGCGGAACAGCGGGTGGTGCCGGTAGATCGCCTCGAAGTGCACCGTCTCGCGCTGCCGCGCGGGCCAGCGCATCGCGTTGACGGCGACGCCGTCGTAGATCCAGGCGGAGGTGTCGCGGGTGAAGAGGTGGTTGGGCAGCGGATCGAGCAGGAAGTCGTCGAGCTCCATGACGTGGAAGCGCACCGATACCGGCTCCGGGTGGACGTCCAGGAACTCCCGCTTGGTCATCCCGCCGACCAGCACCTGCGCCAGCTCGCGCGCGGGAAGCGTCTCGAACGCGGCCCGGAGGTGGTCGGTGGCCAGCGGACCGTACTCCTTCTCGTCGAAGACGCGGTCCAGGACGAGCGCACGCGCCGCCGGGACGTCCAGCGTCTCGGCGAGGAGGTCGCCGAAGAGGTGGACGGCGACGCCCCGGTCGCGCAGGACGTCGGCGAACCCGTCGTGCTCGGCGCGCGCCCGGCGCACCCAGAGCACGTCGTCGAAGAGCAGGGCGTCCTTGTTGCTGGGGGTGAGCCTTTTGAGCTCGAGATCGGGCCGGTGCAGGATGACGCGGCGCAGCCGTCCGGCCTCGGAGTCGACGTGGTAGGTCATGCCTCCATCCTGACCGCCCGGGTGCGGGTTCATCCCTCGGCGGGCGGGACGGGAGCCGGCGCGTGTCCCCCGGGCGCCGCGGCGGTCCCGCCGTACGGCCGCGGCCGGGCGTCCCCGTGCGGAGGGCCGCCCGGCCCGTTACGAAACCGGATCTTGAGGACTGGGGCTCCTCCCGGAGCCGGGCGGCCCGAGCCGACCGCCCGGCGGGGGCGGCTCGCTCAGGCGGCCCGGAACTCGAGGGGGTGGCGCTCCTTGCCTTTCACCTCGTGGACGAGGGGGCCGCCGTCCATCCGGCCGGTGAGGGTCGCGCGCCCGACCTTGGCCGTGACCTTCTCGGGCTGCTTCGCGCGGGCGGCCCGGCCCTCGGTCTTCGCAACGGCCTCGGCCTCCAGCCGCTCCGCCTCCCTCCGGGCCTTCTCACCGGCCAGGGCCACCCCCGCGACGACCATGCGGCCGAACCCGAATTTCTGGGCGTGCGTCAGGGCGTCGGCCGGGCCGGCGATACCGTCCACCATGTGGACGACCTCGGCGCCGTCGGCCCCCGTGCGGACCGGGAACGACTTGAGCTCGGCGTCGTGGCCGGGAGTAAAAAGCCGCTTTGCGGTGACGGCGCAGCCGGTCGTCTGGCCATCGGCGACGGCGAACCGCGAGCAGGTACAGGCGTGCAGCCCGGCGGTGGCGAGCACCCAGGGCCTCACCATGGCGCCCGGCCGTCTGGCGGCATGGCCTGCGGGCGCGGGCATACCCAGCGGCGGTCCCGGACGGGGCACGGGAGCGCACGAGAGCCCCGTCCGGGGCGTTCGGCCGTCGCCGCCCGCACGAGGCTCGGGGAGACACCGTCTCAGGTCTGCGACCGTTTGATCACCAACTACGTTGGCCGGGTGTAGAGTTGCAGCGCTTTTCCCTTACCTTGCGACCTGGGCCTCCGACGCGTCCGGGAGTACCGCTTCTGCTCTTCCGTCACAGATCAGTGCGGCTCGCAAGTTTTATCCGGATACCGGGCACAACCTCTGGTGGAGCGCGCAGCCATACCAGCCTTGGCAGGGCACCGAGAGCCAAGACACGTCGGCACGGCCTCAGCATGACCTCACGTTGTTCGCGTGGTGGTCGGGCTGAGCGCTGCGTGCCGAAGGTCCGATCACCGGAAAGGTACTCGGACTGTTGAACCTCCCTCTCGGCGTCAAGGTGCTCGTGGTGATCATCTGCACCTTGCTCTCCGTCATCATCGGCATCGTGGCGGGCCTCATCCACCACAAGCCCACTACTCCCAGGGGACCCACGTTCCTGTACGGCGGCGGTGTCTTCGGCGGGTCGCTGACGCTGTGCCTCGTGGTACTGACGTCGCTCGGCGTGCTGTGAACGCGCGGGAGCCCCGGAGGCGGCGACGGCTCTCCGGAGCTCCGACGCGCTAACGGACTGGGGACAGCCGGAACAGGCGAGGCACGCCCGGACCGAACAGCACGCCGTGCGGGGTGGTGATGGTCTCGACCCAGAACATCTCGGGATCGGCCTTCAAGAGGGTCTCAAGTTCATCCGACAGGCTGTCGTCCGTGTCGCCGTCCTCCGGCGGCTCGTAGTCGCCCAGACGGACGACCCGCTGCCACTCGTTGCCGACCCACGCCTCGATGTGTAAGAGCTGCATGGTGTACAGGATCCCGCAGCGCGGCGACGATCGCCTCGCGCCGCGGCACGGCGAGCGGGGCCGGCTTCCCCGCCCTTGCCGCGCCGGACCAGTGCCACCGCATCCGCCTCCAGCAGCAGCACCGCCGTGCAGCGCTCGGTGTCCGCCTCGGGGTATTCGGGTCGTCCGGGGGCGCGGACGCGGCGAACGGGACCGCCCCCTTCCGGGGCGGTCCCGTTCGAAGTCCCGTCGTGGCCGTGCCCGTGTTACGGCAGCTGGGCCTGGACCTGGGAGGAGATCAGCTCCAGGTGGTCGAGGTCGTCCAGGTCGAGGAGCTGGAGGTAGATCCGGCGGGAGCCGGTCTCGGCGTAGCGGCCGATCTTGTCGACGACCTCGGCCGGGGAGCCGGCCAGGCCGTTCGCCTTGAGTTCGTCGACCTCGCGGCCGATCGCGGCGGCGCGGCGGGCGACCTCCCGGTCGTCCTTGCCGACGCAGACGACGAGGGCGTTGGAGTAGACGAGGTCGTCCGGGTTCCGGCCGGCCTCCCGGGCCGCGGCGCGGACCCGGCCGAACTGGCGCTCGGTGTCCTCGATCGAGGCGAAGGGGATGTTGAACTCGTCGGCGAACCGGGCGGCCAGCCGCGGGGTGCGGGTCGCGCCGTGGCCGCCGATGAGCACCGGCACCTTGCGCTGGGCGGGCTTGGGGAGCGCCGGGGACTGCGTGAGGTCGTAGTACGTGCCGTGGAAGTCGAAGGTCTTGCCGACCTCGGTGGCCCACAGCCCGGTGACGATCTCCAGCTGCTCCTCGAGGCGGCCGAACTTCTCCTTCGGGAAGGGGATGCCGTACGCCTTGTGCTCCTCCTCGAACCAGCCCGCGCCCAGGCCCAGCTCGACGCGGCCGCCGGACATCTGGTCGACCTGGGCGACCTGGATGGCGAGGACGCCGGGGAGGCGGAAGGTGCCGGCGGTCATCAGCGTGCCGAGCCGGATGCGCCGGGTCTCGCGGGCGAGTCCGGCGAGGGTGATCCAGGCGTCGGTGGGGCCGGGCAGGCCGTCCACGGAGCCCATCTTGAGGTAGTGGTCGGAGCGGAAGAAGGCGTCGAAGCCGAGGTCCTCGGTGGCCTTGGCGACGGTGAGCAGAGTGTCGTAGGTGGCCCCCTGCTGGGGCTCGGTGAAGATACGCAGATCCATGCGTCCATCCTGCACGCCCGGCCGCTCCGGCCCGACCGGTCCCCCCCGGCGCGCCCCGCGGCCGGTGCCGGGGGACCGGTCAGCCGGCCTCCCGCTCCGGCAGCGCCTGCTCGCGGTCGGCCAGTTTGCGGAGCATCTCCAGGACGCGGTCCCGGGACTCGTCCGCCGCGTCGATGGCCTCCATGCACTGCCAGTACGTGGCCTCGTCGTCCGCGGAGCAGGCGAGGCCGACCAGGGCGATGCCGACCTCGCCGAGCAGTCCCCCGAGGTACCTCAGCGACTGGCGTGCCTCGCCCAGTTCGGTGAGCTGGGCCGCGCGCAGTTCCCCGGGGTCGAGTTCGGGGGCGCCCAGCACACCGCAGCCGCGGCCCGCCAGCTCCGTCAGCCCCAGCGCCTCGCCGCGCAGTTCCGGTGGACCGGCGACCGCGAGGCGGCTGCCTATCGCCTGGGCGAGGGCCTGCGCCTGCCACACCTCGGTCAGCAGCGCCGGCCGGTCGCCGCCCGCGGCCAGGGCCCGCCTGCTCGTCACGATGAGCCGCACAGCGTCCATGCGCTGCCCCCGTCTTCTTCCGCCCGAACTCCCCTGTTCACTACCCAGAGTGAGGGAGCGCGAGACAAAAAGCCAGAGGAAGACCGAAATCTGGGGAAACACAGGCCCGCACGACCACTCCGTCGACTACGGAGAGTAAGGATTGGATACGTCACTCCGGCACTCGCGGGGCACCCGCGGGGCCGGGCGTCCTCGGTTCGGGCGTCCTCGGTTCGGGCGTCCGGGTTCGTCAGCGCGGGAACCTGCGCTCGTTGCGGTCGATCTTGTCGGCCAGTGCGGTCAGCGGGTCGATGCCGAGGACCTCGCACAACTGGAGGAGGTAGGCGAGGACGTCGGCGACCTCGTCGGTGACGCGATGCGCGGTGCCGGGGTCGTCCATGACGCGGACGGACTCCTCCGGCGTGAGCCACTGGAAGATCTCGACCAGTTCGGACGCCTCCACGCTGAGCGCGGCGACGAGGTTCTTCGGGGTGTGGTAGGGCTGCCAGTCGCGCGCCGCGGCGAACTCGGCGAGGCGGCGCTGGAGTGCCGCCACGCCGAGGGGCTCGCGCGGGCCCCCGTCGGCGGGCGGGCCCGGGGAGGTGTGGTCGTGCGGATCGGTCACGGTCCAGGTGTACCACCCTCGTCCCGTCCGCCTCCGCGGCCCAGGTGCACCACCGTCACCCCGTCCGCCTCCGTGGCCCAGGAGGCGTCGCTCACCGTGCCGACCAGCCGGATGTGTCCGCGTTCGCACATCCGCGCCGCCAGCCGCAGCAGTTCCGCGCGCTGGAGCGGGTCCAGTGCCCGGTCGAGGCCGTCGGCGAGCACCGTGAGGGTCTGCAGCGCGGCGGGGACCTCGCCGGGCGCGTCGACCTCCAGCACGCCGGGGCCGGTGAGCAGCACCAGCGCGAGGGCGGTGTAGCGCAGTTCGCCGTCGCCCAGCAGCCGCAGATCGGTGCGGGTGCCGTCGCCCCGGGCCAGCAGGGCGCGGACCCGTCCCGCGCCGTACGGCTCGGCGAGCAGGTCGGCGACCGGCCCGGCGCACCCGGCGCGCACCGCGGCCACCAGGAGCGCGTGCCGGCGCCCGCACTCCACGCGGGTGCGCCACAGCACGTCGGCGAGGTTGTCGCAGCCGCCGAGCAGCCGGCCGGTGCCGGTCGGCACGGGGGCGCGCATCCGGTCGGGGCGGGGGTCGCAGGGGAAGACGGAGCGCAGGGCGACCACCATCTGCTCGGCGGCGGCGAGCACCCTGCGCTGCCCGGGCGTCGTGCCGGCCACGCGCAGCGGCAGCAGCGCGGTGCCGAGGCGGTCGTCCGGCAGGGGGGCACGGGTCACCGGGGTCGCCCCGGCCGTGTGCCAGGCGGCCTGCACCGTGCGGCGCCGGGGATCGCGCAGGGCGGTCTCCAGCAGGACCTGCCCGTCCGCCGTGAGCCGCTCCCCCACGATCCGCAGTTCGGGTTCGGCCTGGACGGCGACCTCGAGCCGGACGGGACCCTCGGGGCCGTCGGCGGTGCAGCCGAGGCGGAAGCCGCGCCGCTGCTGGGCGTCGGCCCGGGCCCGCTCCGGCACGCAGGCGCCCGGGTCGGGGAACGCCTCGCCGAGCGCGGCCCCGCCGCCGAGCCGGGCGAGGGCCTCGTAGGCGCGCAGGGCGCTGGTCTTGCCGCTGCCGCTGGGGCCGGCGAGCAGGGTGAGCGCCCCGAGGGGGAGCCCGACGCCGCGGTGCCCGGCGAAGGCGGACAGCAGCAGCTCGGTGACCCGTGGCCGGCCGGGGTGCCCCACGGTGCCGTCGGGGCGGGCGCCGGGCAGGGGCAGCGGACGGCCGGCGGACCCGGCGGGCGGTGCGGCCGGCGCCGGACTCCCGTCCGGGGCCGCGGGCGCGGGCGGCGGGCCCGGGTCCGCCGGGGACGACGGGGAGGCCGGAGAAGTCGGGGAGGGCGGAGAGGCCGGGGAGGGTCGGATCATGTGCGGGACGTTAGGACGCCGATGCGGGGCGAACCGTTCCGCTCGGGCGGTCTTCCTCCGTTCGGACGATGCGTCCTGCGCGCGCCTTCACTCCCCGGGCGCCTCGCGCGCCTCCGCGTGCGGCCCTCCGGCACCCCGCGCGCCACGCGCCCCCGCACCCGCACCCGCACCCGGCGGCACGCCGCTCACGCTCCCGGAACCCCGACGCCCTCCATCAGGCCGGTCACCTCCGTGCCGGCCGGGGTCAGCAGGAAGACGTTGCGGTCCACCCGGTGCATTCCGCTCGCCAGGCCGAAGACGACCCCCGTGCTGAAGTCCAGGACCCGCTTGGCGACCTCCGTCTCCGCCCCCGTCAGGTCGAGCAGCACCGGTATCCCGGCCATCAGCGTCTCGGCGACGTCGCGGGCGTCCGCGAACACGTTCACCCGCAGGACGACGAAGCGGCGTCGCGCCTCGGTCTCGGCCTCGGGCACGGACCGGTGGCCCACTGCGGACGGCCAGGCGTCACGGCCACGCAGCGGCACGACCTGGGCGAGCCCTTCCCACTGTTCGTCGGTGACATCGTGGCTGCTCACCGGCATGCTCCGTCCTGGGTCGCGCTGGCTGTCTGCATCGGTCAATTCTTACGCATGGTCACCCGTTCGGCCCAACAACGACACGCTCCGCCATCTCGGGCGCTCCCGCCGTCCCCGTACGCCGACGACCGCCCCGCCGCACCGCGGTCGTGCGCGGGGAGCGCCCCGCGCCGGGTCCGGCGCCGCACGGGTGCGGCATCCGAGCGACCGGGAACACGGGCCGGGTGACAATCGTTGCACCCGAGACCGACCACGTACGAGGAGTCACCCGCTTGTCCGCCAGACCGACGGACCCCCCGGGGCACAGTCCCGGACCATCCCGCCCCAGCACTCCTGACCGCGGCACCCGGCGGGGTGGTGTGCGATGAGTGCCGCCGAGGCGCTGCTGGGCCTGCTGGCCGTTTTCGTGCTCACCGCCGGCACCGGCTACTTCGTCGCCCAGGAGTTCGCCTACGTCTCCGCCGACCGGCTCGCGCTCGCCCGTGAGGCCGAGGCCGGGGACCGCGGGGCCGCCCGCGCCCTGAAGGTGCTGCAGCGCCTGTCGTTCATGCTGTCGGGCGCCCAGCTCGGCATCACCGTCACCGGTCTGGTCGTCGGCTTCATCGCCGAGCCGTCGGTGTCCGCGCTGCTCAGGCCCGCGCTGTCGGGCGTCGGCATCCCCGACGCCGCCGTGAGCGGGATCTCCGTGGTGCTGGCCTTCGTCCTCGCCACCGTCGTGCAGATGGTGCTGGGCGAACTGGCCCCGAAGAACCTCGCGATCGCCGTGCCGGAGCGGCTGGCGAAGGCCCTGGCCGGCTCCACCCTGGCGTACCTGAAGGTGGTCGGGCCGCTCGTGCGGGTCTTCGACGGCGCGGCGAACCGGCTGCTGCGCCGCGTCGGCATCGAGCCGGTCGAGGAGCTGCACCACGGCGCCACGCTGGAGGAGCTCGGCCACCTGATCGGCGAGTCGCACGAGAGCGGCGCGCTGCCCGGGCACACCGCCACCCTGCTGGACCACGCGCTGGACTTCTCCGAGCGCACCCTGCGCGAGGTGATGGTGCCGCGCGCGGACGCCGTGTTCGTGCGCAGGGACGCGAGCGCCGACGAGGCGGTCGGGCTGATCGCCGCCCACGGCCACTCGAACTACCCCGTGCTCGGCGACCACCCCGACGACGTCGCGGGCGTGCTGGGCGTGCGCGAGCTGATGGCGCTGCCCGCCGGCCGGTTCGCCGGCGCCACCGCGGGCGCGGCGGCCCGCCGGCCCCTGCTGCTGCCGGACACGCTCCCGCTGCCCGACGCGGTGGCGCGGATGCGCGAGCAGGACGACGAGTTCGCCGTCGTCCTGGACGAACACGGCGGCGTGGCCGGCGTCGTCACCTACGAGGACATCGCCGAGGAACTCGTCGGGGACATCGCCGACGAGACCGACGAGGTCACCGAGGCGGCGGTCGCGGACGGCGACGGCTGGCTCGTGGACGCCGGCCGCCGGCTGGACGAGGTGGCCGAGGCGACCGGCGTGCACCTGCCCGAGGAGGACGACTACGACACGGTGGCCGGGCTGATCGTGGACCGGCTGGGCCGCTTCCCCGCGGTCGGCGACCGGATCACCGTCGCGCTGCCCGCGGGCGGCGGCGCGGTGATCGACGTCCGCACGCTCGACCGGCACGTGGCCGAGCGCGTACGGATCACCCCCCTGGTGGAGGAGCGGACGACGGAGGAGCCCGCATGAGTTTCCCGATGGCCCTCTTCGTGACCGTGCTGCTGCTGATCGGCAGCGGGTTCTTCGTGGCCGCCGAGTTCGCGCTGGTCGCCGCCAAGCGGCACCGCATGGAGAAGGCGGCGGCCGAGGGGCGGCGCGGCGCGGGCTCCGCGCTGGCCGGCCTGCGCGAGCTGTCGCTGATGCTGGCCGGCGCCCAGCTGGGCATCACGGTGTGCACGCTGGGCCTGGGCTCGGTGTCCAAGCCCGCGATCTCGCACCGGCTGGACCCGCTCCTGCAGGCGCTGGGCCTGCCCGGCGCGCTCAGTTACGGCGTGGCGTTCGCCGTCGCGATGGCCGTGGTGGTGTTCCTGCACATGGTGGTCGGCGAGATGGCCCCCAAGTCGTGGGCGATCGCCCACCCGGAGCGCTCCGCGATGCTGCTGTCCCCGCCCTTCCGGGCGCTGGTGAAGGCCGTGCGGCCGCTGATCCGGCTGCTCAACGCGGTGAGCAACGGACTCGTACGGCTGTGCCGGGTGACCCCGCGCGACGAGCTGGCCCCGGTCCACGACCGCGAGCAGCTCACCCACCTGGTGACGGAGTCCGAGCGGCTCGGCCTGATCAGCGCGGCCGACTCGCAGCTGCTGACGCGTTCGCTGACCGAGCCCGGGACGCCGGTCGGCGCGCTGTGCGTCCCGGCCGAGCGGATCGTCTCGGTCGACGGCGGCGCCGGCATCGACGAGCTGCTGCGGGTGGCCGCCGCCCACGACCGCACCCGGCTGCTGGTCCGCGAGGGGGGCGCGGTGCTCGGCACGGTGCACGCCCGTGACGCCCTGGTCGCCCGGGCCCGCGGCCGGGCGACCCACGCCCGCGAGCTGGCCCGCCCGGTACCGGAGGTGACCGACGGCACGACGGTCGCCGACGCGATCGAGACGCTGCGCCGCCGCCGGGCCACCCTGGCGGTGGTCCGCGACGGCACCGGCCGGCTGACCGGCATGGTCACCCTGGACGACCTGCTGGCCCGGCTGGTGCAGCCGGCCGCGGGCTGAGCCGGGGGCCGGTCCGGGGGCGCGGCCCCCGGACCGGCCCGGGGTCATCCCGCGAGCACCGCCTCCGCCGCCGCCACGCCGCAGACGCGGGCCGCGCCGTGGGTGGCGATGTACAGGGCGCCGCGCGGGGAGGACTGCGGCACCCCCATCTCCACGACCACGGTGTCCGGGGCGGCGGCGAGCAGGGTGTCCAGGGCGGCGCGCATCCACGGGTGCCGGTGCTCGTCGCGGACCACGGCGACGACGCGCCGGTCGCCGGCCGCCCTCAGTGCCTGTTCACCGGCGTCGGGGCCGGTGAAGAAGCCGGTGGTGGTGCCCGGCAGCAGCCGTTCCAGTTCCGCGCCGACGCCCCAGGGCGTCTCG
Source organism: Streptomyces sp. NPDC034670 (assembly GCF_055574875.1). Taxonomy (NCBI): domain Bacteria; kingdom Bacillati; phylum Actinomycetota; class Actinomycetes; order Kitasatosporales; family Streptomycetaceae; genus Streptomyces; species Streptomyces sp. NPDC034670. Next base: position 124,932 of record NZ_JBVITR010000004.1, read on the forward strand.
TCGCCCACGGCGATGTTCGCGCCCGGGGCGAAGGTGGCCACGTGGACCGGTCCGGCGGGCGGGGCGGTGGGCCGGGTGCGGGTGACGGTCACCGCGCGGCGGGCCGCGGTGAGGCCGATCTCCGGATCGGGCGCGGCCGCCGGGGCCGGGGTGCGCCGTGCCTCGGTGGTCCAGTCGGCCAGGGCGCGGACCCGGGCGGCGGCGTCCGCCAGCCGTTCCTCGGGCAGCTCGCCGGAGCGGACGGCCCCGACGAGCGCGTCCTGGAGGCGCTGCACGGTCTCCTCGTCGCAGAGCCCGCCGCCCACGCAGATCGCGTCCGCGCCGGCGGCGATGGCCAGGACGACGCCGTGCTCGAGTCCGTAGGTCGCGGAGACGGCCCGCATCTCCATGCCGTCGGTGACGATGAGGCCCCGGTAGCCGAGTTCGCCGCGCAGCAGGTCGGTGAGGATGCGGCGGGAGAGGGTGGCCGGGCGGTCGGGGTCGAGGACGGGGACCCGGATGTGCGCGCTCATGACGGCGCGGGTGCCGGCCTCGATCGCCGCCCGGAACGGCCGCAGTTCGCGCTCCTCGAGCGTCTCGGCGTCGAGGTCGATGTGCGGGAGCGCGTGGTGCGAGTCGACGCCGGTGTCGCCGTGGCCCGGGAAGTGCTTGGTGCAGGCGGCGACGCCGGTGGACTGCAGGCCCTCGACGTAGGCGGCGGTGTGCCGGGCCACCAGGTGGGGGTCCCCGCCGAAGGAGCGCACGCCGATCACCGGGTTGTGGGGGTTGGCGTTGACGTCGGCCGACGGCGCCCAGTTGAGGTTGACCCCGCACGCGGCGAGGCGGCGGCCCAGTTCGCGGGCGACGTCCCGGGTGAGGTCGGTGTCGTCGACGGCGCCGAGGGCGTGGCTGCCGGGGAAGGAGGAGCCGGTGCGCACCTCCAGGCGGGTGACGTCGCCGCTCTCCTCGTCGATGGCCACCAGCAGGTCGTCCCGCTCGGCCCGCAGCTGCGCGGTGAGGGCGGCGACCTGCTCGGCGTCGGCGACGTTGCGGCCGAAGAGGGCGACGGAGGCCAGCCCCTCGCCCAGCCGGCGACGCACCCAGTCGGGTGCGGTGGTGCCGTCGAAACCCGGCTGCAGCACGGCCAGCGCGTCCCGGGTGAGGGTGTCGGTGCCGGTGGTGAATGTGGTCATCGGGGGGCGTTATCCCTTCACGGCGCCCGCGGTGAGGCCGCTGACGGCCTTGCGCTGCAGGTAGACGAAGAGGATCAGGATCGGGACGGCGAACAGCGACGAGGCGGCCATGGTCGCGCCCCAGTCGTTGCCGAACTGGGTCTGGAAGCTGGACAGCCACAGCGGCAGGGTCTGCGCCTCGGCGTCCTTGTTGAGCACCAGGACCAGCGCGAACTCGTTCCAGGCGGTGATGAAGCCGAACAGCGAGGTGGCCATCAGGCCCGGGGCGAGCAGCGGCAGGATGACCCGGCGGAACGCCTGGGCGCGGGTGCAGCCGTCGACCATCGCCGCCTCCTCCAGCTCCCTGGGCACGGCGGCGACGAAGCCGCGCAGCGTCAGGAGGGTGAAGGGCAGGATCATCATCGTGTAGAAGAGGGTGAGCGGCACGAGGCTGTTCAGCATCGAGGCGTCCCGCACGATCATGTAGATCGCGATGATCATGACTTCCCAGGGCGCCATCTGGGCCAGCATGAAGCCGATGATGAAGCCGCGCCGCCCCCTGAACCGCATCCGGGCCAGGGCGAAGGAGCCGGCCAGCGCGATGACCAGCGAGAAGACGACGGCCAGGACGGTGACGGTCAGCGAGTTGCGGACGTACGTCCAGAAGTGGTCGACGCCGGTCGCGGTGCGGAAGTGCTCGAAGGTGATGTCGGTCGGGAACCAGACCGGGTCCTCCGCGATGATGTCGCCGGTCGGTTTGAGGGCCGTGGCGAACATCCAGTACACGGGGAAGACGCAGCCGACGAACAGGACGGCGGCCGTGACGTTGGGCCACAGACGGCCGAAGAGCGAGCGCTTCACAGCTCGTCCTCCTCTTGCTTGAGCACGATCCTGAGGTAGTGGGCGGTCAGGCCGAGCAGGATCAGGATGGTCAGGACCGCGATCGCCGCGCCCATGCCGTAGTGCTGGTTGCCCATGCCCTCGACGTAGGCGTAGACGGGGAGGATCTCGGTGAGCCGGTCGGGACCGCCGCGGTTGTAGAGGAAGACCTGGACGAACGCCTTGAAGACCCAGATGACTTCCAGGAAGGTCGTCGCGTAGAGGAACGGCCGCAGGAACGGCAGGGTGACCGTGGTGAAGCTCTGCCAGGCGCCGGCGCCGTCGAGGGACGCGGCCTCGTAGAGCTCCTTCGGGATGGTGGTCGTCGCCGCGTACAGGTTGATCGCGACGAACGGGATGGACATCCACACGATCAGCAGGGTGATGACGAAGAAGGTCGACAGCTGGCTGCTGGTCCAGCTGTAGTCGGCCATGGAGTGCCAGCCGAGCTTGTCCAGGACCCAGTTGACGACGCCGAAGCGCTGGGCGAACAGCCACTGGTAGACGGTGGTGGCGGCCACGATCGGCATGGCCCAGGCCAGCACCAGGCCGAGCAGCAGGGTGACCCGCATCCGCTTGCCGAGGCGGGCGAGCAGCAGGCCGACCAGCGCTCCCAGGACCATGATCAGGACGACGTTGACCGCCGTGAACAGGATCGAGCGGAGGGTGACCCGCCAGAAGTCCCCGCTGGTGAGGGTCGCCGTGTAGTTGTCGACGCCGTTCCACTCGGTGGCGTGCTGGATCAGCTGCGCCATGTTGAGGTTCTGGAACGACAGCAGCACGTCCTTCAGCAGCGGCCAGCCGAGCAGCAGCACGGTGGCCGCGCAGGCGGGCAGCAGCAACAGGTACGGGGCGTACGCGCCGGCCCGCGACGCCGCTCGCGGGGCCGGCGCGCCGGGTCCCCCGTCGTCCGCCTTGCGGAGGTCCGCCGGGCCGGAGGGCGGCCGTTCGGTCTGCACGGTCATGCTCGCGATCTCTCTTCTCGACGTGCCCGAACGCGGTGCGGGGGCCGTCGCGTGGCCGGCCCCCGCCCCGGTCGGAGCGCGTGCGCTCCTACTGCTGCTGCGCCAGGCGCTTGTTGAACTCGCCCTCGACCTGCTTGGCCGCCTCGACCGGGGACTTGCCCTTCAGGACGGCGGTCAGGTACGTCTTGATCGGGTTGGGGTCGTTCTCCACCGCGGCCCACTCCGGGATCAGCGGGGTGGTGCCGCCGACGGCGGCGGCCGGCGCGGCGGCCTCGGCGGGGGCGTTGCCCTTGAGGTTGCCCTGCAGCGACTCCTTGTTGGGGATGACGCCGTTGAGCTTGGCGAGCTGCCCCTCGAACTTGTCGGACAGGGCGATCTTCAGGAACTCCTTGGCGAGGTCCTGCTTCTCGCTGCCCGCGGCGACGGCGAGGTTGGAGCCGCCCAGGAAGACGCCCTCGGGCTTGTCGGCGGTCTCACCGGGGATGGTGAAGTAGCCGATCTCCTTCTCGATCTCCGGGTTGGCCTTGACGGCGATGCCGGCTTCCCAGCCCATGCCGATGAAGGCGCCGACGTTGCCCTTGGCGAAGACCTCGCCCTGCTGCGGGGTGGCCTCGTCCTTGTCCTTGGGCGCCTTCGACAGGGCCTGGAACTTCTTGTAGGTCTCCGCGGCGGCGACGACCTTCGGGTCGTCGAGGTTGGAGACGTACGTGTCGCCGCTCTTCTTGACCAGTTCGCCGCCCTCGCCGATCACCAGGCCGACGAAGTGGTACCAGTTCTGGCCCGGCAGGTAGATCGGCTCGGCGTCGGTCTTGTCACCGATGGTCTTGAGCGCGTCGTAGAACTCGTCGCGGGTCTTGGGGGTGTCCTTGAGGCCGGCGTCCGCCCAGACCTTCTTGTTGTAGAGGACGACGCGGTTGGCGAAGTACCACGGCGCCGCGTACTGCTTGCCGTCGTAGATCGAGGAGGCGTTGAGGGACTCGGTCCAGTCGGCGCCGATCTCGGCCTTGAGGTCGCCGAGGTCGGCGAGGCCGCCGGTCTTGGCGTAGGCCGGGGTGTGGGTGTTGCCGATCTCGAAGACGTCCGGCGGGTTCTCCTCGGACAGCGCGGTGGTCAGCTTCTGCTGGATGCCGTTCCACTGCTGGACCTCGAACTTGGCCTTCGCCCCGGTCTTCTTCTCGAACTCGGCGGCGAGGTCCTTCTGCCACTGGTCCGGCGAGGAGCCGTCCATCACCCACACGGTGAGCGTCCGGTCGCCCTCGCCGGCCTCGCCGCCCTTGTCGCCTCCGCACGCGGCGACGGAGAACATCATGCCCGCGACCCCGATCGCGGCTATCAGCTTGCGCTTCACGCGCCACCCCTCCTCAGGAACTGCCGTGCACACCCGCACCCACACCCTCGGCGGTGACCCTCGTGAACGGCGCGACGGCTAGACGGGCCGAGACCCGGCTTCCCCTAAATGGTTTAGACCAGCAAGGGGAGCTTGGCCTAGACCTATGGCCCTGTCAAGGGTCGTGCCCGTCCTCGCCGATAACGACTCCGACACCGTCCGGGAGCGTCCAACTCCCCGTAAAACCGCACGCGTCGACCCTTGGACTAGACCAAAAGGGGACCTGCGGTTATAACGGGTTCGCCGAGCGTGCGGCGCCGGGTCCGGCGGTCCGCCGACGGGCACCGCGGCCGGCCCCTGCCGTCCGCGCGCCGGACACCGCAGCCGGAAGGCAGGTCATGAGCACGGACGTCAGCAGCGCCCAGGCCCGGTCGGGAGCGCCCGGCCGCACCGGCCGTACCGGCCGCGTCCCGAAGTACTACGACGTCAAGCAGCGCGTCCTGCGGATGACCGAGGCGCGTCCGCCGGGCTCGCCGATGCCGGCCGAGCGCCTCCTGGCCGTCGAGTTCCGCACCTCGCGCACCACCGTCCGCAAGGCCCTGCAGGAACTCGTCAGCGAGGGCCGCCTGGACCGCATCCAGGGCAAGGGCACCTTCGTCGCGCGCCCGAAGGTGTACCGGACGCTCCAACTCACCTCGTACACCGAGGACATGCGGGCCCAGGGCCTCGATCCCGCCTCCCGGGTCCTGGACATCGGGTACATCGCCGCCGACGAGGAGCTGGCGGCCCTGCTCGAGGTGGAGCCGCGCGACCGGGTGCTGCGCATCGAGCGGCTGCGGCTGGCCGACGGCGAGCCCATGGCCATCGAGACGACCCACCTGTCCGCCCGCCGCTTCCCCGGACTGCGCCGCAACCTGGCCCGCCGCGCCTCGCTCTACACGACGCTCGCCGAGGTGTACGGCGTCCGCCCGGCGGAGGCCGACGAGACCATCGAGACCTCCCCGGCCACCCCCCGGGAGGCCGGGCTGCTGGCCACCGACGTGGGCCTGCCGATGCTGCTGCTGTCCCGCCACTCCCGGGACGGGACGGGCACGCCGGTCGAGTGGGTCCGCTCGGTGTACCGCGGCTCGCGCTACCGGTTCACGGCGGTCCTGACCCGCCCGGACCCCTGACGGGGCGGGGCGCGTCCCGCGAACGGCGGTGTCCCCCGGGGAAGTTCCCCGGGGGACACCGCTCGTCGTGCCGCCGGCGGCTCAGGCGCCGGCGGCGGTCTCCTGGCCGAGGACGGCGTGCAGGCGCCGCGTGTGGTCCACGGCGCGTTCCGGGCCGGTCAGGGTGACCGTCGCCGTCAGGCGCGGGTCGGTGCTGGACGCGGCGAGCCGCAGCTCCAGCTCGCCCGGCTCGACGACGCGGCGGCCGTCGCGGCCGGTGAAGGAGGCGAGGTCGGCCGGGACCGTGGCACGCACCCGGCGCGCCTCGCCGGGGGCCAGCGGCACCCGGGTGTAGCCGATGAGGCGCTGCACCGGCTGGACGACCGAGGCGACCGGGTCGTGCAGGTAGAGCTGGACGACCTCGGTGCCGTGCCGTTCGCCGGTGTTGCGGACGGTGAACGCCAGCGAGAACTCGCCGTCGGTGGCCGCCTCCCGCGCGTCCACCACGAGGTCGCTCCAGGCGAACGTGGTGTACGTGAGGCCGTGGCCGAAGCCGAAGGCGGGCGTCGGGTCGACGTTGGACACCTCGCTGGCGTGCGTGAGCCGCGCGCCGAGGTAGGTGGCCGGCTGGGTGCCCGTCCCGCGCGGCACGCTCACCGGCAGCCGGCCCGACGGGCCGGTCCGCCCGCTGAGCACCCCGGCGAGGGCGGCGGTGCCCTCGACGCCGGGGAAGAAGGACTGCACGATCGCGGCGGACTCCTCCACGGCGCGGCCGAGGGCGTAGGGCCGGCCCGCGAGCAGGACCGTCACCACCGGTGTGCCCGCGTCGAGCAGCGCGTCGAGGAGCTGCTGCTGGGCGCCGGGCAGGGCCAGCGACTCGACGTCGCAGCCCTCGCCGCTGGTGCCGCGGCCGAACAGCCCGGCGCGGTCGCCCAGGACGGCGACGACGACGTCGGCGTCCCGGGCCGCCCGGACGGCCTCGGGGATGCCGGTGGCGTCGCCGTCGTCGACGCCCGTGCCGCGCGCCACCGTGAACTCGGTGTCGGGGAACTCGGCGGCCAGGGTGTCGCGCAGGGTGGGCAGGTCGACGCCGACCGGGGTCCCGGGGTGCTGGACGCCGACGTGCATCGGGAAGGAGTAGCAGCCCAGGACGGCCGTGGGCTCGTCGGCGTTGGGGCCGACCAGGGCGACGCGGCGCGGCCGGTGCAGCGGCAGGGTGCCGTCGTTGCTCAGCAGCACGACCGCCTCCTCGGCGACCGCGCGGGCCAGTGCCCGGTTCTCCGGGCCGTCCAGGTCGATCCGGCCGCGCAGGGCGTCCGGGTCGTCCAGGTCGGCGCCCTCCAGCGCGGGCGGCACGGGGTTCCAGTCCGCGTCGAGCAGCCCGAGCTCCGCCTTCTGGGTGAGCACCCGGCGCAGGGCGCGGTCGATCAGCGCCTCCGGTACCCGGCCGTCGGCGACGGCCTCCGCCAGGGGCGCGCCGAACGTCTTGACGGTGGGCAGCTCGACGTCGACGCCCGCCCGCAGCGCGGTGCCGGCGGCGTCGGCCCAGTCGGCGGCGACGCCGTGCAGGATCTTGAGGAAGGCGATGCCGAAGTAGTCGGCGACGACGGTGCCGTCGAAGCCCCAGGTGTCGCGCAGCAGCCCGGTCAGCAGGTCCTCGTCGGCCGCGGCGGGCACGCCGTCGGTGTCGGTGTAGGAGTGCATCACGGACCGGGCGCCGCCCTCGCGGACGGCCATCTCGAAGGGCGGCAGCAGGACGTCGGCGCGTTCGCGCGGCCCCATGGGAGAGGGGGCGAGGTTGCGTCCGGCCCGGGAGGCCGAGTAGCCGGCGAAGTGCTTGAGGGTGGCGACGATCCCGGCGTCCTGGAGACCGCGCACATAGGCCGTGCCGATGGTGCCGACGAGGTACGGGTCCTCGCCGATGGTCTCCTCGACGCGGCCCCAGCGGGCGTCGCGCACCACGTCCAGGACGGGCGCGAGGCCCTGGTGGACGCCGACGGACCGCAGGTCGCGGCCGATGGCGCCGGCCATGCGGTGGACCAGGTCCGGGTCGAAGGTGGCGCCCCAGGACAGCGGGACGGGGTAGGCGGTGGCGCCCCAGGTGGCGAAGCCGGCCAGGCACTCCTCGTGGGCGACGGCGGGGATGCCGAAGCGGTTCGCCGAGGCGATGCGGGTCTGGGTGCGCAGCAGCGAGAGCGCGCCGAGCGCCGGGTCGACGGGGGCGGTGCCGAAGGGGCGGGTGAGCTGGCCCAGCCCGGCGGGCAGGAGGGCGTCGAGGTCGACGGCCTCCTCCATGTCGTGCTGGTGGGGGGCCACTTCACCGCCCTCGTCGGACGCGCCGACCCACACGCCGTACAGCTGGGCGATCTTCTCCTGGAGGGTCATCGCCTCGATGAGCGCGGACACCCGGGCGGTGACGGAGCGGTCGGGGTCGTTCCAGAGGGGGACTTCGGGGGTGGTCTCAACGGCCACGTTGGCGGTCACTTTCCTCCGACGCCCATCAGGCCCTGGACCAGGGCGCGACGGGCGAACAGATAGATGAGCAGGACGGGCACCATGGACAGCACCACGGCTCCCAGCAGACCGGGGATGTCGATGCCGTGTTCGGTCTGGAAGTTGTACAGACCCAGGGTGACCACCTTGGTGGAGTCGGACTGGGTCAGGACGAGCGGGAACAGGAAGCCGTTCCACGCCTGCAGGGCGGAGAACACGACGATCGTGGACAGTCCGCCCCGGGACAGCGGCAGCACGAGCTGGAAGAACATGCGCCGCGGGGAGGCGCCGTCCATGGCCATGGCCTCGTACAGCTCCGGGGAGATGTCGCGCATCGCGCCGCTGAGGATCAGCGCCGACATCGGCAGGCAGAACGCGGCCGTGGGCAGGATGACGCCGAGCAGGTTGTCGTACAGCCCGGCCTCGCTGATCAGGTAGAACATCGGCACGATCACGGCCTGGGCCGGGATGGCGAGGCCGAGCAGGAACAGCCGGAAGATCGCCGACGTGGCCCGGCCGCGGCTGCGCACGATCGCGTAGGCGAGCGGCGGGACCAGCAGCAACACGATGCCGATCACGCAGGCGGTGACGACGAGCGTGTTGAGGAAGTACAGGCCGAAGCCCGAGTCGAAGGCGCCGGTGTAGTTGTCCAGCGTGAAGCTGTCCGGGATCGAGACCGGGCCGTTCTCGGCGTAGTCCTGGCGGGTGCGCAGGGTCGCGGCGAGCATCACGTACAGCGGCAGCCCGACCAGGAAGAGCCAGACGAGCGAGCCGGCGCCGGCCACGTAGTTCGGTCGGCGCCTCATGACACACCCTCCATGGAGCTGCGCATCTTGTCGTATCCGGAGACCTTCACGACGACCAGCGAGATGATCGTGGCCGCGACGACCAGGACCAGCGCGATCGCGGAGCCGGTGCCGTAGTCGAAGCTCTTGAAGGCCTTGTCGTACATGTAGTAGGCGCTGATGGTGGTGTCGGTGCCGGGGCCGCCCTGGGTCAGGATGAGGACCGTTTCGAACGTGGTCAGGCCGCCGACGATCATCAGGATCATCGAGGTGATCATCGCGTTGCGCAGCTGCGGCAGGGTGATGTGGAAGAACTGCCGGTAGCGGCCGGCGCCGTCGATCTCCGCGGCCTGGTAGAGCACCTGCGGGATCGCCCGGGCGGCGCCCTGGTAGATCAGGGTGTGGAACGGAGTGAACTGCCAGGTGCTGACGAACGCCAGCACCCCGATGGCGGTGGCCTGTTCACCGAACAGGTTGCCGTCGCCGAACAGCCAGGCGGCGTCGGCCGGGATGCCGAAGTTCGGGTCGAGCAGCGCCCTCCACAGCACGGAGACGGCCGTCGCGGACAGCAGCAGCGGAATGAAGTAGATGACGGACAGCACGGCCCGGTTGCGCTGGTGGCCGGCGGCCCAGACACCGAGCACGATGCTCAGCGGCGTCTGGAGGACCACGCCGAGCACGGTCAGCAGCAGGGTCAGCCAGATGCTCTTGACCATCACCGGGTCGTCCAGCAGGCGCGACCAGTTGTCCGTGCCGACGAACCGGGGTGAGCTGAGCCCGTCCCAGCTGGTGAAGGACAGCACCGCGACCATGATCAGCGGGGTGATCGCGAAGAGGGCGAAGAACACTGCGGCGGGCAGCGCCCAGACGAAGCCGGGGCGGCCCACCGTCGTTGCGGACGGGGCGGGCGGCCGCCGCCGGGACTCCTTCCGGAGTCCGGCGGCGGGCGGCGCGCTCGTGGTCTTTGTGGTCATGAGCCGTTCGTCACTCGGTGGGGAGGGCCTGCATGGCCTTGATGAAGCCGTCCGCGTCGAGCTGTCCGTTGAAGAACTGCTGGATGGCCTTGTGCATGTCCGAGCTGGCCTTCTGCGGGTACGCCTGGTCCCAGGACAGCTGGAACGACGGGGCGTCGGAGACCAGGTCGTACTGGAAGCGCGAGTACTCGGGGGTGGCCGAGGAGTCGATGAACTCGTCGGTGTTGGTCGTGGTCGGCAGGTTGCCGATGTCCAGCTGCGCCTTGACGAAGTCGTCGGAGTACATGAGTTCCAGGAACTCGGCGACGGCCTCGGGGTGCTTGGTCTTCTTCATCACCGAGTAGTAGTTGTTGGTGTTGCCTGCGACGTTGGCCGGATCGCCCTTGCCGCCCTCGACGGCCGGGAAGGCGGTGTAGCCGAGGTCCTTCTCGGCGAACTCCTTGGCGTCCGTCTGCTGCTGGGAGTAGTACCAGGAGCCCATCAGCTCGAAGCCGGCCTTGCCGGAGGCGAGCAGCGCGGGCGAGCCGCCGTTGGTGTACTTGACGGAGTCGTAGTTCTTGCCGAAGGCGCCGGCGTCGACGAGCTCCCTGATCATGCCCAGGGCCTTCTTGCTGTCCGGGCTCTCCCAGGCGCTCTTGTCGCCCTCGACGGCCTTCTTGAACAGCTCCGGGCCGGCTATGCGGTCGTAGAGGTACTGGAACCACATCTGCGTCGGCCAGATGTCGCCGCCGCCGAGCGCGATCGGCGTGACGCCCTTCGCCTTGAGCTTCCCGACCGCGTCGAGCAGTTCGTCCCAGGTCTTCGGCGGCTTGGCGCCCGCCTCGTCGAGGACCTTCTTGTTGTGGAAGAGCAGGACCGGCTGGGTGCCGCGCATCGGGATGCCGTACGGCTTGCCGTCGACGACCGCGTTGTTGAAGACGGACGGCAGGAACTTGTTCTCCAGGTCCGGGTTCTTCTTGATGAGGTCGTCCAGCGGCATCAGCAGGTCGGCCTTGACGAACGGCCTGATGCTGCCGCCGCCCCAGTTGAAGAAGACGTCCGGGGCCTGCGGGGTGCTGATGATGGTCTGGAGCTTCTTCTGGTAGTCGGCACCGGGGATGGTGTCGAGGACCACCTTGACGTCGGACGTCTTGTTGAACGTGTCGACGAGCTGCTTCTCGACCTTGTTGGTCGCGTCCCCGTAGACCAGGACATGGATCTTGCCGTCGTCCCCCGACGCCCCGCCGCTGCCGTCACCGCAGGCCGACAGGCTCAGGGCCAGGGCGAGCGTCGCACCGCAGGCGACCAGTCTGGGCAAGCGCGCACGTGTCTTCATCGTTCGCCTTTCGAAAGTTTCGACACCGTTGCCGAAAGTCCATGCTGTCGCACAGTAAAGGTCAGACGGGATTTCGGGTCAATGGTCGTGCGGCGCCTGATCCAAACCGTTATCGAGTGCATGGCCTATCCTGCTGACATGCACGATGAAGACGGGGCGGGCACGAGAGTGACGCTGGCCGAGGTGGCGAAAGAAGCGGGGGTCTCGCTACCGACAGTTTCGAAGGTCCTGAACGGCCGCTCCGACGTCTCCCGTGCCACCCGGACCAGGATCGAGCGGCTCCTGGCGTCCCACGGCTACCGCCGCCGGAACCCGGGCGCCCCGCACTCGCCCCTCGTCGAACTCGTCTTCCACGAACTGGACAGCGTCTGGGCGATGGAGATCGTCCGGGGCGTGGAGAGCGTCGCCAAGGAGAACCGGGCGACCGTGGTCCTCACCCGCGGCGGCACCCGGCACGCTCCCGCGCCCGACTGGATCGAGGGCGTGCTGCGGCGCAGGCCGCTGGGCGTCGTGCTGGTCTTCTCCTCGCTCCCCGAGGACGTGAAACGGCGGCTGCGGTCGCAGGGCGTCCCCTTCGTCATCATCGACCCGGCCGGGGACCCCGACCCCGGCGTGCCGTCCGTGGGCTCCGCCAACTGGGCCGGCGGCCTCGCGGCCACCCGCCACCTCACCGACCACGGGCACGAACGCGTCGCGATCATCACCGGGCCCGAGGACATGCTGTGCTCACTGGCCCGCCTGGACGGGTACCGCTCGGCCATGGCGATGGCGGGCCTGACGATCGATCCGAGCCTCGTCCGCTTCGGCGACTTCCAGGTGCAGGGCGGCTTCGAGCACGCCATGGACCTGCTGGAGGGCCCCGACCGGCCCACGGCGGTCTTCGCGGGCAGCGACCTCCAGGCCCTCGGCGTGCTGGAGGCGGCCCGGCTCAGGAACCTGAGGGTCCCCCAGGACCTCTCGGTGGTCGGCTACGACGACGTGCCGCTGGCCCAGTGGTCGAGCCCCCCGCTGACCACGGTCCACCAGCCGCTGCGCCGGATGGCCGAGGAGGCGACCCGCATGCTCCTGAGCCCGGACGGCCCCGGCACGGCCGACCGGCGCATCGAACTGGCGACCCACCTCGTGGTGCGGCAGAGCACCGCACCGTGCGGCGCGGTACCCGGCCCGCGGCCGGCGACCGGGTCCCGCACGGTTCCCGCCGACGTCCCGTGACGTCTCCCGCCGGCGTGCTCGGCGGCGGGGCGGCGGGGGCGCGTCAGGCCTGCGAGCCCGCCGGGTCCACGATCTGGTCGCGGGGCGGCATCCGCACCTCGACCTTCTCGCCGTAGTCGTCGAAGGTCACGCTGCTGGCCTCGGGCCCTTCCGTGGTGGCCTTCAGGACGTAGGGTTCCCCCTCGGTGGCGACGTGCAGGCTGATCCGGGCGCCGTCCTGCTGCTTCTCCAGGGTCAGGGCGTCCTCGTCGTTCACCTCGGTGGTCTCCCCGCGCTTCATGCCCCGGCGCTCGGTCTTGTCCTGATCCATGGAGGCCAGGAACCGCTTCTTGTCGCAGAAGGCCGCGTCCGGGCTGTCCGCGGGGGCGGAGACCCACTTGCCGGCCAGCTCGTCGGCGAGCCGCTCGCCCTGCTTGTCGTCGCCGCCGCGCGCCCGCGCCGAGTTGGTCCAGAAGGTGCGGTCGCCCTTGATCAGGACCTCGCCGCCCTTGTCGCGCAGCAGCTCGGCCCGGGCGCCGTCCCCGCTGATGGTGCCGGTGCAGTTGCCCTGGTCGTCCACCCGTATGTCGAGCTCGATCCTGCCCGCCCCCTCGGCCCGCGCGGTCCCCTTCATGCGGACGGAGGACGCCTCGTCGGTCGCGGCCACGGCCTTGGCCGCGATGTCGTCCGCCTTCTGCCCCGGGAAAGCCTCCTCGGAGGAGTCGTCCCCGCATCCGGAGACGAGCAGCGCCCCCGAGCAGAGCGCGCCGAGCACCCACGTGGTCCGCGTCCTGGCCACCGCCATGTCTCCCGCTCCTTCCGGCCGGTCCTCGCACCGGCCCCGTCTCGCCCTACGGCGTCCGCACATTGCGGACGCAAGGTCTCAAGTACCCCCAAGTCCCGTAATCTCACGGCGACATGACGGTGAGTGAGTACCCTCCCGGACCGGGTCGAGCCGTCGGGTCCCGGCCACGCCGCCACGGGACGCCCGTGCGGGCGACGGACGCACGGCCGCGGGGACGCACGGCCGCGGGAGGGACGCGCGGCTCCGGACGGGCGCACGGCGAAGGCCCCGACGGCGGCGTCGGGGCCTTCGGTGCCGGTGGCTCACGTGAGCAGGTCGACGGAGAGCCTCTCCCGCAGTTCCGCGACCGTGGTGCCGTACGTCTCCAGGACCCGGACCCCGTCCGGGCCGGGGACGAAGACGCCGTGGTCGGTGTAGACCCGGTGGACGCAGGCGGCCCCGGTGAGCGGGTACGTGCACGCGGGGACGAGCTTGGGGTCGCCGTCCCGGGTGAACAGCTTCATCATCACCAGGACCCGCCGCGCCCCGACGGCGAGGTCCATCGCGCCGCCCACGGCGGGGATGGCGTCGGGGTCGCCGGTGTGCCAGTTGGCCAGGTCGCCGTGGTGCGAGACCTGGAACGCCCCGAGCACGCACACGTCCAGGTGGCCGCCGCGCATCATCGCGAAGGAGTCGGCGTGGTGGAAGTACGCCGCCCCGGGCAGCTCGGTGACCGGCACCTTCCCGGCGTTCGTGAGGTCGGGGTCCACCTCGTCGCCCACGGCGGCCGGGCCCATGCCGAGCATGCCGTTCTCGGTGTGCAGCACGATCCCCGCGTCCGGCGCCAGGTGCTCGGCGATCCGGGTCGGCTGCCCGATGCCGAGGTTGACGTAGGAACCGGACGGGATGTCGCGGGCGATGCGGGCCGCGAGCTCGTCGGTGCCGAGCGGGCCCCGGCCGGTGTGCTCCACGAGGGCGGTGTTCGTGTCCGTCATCAGCGGGCTCCTTGCACGGTGAGCCGTCGTGCCTCGGCCCGTACCAGGCGGTCGACGTAGATGCCCGGGGTGACGACCGTCTCCGGGTCGATCTCCCCGACCGGCACGATGTCGGTGACCTGGGCGACGACCGTGGTGGCCGCGGTGGCCATGACGGGGCCGAAGTTCCGGGCGGTCTTGCGGTAGACGAGGTTGCCCAGGGTGTCCGCGCGGTGCGCGGAGATCAGGGCCACGTCCCCCTTGATCGGGTGCTCCAGGACGTGGACGCGCCCGTCGATCTCCCGGGTCTCCTTGCCCTCCGCCAGCGGGGTGCCGACGCCGACGGGGCTGTAGAAGGCGCCGATGCCCGCCCCCGCGGCCCGCATCCGTTCGGCGAGGGTGCCCTGCGGCACCACCTCCAGCTCCACCCGGCCGGCCCGGTACAGGTCGTCGAAGACGTAGGAGTCGCTCTGCCGGGGGAAGGAGCAGATCACCTTGCGCACCCGGCCGGCCTTGAGCAGCGCGGCCAGGCCCACGTCGCCGTTGCCGGCGTTGTTGGACACCACGGTCAGGTCGGTGGCGCCCTGCCGGATGAGGGCGTCGACGAGGTCGAACGGCATGCCCGCCAGGCCGAAGCCGCCCACCAGGACCGTCGCGCCGTCCCGGACGCCCGCGACGGCCTCGTCGGCCGTCGCGGCGATCGTCGCCCTGCTCATCGGCCGCTCACCTCGCCGGTGACGTTCTCCAGGACCACGGCGAGGGCCTGGCCCACGCCGATGCAGACGGCCGCCACCCCCCAGCGCTCGCGCCGCTCGCGCAGCACCGCGGCCAGGGTGCCGAGGATCCGGCCGCCGGAGGCGCCCAGCGGGTGGCCGAGCGCGATGGCGCCGCCCCGGGTGTTGACGATCTCCGGGTCGACGTCCCAGGCGTCCACGCAGGCGAGCGACTGCACCGCGAACGCCTCGTTCAGCTCGACCGCGCCGACGTCGTTCCAGCCGATCCCGGCCCGGCGCAGCGCCTTCTCGGCGGCCTCCACCGGTGCGTAGCCGAACATCTGCGGCTCGACGGCGTGCACGCCGCGCCCGGCGACGCGGGCGAGGGGGGCGAGGCCGATCCGCTCGGCCGCCGCCCCGGTGCCCAGCAGCAGGGCCGACGCCCCGTCGCTCAGCGGGGAGGCGTTGCCGGCGGTGATCGTGCCGTCCGGGCGGAACGACGGCTTCAGGCCCGCCAGCTTCTCGGGGGAGGTGTCGGGGCGGATGCCCTCGTCCCGGGTGAGTCCCTCCACGGGCACGACCAGGTCGTCGTAGAAGCCCTCGTCCCAGGCCCGGGCCGCGAGGCGGTGGGAGCGCGCAGCGAAGGCGTCCTGCCGCTCCCGGGGGATGTCGGACTTCTCCCGGAGCAGCTCGTTGCCCTCCCCCAGCGAGACCGTCCACTCCTTCGGCATCGCGGGGTTGACCAGCCGCCAGCCGAGCGTCGTGGAGACGGCCGTGACGTCGCCGGCCGGGAAGGCCTTCGCCGGCTTGGGCAGGACCCAGGGCGCGCGGGTCATGGACTCCACGCCGCCGGCGACGACGACGTCCGCGTCGCCGGACTCCAGGGTGCGCGAGGCGATGATCGCCGCGTCCAGGCTGGAGCCGCACAGCCGGTTCACGGTGGTGGCGGGCACGCTCACCGGCAGTCCGGCCAGCAGCGCCGCCATCCGGCCGACGTTGCGGTTGTCCTCGCCGGCGCCGTTGGCGTTGCCCCACACCACGTCGCCGATCGCGGCGCGGTCCAGGTCCGGGGCCCGGTCCAGCAGTCCGGTCAGCGCGGTGGCCGCGAGGTCGTCGGGGCGCACCTGGGCCAGGGCCCCGTTGAACTTGCCGAAGGGGGTGCGGACCGCCGCGTACAGGTGGGCGTCGCTCACCGGGCCCCTCCCGTCAGGGCGGGGGCCTCCGGCTCCCCGACCCGGACCGAGGACAGCGGGACCGGCGTGAACATGGGCGGCTCCTCGTCCGGGGTCAGCGCGGTCGGGCCGTACAGCCAGTCGGTGAAGGAGTAGTCGTAGGTGTCGCGGGCGCGCAGCAGCACGTTGCGCTGCTCGCGGGCGAGACCGTCGAGGTGCCACAGCTCGCCCCACTTGCGGGACGTGGTCAGCACGCGGCGGCAGTGCTCCGGGCGGACGGCCTCGTAGGCGGCGAGCGCGGCGCCCCAGTCGACCGTGCCGTCCCCGGCGCGGTTGCGGGCGACGTGCTCGCCCAGCACCCAGCCGTCCTCGATGGCCATGATCGCGCCCTGTGCGATGTACTGCAGCGGCGGGTGCGCGGAGTCGCCGAGCAGAGCGATCCGGCCGTGGACCCAGTTCATGATCGGGTCGCGGTCGAACATCCGCCACCACTTGTCCCGCCACATGAACCGCAGGCCGTCCTGGACGAAGTCGCTGGTCCGGGCGAAGGCGGCGTCGAGCTCGTCCGGCGTGCCCCAGTCCTCCTTGCCGGCCAGCGCCTTGGGCGACTCGAAGACCGCGACCTGGTTGAGCAGCTCGCCGCCGCGCAGGCCGTAGTGGACGAAGTGGCAGGCGGGGCCGATGTGGACCACCACCTCGCTGAGGTCGACGGACTTCACCCGCGGCTGGTCGGCGGGGACGGTGCCGCGGTAGGCGACGTACGCCGAGGAGACGGGCTCGTCGTCGACGAACAGCTTGCGGGCGACGGAGTGCAGGCCGTCGGCCGCGATCACGACGCCGGCCTCGTGGGTCCCGCCGGAGGCGAGGGTCACGCGGGCGCCGCCGCCGGTGTTCTCGTAGGAGGTCACCTGGGCGTCGGTGATCAGCTCGACGCCGGCGCGTTCGCAGGCGCGCAGCAGCAGGCCGTGCAGGTCGCTGCGGTGGATGACCAGGTACGGGTAGCCGTAGCGCTTCTCCATGTCCCGCAGGTCGAGCCGGGTCAGCTCCTCGCCGTCGACGGCGTCGCGCATGACCATCGCGTCCGGGACGACGCCGAGGTCCTCGGCGTCGTCCAGGAGGCCGTAGTCGTCGAGGATGCGGGTGCAGTTGGGGGCGAGCTGGATGCCGGCGCCGACCTCGCCGAAGGCGGGGGCGCGCTCCAGCAGGCGGACGCTCAGGCCCTGGCGGGTCAGCGAGAACGCCGCGCCGAGGCCGCCGATGCCGCCGCCGACGACGATCACATCAGGGTGGGACATGACTTCACTCCTCTACTACAGCCACGGGCCGAGCTCGGGAGCGTCGGCGAGCGTGTGGGGACGGCCGGCCAGCCAGGCGGCGACCTCGGGCAGGGGGCCGTCGGGGAGCTCGGCCAGGCCGCGCTTGGCGCGGATCTCCTCGGCCAGGGCGGCCAGGAAGCCCCTCGGCAGGTCGGCGAAGGTGACGACGCCGGTGCCGAGGTCGACGGCGTGGACGCACACCTCGCGGGCGCGCATCCACGGGAGCTCGGTGGCGGGGACGGTGCGGCCCTGGGCGGTGACGACCTCGCGGTGCCACTGCTCGTCGGTGAGCCCGTCCAGTGCCCCGGCGAGCTTCTCGGCGGAGGCGGCCAGCCAGGAGCGGAGCTCCTCGGCCGACAGGGCGGGGCCCTTGGCGATGCCGGCGGCGCGTTCCTCGGCGGAGGCGTACATCGGCGTCTGTTCGCCGGTGGCCGCCCAGTGCACCAGGTTGCCCAGGGCGTCGGCGTTGGCCGCGACGTGCGCCACCAGGTGCTTGCGGGTCCACCCCGGCAGCACGCTGGGGGCCGAGAAGGCGGCCTCGTCGAGGCCCGCGACGGCGTCGAGCATCAGCTCGGTGCCGGTGCGGGCCCAGGCACGCGCGTCGGCGAACGTCCGCGCGCCGGCGGTCGTGCCGGTCATCCCCCGACCACCTTGTTGGTGCAGGCGCCCAGGCCGGCGATCTCGGTGACCACGGTCTGGCCGGGGAGCAGGAAGACCTTGGGGTCGCGGGCGTTGCCCACGCCGGCCGGGGTACCGGTGGCGATGATGTCGCCCGGCTTCAGGGTGATGACGGTGGAGATGTACTGCACCAGGAAGACCGGGTCGAACAGCAGCGTGCCGGTGTCGTCCCGCTGCATGACCTCGCCGTCGACGACCGTCTTGACCTCGAGCGCGGGGCGGACGCCGCCGACCTCGTCGGGGGTGACGACGTAGGGGCCGACCGGGGTGGTGGCCTCCCAGATCTTGCCCTGGGTCCACTCGATGGTGCGGAACTGCCAGTCGCGCACCGAGATGTCGTTCATGACGGTGAAGCCGGCGATGGCCTCGGCGGCCTGCCGCTCGTCGGCGCGGCGCACCGCCTTGCCGATCACGACGGCCAGCTCGACCTCCCAGTCGAACGCCTCGGTCTCGGCCGGCTTGACGATGTCGTCGTTCGCGCCCAGCAGCGTCTCGGCGAACTTCGGGAAGAGGGTCGGGTGGCTGGGGAGGTCCCGGCCCATCTCCTTGATGTGGTTGGTGTAGTTGTGGCCGACGCAGATGACCTTGGAGGGGTTCGGGACGACCGGGGCGAAGTCCGCGCCGTCGACCGGGTGGGTGGTGCCGGAGGCGGCGGCGGCCTTGTCCTGCCAGTCGTCCTGGGCGAACAGCTCGCCCAGGTCGGCGTAGCCGAGGTCGACGAGGACCCCGTCGTCGAGGCGGACCGCCCGGGTGCCGTCGGCGGTGCGGAGGGTGGCGAGCTTCATGTCAGGCGTCCTTCTGGGTGCGGTCGAGCTTGAGCGCCTCGAAGACGGGCGCGTCGGAGAAGCGGAACAGGTCGAGGGCGCCGGAGTCGGAGTCGGTGGCGCCGGCCTCGGACCTGGCGGAGAACGGCTCCCAGGACGGGACGACGAACAGGTCGCCGCGGGTCACCGTCCACGACTTCTCGCCGACGGTCACCGTGCCGGAGCCGTCGAAGACCTGGTAGACCGACGAACCGGTCTCGCGCACCGGCGCGGTCTCGGCGCCCCGGGCGACGCGGTGGAACTCGGCGCGCAGGGTCGGCAGGACGTCGGAGCCGTCGTGCGGGTTGGAGTAGCGCACCGCGGCGTGGCCGGGCTCGACGGTGCCGCCGAAGCCCTCCTTCTCCAGCAGGAGCTGGTCGCGCAGCGCGGCGCTGGTGTGCTCCCACTTGTAGGACAGCAGCGGGCTGCCCGGCGTGGCCGGGACGGCCGACAGCGGGCGCAGGCCCGGGTGTCCCCACAGGCGCTCGGAGCGCGACCGCTCGGGGGTGGTCCGCTCGGCGTCGCTGATCTCGTCGCGGCCGAACTCGAAGAACTGCGCCTCGGTGACGTACTGGAAGGGGATGTCCAGGCCGTCGATCCAGGCCATCGGCTCGGAGGTCGCGTTGTGGTGGGCGTGCCAGTTCCAGCCCGCCTGCGGGAGGAAGTCGCCGCGGTTCATCGGCACCGGGTCGCCGCCGACGACCGTCCACACGCCCGAGCCCTCGACGACGAAGCGGAAGGCGTGCTGGGTGTGGCGGTGCTCGGGGGCGTCCTCGCCCGGCATGAGGTACTGGATGGCCGCCCACAGGGTCGGCGTGGCGAAGGGCCGGCCGCCGAGGGAGGGGTTGGCCAGCGCGATGGCCCGGCGCTCGCCGCCGCGGCCGACGGGGACCAGGCTGCCTGCCCGGTCCGCCAGCTCCCGCAGCTTCTCCCAGCGCCACAGGTGCGGCACGGCGCGCGAACGCGGGTGGGCCGGCATCAGGTCGCCGATCTCGGTCCACAGCGGGACGAGCAGTTCCCGCTCGAAGCCCCGGTACAGCTCTTCGAGCGCCGGGGTGACCTCGGGTTGTCCCTCTGCGGAGACGGCCTGGAGCCGGACCGGGGAACCCGTTGCGGTGCCTGGGGCGAAGGAGGACTGAGTCATACACCGCAGGGTGCCTGGTGTCCTCCAGATGAACATGTAGATTCTGGAGAGCAGAATCCGGAGGACACGCCATGGACAAACCGCTGAAGACGCCGCCGCCCTACCCCATCGCCAGCGTGGACCACGCGCTGCGGGCGGCGACCATCCTGCAGATGGAGGGCGGCGCGACCGTGTCCCAGATCGCCGAGCGGCTGGGCGTCGCCCGGTCGACCGCCCACCGGCTCCTGGCGATGCTCGTCTACCGCGACTTCGCCGTGCAGGACGAGGACCGCGTCTACCGCGCGGGACCGGTGCTGGAGCTCGCCGCGCACTCCCAGTCCCTGGTGTCGCGGCTGCGCGCGGCGGCCCTGCCCCATCTGCACCGGGTCGTCGACCTGCTGGACGAGACCGCGAACCTGATCGTGCGCACCGGGGACACGACCCGGTTCATCGCCAGCGTCGAGTGCCGGCAGGCGCTGCGGGTCGGCTCCCGGGAGGGCATGGTGTTCCCGGCCCACCGCACGACGACGGGGCTGCTGCTGCTCGCCGAGCTCACCGACGAGGAGCTGGAGGAGGTCTACGCCCCCGAGCGCTACCGCGACCGCCCCACCGAGCGCCCGGACCTCGACCGGCTGCGGGCCGAGCTGAGGCGGCTGCGCCGCAACGGGTTCGCCGTCAACAAGGAGCGCTCCGAACGCGGCCTCGTCGCCGTCGGCGTCCCCGTGCGCGACCGGGACGGCACCGCACTGGCCGGCCTGTCGGTGTCGATGCCCGGCGTGCGCTACGACCCGCACCGCCTCCAGCCCCTGGTCGCCGTCCTGGAGACCACGGCGCGCGCCCTGGAGAAGGACCTGGCCGAGCAGCAGCACTGAGCCGCCCTCCCGGCCCGGCAGTCCTTCGACAGCGCGGACGTCGCATTTACAGAAAGACCGTTCGCTTTAAATCGCGGACACATCATTGACGCCACGTAAAGCGAGTGTCATTCTCCACGGCATCACGGCCGATCCGCACCGTGCGCGCTCCGCCCCCCCACCGCGCACGCGGGGTCGAGCCGTTCCGCCCTCCCACGGCTCCCGTCTCCGGGACGCCCGCCTTTCCCAGCCAGGGAGAAACAGCAATGACGCTCGACAACGGGACGACGACGTCCCAGGGCCCGACCGCGGGGGCCGCCCGGATGCCGGGCTACGCGGGGACACTGGCTGCCGCCTGCGGCGCGGTCTTCGTCGCGCAGGTCGCGAACGCGCTGCCCGCCTCGCTGAACGGTCTCTTCCAGCAGGACCTGAGCACCCACGGGTCCCAGCTCACGTGGATCACCGCCGCGTTCATGATCGCCGTGGTCTGCTTCGAGTTCACCTTCGGTGTCCTCGGCGACCTCTTCGGGCGGCGCAGGCTCGTCGCGGCCGGCACCGCCCTGGTCGCCGCGGGCAGCACCGTGGCCGCGCTCGCGCCCAGCGTGCAGGTGCTGTGGATCGGCGCCGCCCTCAACGGCCTGGGCGCCGGCGCCATGTTCCCCGGTTCGCTCACCGCGCTCACCGCCGTCACCCGCTCGGCCCGGGAACGGGCGCAGGCGGTGGCGCTCTGGAGCGGGTTCCTGTCCGCCGGCGCCGCCGTCTCGCCCCTGCTCGGCGGCATGTTCGCCAAGGTCGGCTCGTGGCGCGGCTCCTTCTGGGTGCTCGTCGGGTTCGCCCTGGTCAGCATGGTGGTCACCCTGGTGCTGGCCACGGAGTCGAAGGCGCCCGAGGGCCGCTCGCTCGACGTCCCCGGCCAGATCACCTTCGCCCTCGGTCTCATCCTGGTGCTCTACGGCGCCGTCGAGGGGCCCGAGGCGGGCTGGACCACCCTGCCCGTGATGCTCTCCTTCGCCCTCGGCGCGTGCTTCCTCGCCGCGTTCGTGCTGGTGGAGCTGGGGGCCGCGTCCCCGATCTTCGACCTGAAGCTGTTCCGCAACCGGGCCTTCACCGTGTCGTCCGTCGTCGCGGTCATCGGCATGCTCGCCTTCCTCGGCGCCTGCTTCTCGACGAGCATGTGGCTGGGGCCGGTGCAGCACCAGGACCCGATCCGCGTCGCGGTCCCCTTCCTGCTCCTCCAGGGACCCGCCTTCCTGCTCATCCCGGTCGTCTCGCGGCTCCTCCACAGGGTCGCCGCGTCCTGGCTGCTGACCTCCGGGTTCCTCCTGATGGCGCTCGGCTGCCTGCTGTTCGCCGGGATGGACGTCACCGACACCGGTCTCGGCGCGTTCGTCGCGCCCGCCCTGCTGATCGGCGTCGGCTTCGCCCTGACCGTCAGCTCGGTGACGGCCGTGGCGCTGAACAGCGTCCCGCAGCACCTCGCGGGCATGGCCAGCGCCACCACCAACATGCTGCGCGACCTCGGCTTCGCGCTCGGCCCGGTCGTCGTCGGCGCGGTCGCCCTCAGCAACGCGGGGTCGGCGTTCGGGGAGAAGCTGGCCGGCGCCGACCTGACGCCCGGTCAGCTGGCGGCGGCGCAGGAGATCGGCCGGGCCGGAGGGCCCATCGCGGTGAACAGCCTGCCGCCCGGCGCCCCGGGGTCGGCGGCGCAGGGTGCCGCCCTGGAGGCCCTGGGCAGCGGCTTCAGCACCGCCTACCTGGTGTGCGGCGCGGCGGCCCTGGTCGCCGCGGCGCTGACCGCCTTCGGCATGATCGGCACCCACCGCGGCTCCGCCGGGGACGAGGGCTCCGCACCCCTGTCGCCCGGGTACGACGGCGGCCCGGCACCGGCCGCCGCCCGGTAGGCGGCCCGGTCCGGCACCCCGCCGGGACGACGGCTCCCCCCTGCCTCACACAGGGGGGAGCCGTCCGGCGCCGGGGGCGCCCGGGTCCCGGGCGGCGCCGCCTCACCCGCCGGCCCGCGGACCCGGGCGAGGACCGGCGTCGCGTGTCCCGGAGCGTGCTTCAACGGGCTCCCGGTCCGAGGTCCGCCAGCAAGTCGTCCAGGACCGCCTCCTCCTCGACCCGGACGCCGCACTCGGTGAGGGCGACGGCCAGGGCCGGATCCCAGGGAGTCGCGGCGGGCGAGCCGGTCAGCCCCGGGGCTCCGGCCGTCCTGGCCACCGCCGCCCGGTAGGCGGCGGCCGTGTAACGCCACGGTCGCCAGGGGACGCTCCGGCCCAGCGCCGCGGCGATGCGCACACCGCCCCAGTCGAAGTCCCCGTGGTAGAGGAGACCGGCTCCCTGCTCGGACAGGCCGCGCAACAGGGTGAGGGCGGCGGCCGACGGTTGTCCCTGAAGGCACACCAGAGGCGGACACGCCGGGCCGAAGGAGTCGGCGGCCGCGGACAGCACGGCCGGGTTCTCACAGACGTGAACGGTGCCCGTCGTCGGGACGGCGACGACCGGTGCGCGACGGGTCAGGGAACGGAGCGTCAGGACTGCCGGCTCGCCCACGTCGGCCATCCAGTCGAGGGGCGGAGTGCCGCGCAGGTTAAGGACGAGGGCGGTCGAGGACAGGTCGTCCTTGAGCAGACCCCCCGAGGCCCATGCCTCCCGCCGCCACTGGGCGCCGGTGCCGTCCGGAAAGCCGGTGAGGGCTCGGAGCCCGGACAGGACGAGGGTGGCCAGGGGCGTTCCCTCGTCGAGATCGTGCGCACCGGACAGGTTCCGTGCCGCGAACGTCGCGCGCGCGGTCGGTGGCGACACGGGCAGCGCCCGCAGCACGCGCACGGCGGTCTTCACCAGAGGGCCCGCGGCCTCCGGCGTACGGGCGAGACGTCATACGAGGCCGTCCCCGCGGATCCGCTCGGCCCAGGAGGCCAGCTCCGGGCCGAGGGTGCCGAGTGGGGCGTACGCCTCCTCCCAGGCTCGTGCCTCCCTGTCCCGCGTCTTCGCGCGGAGGGTGACGGGGCCGGTGAGGGCCACCACGGCGGCCGCCAGTCCGCCGGGGCTGACACCGGAGCGGCGCAGGATCGCGTCCACGGTGTCGAGGCGGACGCTCAGGGAGCCACCGGTGCGCGGCGCCCGGCCCAGCAGGCGGTCGGCAGCGCTCCGCTGGGCGGCGTCGGGGGCGGAGAGCGTGACGGTGCCGGTGAGCGGCCGGCCGCGTGCCATCCGCTGCCGGACGCGGTCCACGAACCAGGCGAGGGCCGGATCGCCGAGCAGACGGCCGAGACGCTCGGTGTCGACGTCGCCCCGGTCCTCGGTCCGGGCCTCGGCCGGTGACGGCCCGGTCGGCACAGCGCTCACGATGGTGTCCGCCGGTGCCGTCCGTCCGGCCGCCTCCCGGATTCCGTCGTGTGCGGACGGAGCCGCCGGACGGTTCACGTCCACCGGTGCTCCTGTTCACCGGTGCCGCCGGCAACGGCGGTCCGCCCCGGCCCGTCGAAAGGGCTCGCCGGCCCCTCGGTGGCCTCGCCCGAACCGCCGGGGGAGGGGCCCTCTCGGGACGCGTCCGCCCGCGCACCGGGCTCCGTGCCGCGCCGCCGTTCGCTGCCGTCCCACTCCCACCGGGTCACCAGTACGGCGTCGATGTCGTCGACGCGGGAGAGCTGGGCGATGGCGATGCCCGGCACCTGGGGGTAGCAGGCCCATTCGCGCTCGCTGGTCATGACGACGTCGAGGTCGAAGGCGCGCAGCAGGCCGAGGCACTTGGCGCGCGAGTCGTCGTCGACGCCGGCGAACGCCTCGTCCAGGGTGACCAGGCGCGGGGCGTGCGCGCCGCCCGCGCTGGCGTAGTGGGAGGACGCGGCGGCGAACAGGGGAACGGACGCGGCCAGTACCCGCTCCCCGCCGGAGGCCGGCCCGGTGGCCGGCACCCACTTGCCGTGCTGGTGGCGTTCGACCCCGAACTCGTGCCAGGACCGGTAGTCGAGGGCGGCGGTGAGGTCCTCCAGCCAGCTGCCGGCGCTGTCGTCCGCCTGCCGCCGGGCGATCTGCTCCTGGAGGAACGTGCCGACCGCGGCCCGGTCCTCGGGCGACCAGGCGTCGGCGGACTGGCGCAGCCGTTCGCGGGCCTGGGCCAGACCCTGCGGGGCCCGGCGGGACGCCCGCCACACCAGCCGCAGTTTCATCCCGGTGGAGGTCGGGCGTTCCTCCAGTTCCCTGTTCATGGCGGCCACCTGCCGTTCGGCCGCCCCGATCAGTTCCTGGAGCGTCCCGGCGACCTCGGTGATCAGGTGGGTCTGGAGGACCTCGCGCTCGCGGGCGGACAGGATGCGGGTCAGTTCCGCGACCTCCGCCGCCAGTGCCCCGGCGAGTTCGGGCACGGCCCGTTCCCGGCCCTGGTAGACAATGTCGACCCGCATGCCGTCCTCGCTCGGGCGGGCGGTGGCGGTGTGGCCGTGCCGGGACAGCGCGTCCTGGAGCTTTCCGAACTCCTCGCTCAGCCGTTTCTGCACGCGTTCCCAGGCCGCGTCGGTGTCGTCGACCGAGGAGAGCCGGGACTCCACGGTCCGCGCGAGGGCGACGGCGGGGGTCGCCGCCCACGGTCCTCCGTCGTCGTCCGGTACGGCGAGGTCGGGCAGCGCGACGGCGAGCAGTCCCGTCGCGGCGAACCGCTGGAGCGCCGCGACGGCTTCCGCACGTGCGGCGGTCGCCTCGGTGACGTCCTCGGTGAGCCGCTCGATGCGCCCTTCGGCGCGGCTGGCCCGCCGGTCGGCGTCGCCGTACTGCGTCCGGGCCCGTTCCCGTTCGTGCGCGCAGAGCCGGGCGGCCTCGGCCGTCTCCTCCAGCTGCCGCTGGAGTTCGGCGACGGCCGCTCCGACGGTGGAGCGGAGCGTCGCGAGGTGTTCGTCCGCCGCGGCGGCCGTCCGGGCCGCCTCCGCCGTGCGCTGCGCGAGGTCGGACACGAGGAGTTCGGCCCGCCGGGTCTCCTCCCGCTCGCCGGTCACCGCGCGCTCGGCCTCCGCGCGTTCGCGCAGCGCGGGCCACAGGGCCGCCAGGAGGGCGGTGTGGTCGGCGAGCGCCTGGCGCACGGCGTCCAGTGCCGCGGGGTCGGCGGGGAGGTTCAGGGCGGCGGCGGTGTCGGCGAGTTCGGCCGCCGCGCGGTCGGCCTCTTCCGCCGCCGGGGCCAGCTCCGCGGCCCGTTCGTCCCACCGGGAGCGGGCGCGGCGGACCGCCTCCGTCGCGGTGGTGACGCGTGCGTGGGCGTGCCGCAGGTCGTCGTCGCCCGGCAGTGCGGCGAGTTCGGCGTCCAGGACGGCGCGGCGCCCGGCCACGGCGCGGGCCTTTTCGGTCAGCCGTTCCCGCTCCGCCGCCAGGTCGCTGATCTCGGCGCGCAGTTCTCCGGCCCGGACGCGGCGGGCCCGTTCCCGCGCTCCTTCGCCCACGTACTGGGCGCCGGCCTTGGCCCAGCTTCCGGTGAGCGCCCCGACGCGGAAGCGCCCGTCCGCGCGGACCCAGGTGTCGCGGCCGCCGGCCTCCCCGGAGGCTTCCCCGGCTCCGTCACCGTCCGCAGCCAGCCCGATGGAGGCGAGCAGACGCGCGACCTTCTCCTCCCCCACCGCGGCTGCCCCTGTGTCCGCGGGGTCGACCGCCGGGCACAGCGCCCGGTCGAGGCCGGTCCCACCGAGCAGTCCGACCGGGTCGAGCAGCACGTCGTGGCCGTCCGCCGCGACCGCGGAGCCGTCCGGCCGGACCCAGGCGTCGAGGAGCCCCGACGCCTCCAGCGCGGCCTCCAGCCCCGCGCGGTCGGCCTCGGAGAGGTGCGGGCGGAAGTCGACCAGCCGCCACAGCGGAGCGCCGGGGCCCCGGTCCCGCACACCGGGGGTGCGCGTGTGGGGGGCCGACGGGCCGCGCTCCCCGCCCGCTTCGAGGGCGGTCAGTTCCTCGGTCGCCCGCCGTTGCCGTTCCGCCGCCGCCTCCTCGCGGTGGGCCAGCAGGGCCGCCCGGTCGGCCAGACGGGAGACGACGGCGCGGTGCGCTTCGGTCGCCGCCGTGCGGGCCGGCAGAGGGCCGTCCAGGGAGTCGGCCCAGTCCTGTACCGCGTCCAGCACCCCCGGCAGTCCGGGCACCCGAAGCTCCACGCACCCGGAGAAGTGTTCCTGCACGGCCGTGACCAGCGCCCGCCCCGCCCGGGCAACCTCTTCCTCCGCCCCGGCCAGCCGTTCCTCGGCGTGCACGGCCTCCTCGTCGGCCTCGTCGGCGCGCAGCCGGGCGACCCGGTGCCGCTCCCCGGCCCGCTCGGCCCGCGCGGCGAGCTGCGCCACGTGCTCGACGGCGCGCCGCCTGCTCGCCGTCGCCCCCTCCGCCTCCCGGCGCAGGACCGCCTCGGGGGATCCTTCCGTCCTCGGCGCGTCGAGCCGGGCGGCCAGGGCGCTCCCGGCCGCCTTCTCCAGGATGTCGTCCAGGGTTTTCCGGGCGGCCGTGACCCGGTTGTCCGCGGTGGCGAGCCGGCCCAGGGCCCGGGTGTGCGCCTCGGCCGCCGTGCGCCGGTCCGCCTCGGCCCGCTTCAGCTCCCCAGCCGTACGGGAGGCGTCGTCCGCCGCCCGGTCGAGGGCGCGGGCGTCACGCATCTCGGGCCCGGACCGCAGCGCGGCATCCTGGGCGGCCAGCCGCGCGGCCCGTTCGTCGAGGGCGGCACCCCGCGCCCGGGCCTCCTCACGCTCCTCCAAGGCCCGGTCCCGGTCCGCCTGCGCCGTGGAGAGCTCCCGCTGCAGGTTCTCGTACCGGGCGTGTTCGCGGCGGGGCAGTCGGGCGCGGCGCCGGGAGGCGAGGCGGGCGTAGCGCCGGTAGTGGTCGAGGAACGCCGAGGAGGCCTGTTCGGCCTCGCGGGCCGCCCGCAGTTCCTCCTTCTCCTCGTCCAGTGACCGGAACGCCTCCGCCGCATCGGCGACGACCGCCTGGTCCATCGGCGGCAGCGCCTCGGTCAGCGCCCGGGACAGGGCGGCCTCGCTGGGGCGCTTGGACAGCTGGGGCTGGCGCAGCTGGATCAGGAGGTCGACGAGGGCGCCGTAGCGCCGCTCCCCCAGCCCGAAGAGCGCTTCGTCGACCGCCCTGCGGTAAGCCTTCGCCGTGTCGTACACCATGCCGCGTCCGCCGACGGCCTCCGCGAGCCGGTCCCGGGACAGGGCGGTCCCGGTCGCGTCCAGCAGGTCGAGGCCAGCGCCGATCCGCTGGTCGGTGACCGCGAACCAGTGGCGGGCGATGCCCCGCCCGGCGACCGCCTTCAGTCCGCACAGCAGGGTGCGGAAATGCGCCTGGCCCGTGGCGCCGTCGAGCCGCCCGAACTCGATCCAGGTGTAGCCGAGCCGTTCGGGGTGCGGGTGCGCGCCGCCCAGAAGCAGGTTCCACTCCATGCGCTTGCCCGGGTCGCCGTCGGGTTCGACGCGGCGGGCGGAGAGGTCGCCGTCCAGGAGGAACGGCAGGGTGAGGGCGAGCACCTTCGACTTGCCGGTGCCGTTGTTGCCGCGCAACAGCAGCCGGCCGTCGCGGAACCGGAACTCCTCGACGTCGTAGTGGAAGAGATCGACGAGTCCGATGCGCAGGGGCCGCCACCGGCCGGGTGCGGGAGCGGGGAGCGCGGTCACGGGGTGGTTCACCTTTCGTCCTGCACGTTCGCGGCGGGGCGGCGGGCCCTTCCTGGTTCTCTGACGACGGGCTCGCCGACCGCGTACCGCGCGAGGGCCGGCCGCGGGACGACGCCCCGCTCGGTGCGTTCGGCGAGTCCCAGCGCCACCAGCCTGGTCAGCGCCTTCTCGACGAGTTCGGGCTCCGCTCCCGGCTCCCGCGCCGACTTGGACCAGAACCCGCCGTGCACCGCGGCCAGTTCCCGTACCCGGGCCGCCAGCTCCGCCGGTGTGACGGCTCCGGTGGCCCGTGCCAGGTGCCCCGCGAGGAGCAGGGTGATGTGGCCGTGGGTGCCCTGTTCCGGCATGCGCACGTCCGTGAGGTCGTCCAGGGGGTCGACCATGGCGATGCCCTCGGCCCGGACCTCCGGGACGAGTCCGGTCAGTTCGTTGATGCGCGCGGTGATGAAGCCGCGCTGCCGGGTGAGGTAGGCCAGTTCGTCGTCGGCGAGGTCGTCGTAGTAGAGCACCGGGTCGTCCAGGAGGACGCGAGTCAGCTTCCAGCGGATCGCCCGGAACCTGAGCTCGTCGCTGTCGAGCGCGGTCCGCGCGGTCATCTCCGTCAGGCGCTCCTCGAAGCCCTCGGCCTCGACCATGGAGGGGCCGCGCAGGGACGCCGGCATCCCGGCCAGCGCGCGCCGCCGCACGTCGTACAGCGCGTCGCCCGATCCGCTGACG
This sequence comes from Streptomyces sp. NPDC034670, assembly GCF_055574875.1. Lineage (NCBI taxonomy): Bacteria > Bacillati > Actinomycetota > Actinomycetes > Kitasatosporales > Streptomycetaceae > Streptomyces > Streptomyces sp. NPDC034670. The sequence goes on from NZ_JBVITR010000004.1 coordinate 153,922, forward strand.
TAGGCGTCCTCGTCGCCGGCCACCCGCCGCAGCACCCCGAGCCGCAGCAGCAGGCGGACCACGGCCGCGAGGTCGAGGCGCTCGTCGCGCCGCTCCAGGGTGAACGTGATCCCGGCGGCGACGAGTTCGGGATCGGCGGCGGCCAGCACGACCTGCTCGGCGAGGCGGCCGAGCGCCACCTGCGACTCGCCTCGTTCCAGTGCGGCCAGGGCCAAGCAGAGCAGGACGTAGCGGCGGCGGGTGAAGGGCTGGGCGCTGCGGGCGGCCTCGCGCGCCGGGTGCGTGGCGTCGGTGAGGGTGCCCGGTGTCTTGCGCAACCGTGCGGCGTCGGCGTCCGTGCGCAGCGTCCAGCCGACGTTGCGCTCGAACCACTCCCGCAGCTCGGCAGCGTGCCGGCGCACCAGCCGGAACTCGTCGGCGTACGGCCCGTCGGCGGTGAGCAGCGGCTCCTTCAGCAGGGCGCGGGCGGCCTTCTGGAGGTCGGCCCGGTGCTGGCCGTCCAGGACCTCGGCGAGGGGGCCGCTCATCGGTTCTCCATGAGCTGGTGGGCGGCGCCCTCTCGTGGAGCGGGAAGGGGCGCGTGCGTGGCGCGGTCGCCAGGCCCCGCCGTGAGGTCGACGATGTCGATCAGGTGGTCGGGGCCGCTGAACACGCCGTCGGGTGTGTGCACTTCGGCCGTCGATCCGTCGTCGAGGGCGGTCAGCCGGACCTCCATCGAACCGTCCCCGCTGGTGGCCGTGGTGGTGGTCGTGTCCGGCCGCCAGGTGGCGAGCGCGTCGCCGAGCAGCCGCAGGAACAACTGGAAGGCGAGCGGGTCCAGCTCGCCGAGCCGGGACAGCCGCACCGGTCCGCCCGTCACGAGGCGGTCCCGGGCCCGCCGGGTCTCCTCCGTCTGCCGGGCGGCGATCCCGGCGAGCCGGCGCCTGGCCTCGCCCCGGTCGGCCACTTTGCGCGGTCTGCCGCGCCGTTCGTAGCTGCCGGTGCGGCGCAGCTGGGGGCTGATCCGCAGCGGTCGCGCCTCGCCCCACGGAGTGGAGGCCGGTTCCGGGGAGGCCGTGCGTTCGGCGAGGGTGTCGGCGTCGACGGTGAGGTGCCGTGAGGAGTGCAGCCCGAACGCCACCCGCCACAGCCGGTGCCGCGCCGCGTCGTCCGGTGCCTGGGCGAACCAGCGGGCCAGGGTGCGGAAGTCGGCCGAGCGGTCCGAGCGCCCGGCTCGCCGCTCGTGGAGCTGCCGCACGACGGCGAGAAGCTGCGGGATCGCATGGAGCGCCCGCCCTCGCAGCAGCCGGGCCTGCGACTCCCGCCCCTCCCCCGACACGAACCACTCGGCGAGCCCGGACCACCGGGCGGCCCACCGCTCGTACGCCACCGCCTCCGCGCGCCCGGCGTCCTCGGGGGCGGCGTCGGCGGCCTCCCGGGCAGCGGCGAGCGTCAGGAGCGGCTCCACCCTTCCCTGCTCCTCCAGTTCCCCGATCAGCAGGGCGATCCGCCCGCCGAGGGTGATGAGGTCCTGGATGAACCGCTCCAGGTACTGGATCAGCCGGTCCTTGTACGCGAGGAACGCCTCGACCTCGACGTCGTGCAGGTCGATGGTGCGCTGGAGCGAGCCCATGAAGGCGCGGGCGTTGTCCGCGAGGTCGGTGAAGCGGGCCGTCAGCACGGACAGGGCGATGTACGTCTTGGCCGGGTCCGGCTCGTCCTCGGCGGCGATCACCAAAAGCGCCCGCATCTGCGTGACGATGTCGTGCAGCGCGACCGCCTGGAGTTCCCCGCGCCGCCCCAGCACCTCGTCATAAGTCCCCAGCGCCGCCTCGGCCGCCTCACCGGCGCGGGTGAGCTGGTAGATGAAACGCCTGCGGTAGAAGTCCTCGACCGCCGTCACCCGCGCGTGGTCCGGATCGGCCCGCAGGTTGCCCCACTCCACCAGCTTGTCCAGCGCCTGCGTCACTGCCTCGGGGTCGGCGGGACGGCTCCCCGCGTCCAGGGCCGCGTACACGTCCTCCGGCCGCAGGTGCACCGCGAACCGCTCCTTGGCGGCGAGGAAGGCCCGCATCACCTGACGGTAGAGAGGGGCGTTGGGGACGGTGAGGTGGGTGAAGGGGGTGTAGTCGGCAGAGGTCATCTCGGCACATTCTTCCACCCCGTTCACGAACTCACGTGGGAGTCGCGCACGCGCACTCCGCCCCCACCGTCTTGCCCGGACCGTCGGACCGGAGGTGCCAGCCCCAGCGGGTGGCGAGCCCCGCGACGAGGAGGAGCCCTCGTCCGCCGGTGGCCTCCGCGCCGGGGGCGTGCAGCTTCGCGGGGTCGGGCGGCGTGTGTTCGGTACGGGTGTCGGTGACCTCGATCCTGGCCGTACGCGTGGGTGCGCACACGTGCAGGAGCAGGTGGAAGTCCCGGCCGGGGACGTGGCCGTGCCGTACGGCGTTGGCGGTCAGCTCGCCGAGGACCAGCACGACCTCCTCGTGCGGGCCGGTGCCGTACGGGATGCCCCGGGCGTCCAGCCGGTGCGCGGCCAGCCGGCGGGCGAGGCGGGCGCCGCGTGGGAGGGAGGTGAAACGCATCTCGAAGGTGCAGCCCGAGTCACCGGCGGGAGCCGTGGGCCAGGAGGTGCTGGCGGGACTGGGGAGTTGGTTCGTCATGCCGCCAACGGTGCACCCGGTTGCGTAGCGTGACCAGTGGTGACTCGGTGACGCAGCTCGATGTACGCGCGGCGGCGGTACCGGTACGAGGCGCGCGGCGTGACGAGGCCGCCGGGGCGGCGTTGAGCCAGGGAGGTGATGGCGATGAACGACGATGTGGGCGAGGGGGCCGGAGCCGTGAGGGCGGGCGACACCGGAAGGGACGACGGCGGACACGTCCGGCCAGGCTGTCGTCGTCGCGTTCGGGCAGACGATGAAGACGCTGCGGGTGCGGGCGGGTCTGGAGCGCGAGGAGTTCTGACGGCGGATCGGATACTCCGCGTCCACGATCGCGTCGTACGAGCAGGGGCGGCGGATCCCGTCGCCCAGGACCATCGAGCGGGCGGACGAGGTCCTGGACGCGGGCGGATTGCTGACCGTGTGGAAGGAGCAGGTGGAGGGGGCTCAGTATCCGGTGTTCTTCCAGGGGATGGCGGCTCTGGAGAAGGCTGCCATCGAGTTGCTCTCGTACGACACGTTGGTGGTCAAAGGCCTGCTTCAGACCGAGGAGTACATGAGGGCGGTGCTAGCCATGCGGCGGCCCCCTCTGGACCAGGAGACGACCGAGCAGCGGGTGGCGGCACGACTTGCTCGTCAGGACATCTTCGACCGCCAGTCCGCACCGCTGCTGAGCTTCGTGATGGATGAGTCAGTATTGCGGCGTCGGCTTGGCGGAACGGACGTGCTTCGTGGGCAGTTGGAGCATCTGTTGCTCATCGGCCAGAAGCAGAACGTCGAAATTCAGGTCATCCCTCTCGACTGTGAGGAGAGCGCGGGCGTGGACGGACCGTTCACGGTCGTCACGCGTGACGACGGCAAGAAGTTCGCCTACACCGAAGCGCAGGGAACCAGCACTCTTCAGACCGACCCGCAGCAGGCAGCGCTCGCTGCTGCCCGCTATGGGATTATCCGATCACAGGCTCTCACTCCGCGAGAGTCCCTGGAGTTCATCGAGAGGTTGCTGGGAGAGCTATGAACACCGCTGAGTCCTCGGCCGTCGCGTCCGGCCTCGCCTGGTTCAGGAGCAGCTACAGCGGAGCGGAGGGCGGCGACTGCGTCGAGGTCGCCGCCGACACGGGAGTCGTGCACATCCGGGACTCCAAGGCCGTGACCGGGCCCGTCATCCGCGTGTCGCGTGGAGCGTGGGCGGGGTTCGTCAGGGAGGCCTGAACCGTCCTGGCGATGAGGAGACCTGGGGTTCATGGCAGCTACCCACTGGCCGGGCGACCCGCCCGCGGACCGTGAGCGGCTCGCCTCCTGGGCACTGGCCCGGATCGCGTCGACGGCCGCCGGGGACGCGCGCGTGGACGCGACGGTCGAGATCGAGTACGCGGCACGCGACACCGAGGCGGACCTCGGCGGCCGTTTCGGTGCCGACGCGGTGAGCGGACCGACGAGCCGCCGACGGGAAGAAAGGCGGAGCTTCCGCCTCGCCGGCGTCTCCCCTCTCCGTCTCCGGGAGGAGGACGGTGACGAGCCGTGGGCCGTGCTGTTCGACCCGGCGCGTCTGCTCCGGGGCATCGGGGCGGTGACGGAGGCACGCCGGAGCGGAGAGTGGGTCGAACTCACCCTCGTCCCTCATGCGTTGTTCGCCGCGCCCACCGACCTCTGGCTGCCGCCGGGCGCCCGCGGCCTGACCCTCCGGCTCGATCCGGCCTCGGGTTTCCTCCGGTCCGCCACGCTCCACGACGAGCAGGGGCCCCTGGCGACGGCCCGGATCACCGGCCTGGACATCCGCGATACGCGGTCCTCGGCCGAGGCCGGCACAATCCTGGCCCGCATGGCCGAAACCTTGCTGGAACCCGCCCGTCTGGCAGCGGACGTCCGCATCGAGGCCGACCCGCACGACGACCTCTCCTTCACGTCCGTGCCCGCGGCCCGCTCCTGGACGGTCTCGTCCGGCGGGGAGATCCTGACCATGAGCGGCGACCACGCACCGGACCGGACCAGCCCGGCGGCCGCCCGCCTGGCGGAACTGCTCACCCCGGCGCGTGTCGTCTCCCACCTCGCCCACGTCGAGGCCGTCTCACCGGCCTCCGTCCGGGCCGCCGTCCGTCCCCTGCGCACCTTCCCGTTCAGTGCCTGGGCCCCGGACGACACCCTGACGTGCCGCTTCACCGTGGACCCGGCGACGGGCGTCCTCGTGCGGGCCGAGGCGGCGACGGAACACCGCACGGTCTTCCGCCACGTCGTCACCGCCCTGGGGCCACAGGGACAGGTTCGGCCAGTAAGGCACGGCTCCGTCGGCTCCTGACCCCGGGGCGTGCGGACGGCACGGCGTCCGGTCCGGGGTTCCCGGCGCCTCCTGCCGGCGAATGCCGTGATCGGCCGCTCCGCGGTCGCGGCGTTCGACGGAGCTGAACCGGTGCGGGGGGGGGGGGGGGGGGGGGGGGGGACGAGGGGGGGGGGGGGGGGGGGGGGGGGGTGGGGGGGGGGGGGGGGGGGGGGGGGGGGGGGGGGGGGGGGGGGAGCGT
>NZ_JBVITR010000004.1:159083-174245 GCF_055574875.1 Streptomyces sp. NPDC034670
GGTCCGGGTTCCCTGGCCCCCCCGACCGACAAGGCCTTTGGCCGCCCCCCCCCTGTTCCCGGCTTTCGACGAGCCGACCCCGGTGCGGCCCCCCTGGCCCCGGCGCCCCCGCACGGGTTCAGCCGGCGGCCGGGGACTTCGCCAGGTCCAGGGCGATGTCGGTGATCATGTCCTCCTGGCCGCCGACCATCCCGCGGCGGCCGACCTCCACCAGGATCGCGCGGGTGTCGACCCCGTACCGCCGGGAGGCCGCCTCGGCGTGGCGCAGGAAGCTGGAGTACACGCCCGCGTAGCCGAGGGTGAGGGTCTCCCGGTCGACGCGGACCTCGCGGTCCTGCAGGGGGCGGACGAGGTCGTCGGCGGCGTCCATCAGCGGGAACAGGTCGCAGCCGTGGTCCCAGCCCATGAGGTCGGCGACCGCGACGAAGGCCTCCAGGGGGCAGTTGCCGGCACCCGCGCCCTGGCCCGCCAGGGAGGCGTCGACGCGGGTCACGCCGTTCTCGACGGCGACGACCGAATTGGCCACGCCCAGGCCGAGGTTGTGGTGGGCGTGGATGCCGATGCCGGTGGCCGGGTCGAGGACGTCGCGGTAGGCGCGGACGCGGTCGCGCACCCCGTCCATGGTCAGGCGCCCGCCGGAGTCCGTGACGTACACGCACTGGGCGCCGTAGGACTCCATCAGCCCCGCCTGCCGGGCCAGTTCGGCGGGTTCGGCCAGGTGGGACATCATCAGGAACCCGGCCACGTCCATGCCCAGTTCACGGGCGGCGGCGATGTGCTGGGCGGAGATGTCGGCCTCGGTGCAGTGGGTGGCGACGCGCACCGAGCGGATGCCGAGGGCGTGGGCCTGCTCGAGGTCGTGCAGGGTGCCGATGCCCGGCAGCAGCAGGGTGGTGGGCACCGCGTGCCGGACGGCGCCGCACACGGCCTCGATCCACTCCCAGTCGGTGTGGGCGCCGACGCCGTAGGTGATGCTGGAGCCGGACAGGCCGTCGCCGTGGGCGATCTCGATCGCGCTCACCCCGGCGGCGTCGAGCGCGGCGGCGACGGTGCGGGCCTGCTCGACGGTGTAGCGGTGGCGGACGGCGTGCATGCCGTCCCGCAGGGTCACGTCCTGGACGTACAGCGGGGTCGCGGGGGGCGTGGTCATCGGGGTGCCACCTCCGGGGTGAGGGGGGTTCCCCCGCTCGGGCGGAGCCGGGAGTCGGGGGACGCGGCCATGCGCTCGGCGGTGCGCAGGGCGGCCGAGGTCATGATGTCGAGGTTGCCGGCGTAGGCGGGCAGGTAGTGGGCGGCGCCCTCCACTTCGAGGAAGACGGAGACCTTCGCGGCCTCGCCGGAGCGGGAGGCGGCCGGGAGCAGGGAGCGCAGCGGGTCGTCGGCGTCGACGCGGTCGAACTGGACCTTCTGCTTGAGCCGGTAGCCGGGGACGTAGGTCCGGACGCGGGCGACCATCTCCTCCACCGAGGCGGTGACCGCGGCGTCGTCGCAGTCGCCGACCAGGCAGTGCACGGTGTCCCGCATGATCAGCGGGGGCTCGGCCGGGTTGAGGACGATGATGGCCTTGCCGCGGGCGGCGCCGCCCACCTGCTCGATGGCCGCCGCGGTGGTCTCGGTGAACTCGTCGATGTTGGCCCGGGTTCCGGGGCCGGCCGAGCGGGAGGAGATCGAGGCGACGATCTCCCCGTAGTGCACCGGCGTCACGGCGGCGACGGCGGCCACGACGGGGATGGTGGCCTGGCCGCCGCAGGTGACCATGTTGACGTTGGGCGCGTCCAGGTGGGCGTCGCCGTTGACCGGCGGCACCACGTACGGGCCGAGCGCGGCGGGGGTGAGGTCCACGACCGTGCGGCCCAGCGGGCGCAGGACCTCGTCGTGGCGGCGGTGGGCGCCCGCGGAGGTGGCGTCGAAGACGAGCGACACGTCCGCGAACTCGTCCATCCCCACCAGGCCGTCCACGCCCTCGTGGGTGGTGGCGACCTTCAGCCGGCGGGCCCGGGCCAGTCCGTCCGAGTCGGGGTCGATACCGGCCATGGCGGCGATCTCCAGGGACTAGGCCTACCGGCTCGAGGTGCGCCCCGGCGAGGCCGGCGGCGTCCGCGCGGTCGGCTGGGAGACCAAGGGGCCCGCCGAGCTCGCCGAGCTGGAGGAGCGCCTGGTCGCCGCCGGGTACGAGGTCACCCGCCCGGGCGAGGCGGTCGCCCGGGAGCGGATGGTCTCGGACCTGATCCGCTTCCGCGACCCCGACGACTGCTACGACCACGAGATCTTCTGGGGTCTGAGCACCTCCTCGGTGCGGTTCGCCTCCCCGATCGGCGCGGAGTTCGTGGCCGGGACCGAGGGCGTGGGCCACATCCTGCAGGTGGTCTCGGACCGGGCCCGCTACGAGTCGCTCTTCCTCGACGTCCTGGGTTTCCGGCTCTCCGACCACATCGACCTCGCCCCGGATCTTGCAGCAACGTTCCTGCACTGCAATCCCCGCCACCACTCCTTCGCCTTCACCCCGAAGGTGGAGGGGCGCCCGCTGGGCGTGGGCCACTTCATGCTCGAGGTCACCGACCTCGACGTGATCGGCCTGGCCATGGAGCACATCGAGGACGAACCGCACCGGCTGCTGAAGACGTTCGGCCGGCACAGCAACGACCGGATGGTCAGCTTCTACCTGCTGACCCCGTCCGACGTGGGGCTCGAGTTCGGCACCGGCGGCATCAAGATCGACGACGAGACCTGGACGCCCACGCGGTACGACACCGCGCACTTCTGGGGCCACCACTCCGTCGACCACCACTGACCCGACCGCCCCACCAGATGAGGAAGGCGCCATGAACCCCGTACTTGACCGCGTGCTGGAGCACGCCGGACTGCTGGAGAGCGACGGACCCGTGTCCGAGGAGCTCGGCCGGGTCAGCGACGAGGTCGCCGCCGTGCTGCGCGAGTCCGGGGTGATCCGGATGCTCCAGCCCCGCGACTTCGGCGGCCACGAGTCCCACCCGTCCGACTTCCTGCGCACCGTCTTCGAGATCGGCCGGCGCAACGGCGCGGCCGGCTGGGTCGCCGGCGTGGTGGGCGTGCACCCGCACGAGCTCGCCCAGGGCGACCGGCGGATGCAGGAGGAGATCTGGGGCGAGGACCCCGACACCTGGGTCGCCTCGCCGTACGCCCCGATGGGCCGGGCGCGGCCGGTGGAGGGCGGCTACCTCTTCAACGGACGCTGGCCGTTCTCCTCGGGCACCGACCACTGCCGGTGGGTGATGATCGGCGGCCTGATCACCGACCAGGAGGGCGACGTCACCGACCGGGAGACGATCCACTTCGTCCTGCCCCGCTCGGACTACGAGATCCTGCACGACTCCTGGGACGTGATCGGGCTGCGCGGCACCGGCAGCAAGGACATCGTCGTCAGGGACGCCTTCGTGCCGGAGCACCGGCTGATCCGCACCGACCCGGTGACCGACGGCAGCGCCGGGCCGATCGCCGGCCGGGACGCGCCGCTGTACTCGATGCCGCGCAACGTGATCTTCTCCGGGGCGATCACCACGGCGACGATCGCGCTGGCCAAGGGCACCCTGGACGCCTACGTGGCCTGGACCCGGGAGCGCAGCAGCCGGTTCGGCTCCGCGAGCCGCGACCCGTTCCAGCTCTCCGCCCTGGCCCCGGCCGCCGCCGACGTCGACGCCAGTCTCCGCCACGTCCTGCACGACATGGACCGGGCCTTCGACACCGTCGCCTCGGGCCGGCCGCTGACCCTGTCCGAGCGGGCCGGGATCCGCCGCAACCAGGTGTCCGCCTCGCACCGCGCGGCCGCGGCCGCCGACGAGGTCTTCAAGGTCAGCGGCGGCTCCCAGCTGCACGCGCGCAACCCGATGCAGCGGATGTGGCGCGACTGCCAGAGCGCCCTGCACCACGTGCAGAACTACGCGGGCCCGCTGTACCAGGCCTACGGCATGGACTTCTTCGGCGGCGAGATGCCGGCGGCGGTGAAGGTCTGATGTCCGCCACCACCGAACCGCTGACCCGGGAGTCGACCTCCCGTTTCGTCACCGTCGACGGCACCCGCCTGCACTACCACGAGGCCGGCACCGGCCCGGAGGTGCTGCTGTGCGTCCACGGCGGGGCGCCCGGGGCCTCGGGCTGGGGCAACTTCGGCACCAACCTCGCCGAACTGTCCCGGCACGCCCGGGTCCTGGTCGTCGACCTGCCGGGCTACGGCCGGTCCGACGCGATCGACCTGACCGGCGGCAAGTACCGGCCCTGCGCCGACGTGTTCGCCGCGATGCTCACCGAACTGGGCGTCGAGCGGGCGAGCGTGGTCGGCCTCGCCACCGGCGGCGCGGTCGCGATCGCCATGGCCCTGCACCACGCCGAACGCGTGGACCGCCTGGTCCTGGTCTCCAGCGCCGGCGGGGTCCCGCTGTTCAGCACGATGCCGTCCGAGGGCCAGAAGGCCATCCGCTCCTACTACGCGGGCGAGGGCCCCACGCGGGAGAAGATGCGCGCCTACCTGCGGACGATGATGTTCGACCCGGCGCTGGTCACCGACGAACTCGTCGAGGAGCGCTACCTGGAGTCGGTCGCCGGCGGCGAGGGGCGGCGGGCGGGCGCCGAGTCGGCGGGCGCGCCGGCCGAGCCGCTGTGGCAGGAGCTGGACCGGATCACGGCGCCGACGCTGATCGTCTGGGGCACGGAGAACCGGGTGCAGGGCTTCGACAACGCCCTGTTCCTGCTGAAGCGGATCCCGGACGCCCAGCTGCACCTGTTCAAGCGGACCGGGCTGTGGGTGCCCCACGAGCGCGCCGCGGAGTTCACCCGGCTGGTGCTCGGATTCCTCGCCGAACGCCCCGCCGGCCCGGCCCCCGCCTGAGGCCGTCCGGACCCGCCCGAGAGGCGAGCCGCCCGAACCCGCCCGAGAGGCAAGGAGAGACGATGTCGTACACGAGCGTGTGGTCCGACCTGGCGCAGGTCGAGTTCCGGCAGGGGTTCCTGGAGACCAGGTCGTACCGGACCCGGTTCCTGCAGTCGGGCAGCCCCGACAAGCCGCTGCTGCTGATGCTGCACGGGGTCACCGGGCACGCCGAGGCCTACGTGCGGAACCTGGCCGCGCACGCGGAGCACTTCAACTGCTACGCGATCGACTTCATCGGCCACGGCTACTCCACCAAGCCGGAGCACCCGCTGGAGATCCCGCACTACCTCGACCAGGTCCACGAGGTGCTGGACGCGCTGGGCCACGAGCGCGCGTACTTCACCGGGGAGTCCCTGGGCGGCTGGGTGACCGCGCGGTTCGCGCAGCTGCACCCGGAGCGCACCGAGCGGATCGTGCTCAACACGATGGGGGGCACGATGGCGAACCCGCAGGTGATGGAGCGGCTGCGGACGCTGTCCACGCAGGCCGCCGAGGACCCCTCCTGGGAGCGGGTCAAGGCCCGCCTGGAGTGGCTGATGGCCGACCCGTCGATGGTCACCGACGACCTGATCAGGACCCGGCAGGCGATCTTCGAGCAGCCGGACTGGAGGACGGCCTGCCGGATGAACATGGCGCTGCAGGACCCGGAGATCCGGCGGCGCAACATGCTCACCGACGACGACCTGCGGTCGATCCGGGCCGAGGCGCTGGTCGTGTGGACCACCAAGGACCCGTCGGGCCCGGTGGACGAGGGGCGCCGGATCGCCGGCCTGATCCCGCGCGGCCGGCTCGCGGTGATCGAGAACGCCGGGCACTGGCCCCAGTACGAGCAGACCGAGACCTTCGACCGGATCCAGCTCGACTTCCTGCTCGGCCGCTGACCTCCGCTCCCGGTCCGGGCCGTCACCGCGACGGCCCGGCGGGGCCTCACGACTTGGAGTGACGACATGGGACTTCGTTCGGGTGCCGCGTTCCTGGAGAGCCTGCGGGACGGACGCAGCCTGTACATCGACGGGGAGCGGGTCGACGACGTCACCGCCCACCCCGCCTTCCGGGGCGTGCTCGCGACGCTCGCCGGACTCTACGACGCCCAGCTGGACCCGGAGTTCGCCGACGTGCTGACGGTGCGGGACACCGCGAGCGGGGAGGCCTGCAGCACCACCCTGCTCGAGGCGCACGACCACGAGGACGTGCTGGCCCGGCAGCGCTGCGACCGGCTCCGGACCGAACTCACCTACGGCATGATGGGCCGGCTCCCGGACTTCATGAACGCCTACCTGCTCGACGTCAAGAGCAGCCTCGAACACGTCGGCAAGCACGAGGAGGCGGCCCGGATGGACGCCTGTCTCGCCCGGCTGCGGCGGGAGGACCTCGCGGTCACCCACACCCTGGTGGACCCGCAGAGCGACCGCTCGACGCAGGACGCCCCGCCGGAGGCGGTGCGCATCGTGGAGCGCCGCGCGGACGGCGTCGTGATCCGCGGCGCGCGTCTGCTCTCCACCCTCGCCCCGGTGGCCAACGAGGTCTTCGTCGGCCCGTACGCACCGCGCCGGCCCGGCCAGGAGGACTACGCCCTGGTCTGCCTGCTCCCGCTCGACGCGCCCGGCCTCAGGATCGTCTGCCGGCAGTCCTACGACCGCGGGGACGGCCTCTTCGACACCCCGCTGAGCGGCCGGTTCGACGAGGGCGACGCGATCCTCGTCTTCGACGACGTCTTCGTCCCCGAGGACCGGATCGTCGTCGCCGGCGACCTGGACGCCTACAACAACGTGGTGCGCAACGCGGTCGGCTACGGACCGCTCCAGGGCGCGGCGCGCAGCACCTCCAAACTGAAGTTCCTCGCCGGCCTGGCCACGGTGGCCGCCCGGACGACGGGCCGGGCGGCCTCCCCGCGCTACCAGGAGGAACTCGGCGAGGTCATGGGCCTGCTGAACGTCGCCGAGGGCCTCCTCGACGGGGCCGCGCTCGACCTGAGCCGCCGGATCGGCGAGCGCCGCGACCCCGGGTCGGTGCTGCGCGGTCACGGCCACCCCGGCGAGGAGTCGCGGGTCGGCATCGCGGCCCTGACGTTCTTCTTCCCGTACGCGATCGCCAAGGCCGTCGAGGTGCTCCGGACGGTCGCGGGCAGCGGCGCGATCGTGATGACCGAGGGCGAGCTGCGGCACGCGGAGATCGGCCACCTCGTCGAGAAGTACGTCCACGGTCCGGAGGTCGGCGCCGAACGCCGCCTCCAGGTGATGCGGATGGTCTGGGACATGACCTGCAGCCCGTTCGCCGCCCGTCAGGCGCTCTACGAGCGCTACTACACCGGCGACCCGGTCATCGGCAGGGTGCTGTTCTTCAACGCCCCGAAGACCCGCGAGGCGGAGGCCCTCGCCGAGCGCCTGCTGGGGGCGGTGCCCACCGCGACCACGCACTGACCCCTGCCCGCCGGACGGGCGGAGGACCGGGGCCCCGCCGCTCCCGGTGGCGGACCGCCACCGGGAGCGTCACGCCCCCCGCGGGCCCGGCGCCGCCCGCGAGGCCGGCGGAGCCGCACGGAGCCGCCGCGGCTCGGCTCCGTGCGGTCCTCGCACCGGCCGGCATCGGATCGGCTTACGCTCTGCATCAGGCAGCGCCACTTCTCCTGTCGGTGCTCGTGCGCCACGCTGTTCACACGCGCACACCGCTGCCACCTCCCCGCCCGGGCCTCCCCGCCGGACCGCTGCCGTCGGCGCACCGTCGAGGGACCCGGCCCGGCGGCGCTCCCCGCCCGCCCGAGCCGGTCGCGGGGACACCCCGGCCCAGGTGCCGAGCGGTGCGGCGCCGCGCCGGAACGCTCCCCGCACCGCAACGAAAGGGTCCTCACCCGATGAGCACTCCCCCGCCGACCGGACAGCGCGACGACCCCGGGATGCCCCGTTACGGCGGCATCGCGACCTACGCGCTGCTGCCGCGCATCGAGGAGGTCGCGCACGCCGACGTGGCCGTCCTCGGCATTCCCTTCGACAGCGGGACCAGCTTCCGCCCCGGCGCCCGGTTCGGTCCCGCCCACATCCGTGAGCACTCGCGGCAGTTGCACCCCTACCACCAGTTCCTCGACGTCCGCCCGTTCGACGCGCAGCAGGTCGTCGACGCCGGCGACGTCGCGGTGGGCCCGTACGACGTGCCGCGTGCGATCACGGCGATCGAGACCGCCGCCCGGCGCCTGGTGGAAGGGGGGACGCGGGTCGTCGCCCTCGGTGGCGACCACACCGTCGCCCTGCCCCTGCTGCGGGCGGCGGCCGCGGCGTACGGGCCCCTGGCCGTCCTCCACTTCGACGCCCACCTGGACACCTGGGACACCTGCCACGGCGCGAGCGTGTGGCACGGCTCGCCCTTCAGGCGCGCGGCCGAGGAGGGGATCATCGACCTGGACCACTGCCAGCACGTCGGTACGCGCGGCGGCATCTACGATCCGAGCGAACTGGCCGACGACCGGAAGGCCGGGTTCGAGATCATCGACAGCCAGGAGTTCCAGGACCGGAGCATCGACGACATCGTCGCGCGGATCCGGCGGCGTCTGGGGACGCGGCCCGTCTACGTGTCCGTCGACATCGACGTCCTGGACCCGGCCCACGCCCCGGCCACCGGGACGCCGGAGGTCGGCGGGCTGACGACCCGCGAACTCTTCCGCACGCTGCGCGGCCTGGCGGGGCTGGACATCGTCGGGTGCGACGTCGTGGAGGTCGCCCCCGCCTACGACCACGCCGACATCACCGGCCTCGCCGCCGCCCACACCGCGTGGGAACTGATCTCGCTCATCGCGCTCGGCGAGAACCGGTAGGTGGAGCGTCCGCTCGACACGCGCCGCCGGGAAGCCCGCCCGTGGACACCGGCCCGCCCGGCCGGACGGCCCGAGCGCATAGGTTTCTCCCATGCTCAGCACTCGTCGGCTCGGCCTGCTGCGGGATCTCGCCCGCACGGGCACCATCGCCGGAGCGGCCCGGCTGGCGGGCTGCACGCCTTCGGCCGCGTCCCAGCAGCTCTCCGCCCTGGAGAAGGAGGTGGGGACCGCCCTGCTGGAGCGCACGTCCCGCAGCGTACGGCTGACCGAGGCCGGACGCGTCCTGGTGGAGCACGCCCATCGCGTCCTCGCCGAACTCGACGCCGCGGAGGAGGCCGTGCGGGCCGTGGCGGGACTGCGCGGGGGCCGGGTCCGCGTCGCCGCGTTCAACAGCGTGGCGACCGGCCTCATCGTGCCCACGCTGATGGCCTTCCGGCAGCGGTACGGGAACGTGCGGATGACCTTCACCGAGGCGGAGCCGGAGATCTCCATGCCGGCGGTGGCCGACGGCGAGCTGGACCTGGCCGTCACCCACGAGTACGGGCGCCTGCCCAAACCCGGCCTCCCCGGCCTGCGCCAGGTGCTCCTCCACCGGGACCGGCTGCTCCTGGCCGTGCCCCCGCACCTCCAGCGGGCCGGCCGGACCACCGCCGAACTGCGGGACTACGCCGACGCCACCTGGCTGTCCTCGCTGCCGAGCTCCGGCTTCCAGGCGGCGACGGAACTCCTCTGCCGCGCCGAGGGCTTCGAACCCGACATCGCCTTCCGCTCCGACCAGTACGGGCTCCTGCTCGAGCTGGTGGCCGCGGACTTCGGCGTCGCCCTCGTCCCGGCCCTGGCCGCGGCACCGCGCAAGGGCGTGGCCTACCTCGAGGTGACCCGGCCCACCGGCCTCACCCACGACATCCACGTCACCACCCGCGAGGCCGACCCGTCCCCCGCGGTCGAAGCCCTCTGCGCCCTGCTCGTCCGACGGGGCGTCGGCGGCGGACCGAACGGGTGACCGCCGCGGGCAGCCGCGGGCCGGCCGTCCGGGACGGTCACCCCGTCCGTGTGCCGCCCGCTGCCCGCTGCCCGCTGCCCGCTGCCCGCTCAAGAGCAGGGCATGCTCATGTAGAGCGCCTGCTCGCCCTCGGAGGGGGTGCCGTCGTAGAGGGTGGTGTCCAGCCCGCAGAAGGCGAAGCCCATCCGCCGGTACGCGTGGATCGCGGGCGCGTTGACGCCAGTGACCTCCAGCCAGAGGTGCCCGGCGCCCCGCTCACGGGCGAACTCCACCGCGAGCCCCATCAGCGCCCGGCCGACTCCCCGCCCCCGGTGCTCCGGGGCGACCACGATGTCCTCGACGGTCAGCCGGCGGTTCCACCGGGAGTACGAGACGGCGACGAACCCGGCCAGGTCCCCGGCCGCCCCGCGGGCGACGAAGGTGCGGGAGTCCGCGTCGTCACCGCCGTCACCGCCGTCACCACCGTGCTCGTCCTCGGGGAACACCTTGGTCAGGGGCGGGTCCACCGGGACCTCCCGCAGGGCGAACCCGTCCTCGGTGACGGCCACCCGGAAGACGGTGCCGGTGGTGAAGGAGCCGTCCAGGGCCTCGACGTCCCCGGCGTCCCCGGGGGCGGCGGCGCGGTACCGGTAAGCGGTGGCGTCAGCAGTGGTCACGGCACGACGTTAGGACCGTCCGCACCACCCCGGGACGGCTTTCGGCCGACCGGACCCGCGCACCGCATGCGGCGGGCGGCCCCTCCACCGGACGGGAGGGGCCGCCCGCTCGTGGGCGTTCCCGCGTGCGCCGGCGGCTACGCGGGGTCCAGCACGGGCCGCGCGGGAAGCCCGCCGTTCTTCTCGCAGCGCAGTTCCTTGGCCATGGCCAGCGAGACGGAGTGGGCCACGGTCGCGTAGGCGTCCTTCAGTGCCTCGATGTCGCCCTCGGGCTCCCTCGGCATAGCCCAATGCTCCACGCCGATTCGGATGTGGCCCGCTCTCGATGAGTCGAGCAACCTGTCGCTCCGGCACGCGAACTGGATGTACGCCTTGTTCGCCGCCGCCACGGTCCGCTCCCCCATCTTCAGCACGGTGAAATTTGCGGCTGGGGGGTCGGTCGGGGCGCCGTCGACCAGCCTCCAGGTGATCCTGAGATCGAAATCCGGCGTGCCGATGGGTGTGTAGACACGGCAGGCGTCCTCTCTACCGACGGTGGGGGCCGGGAACGCCTCGACCAGGTCCGCCGCGGCCTGCGCGATGGTGTACTCCTCCGCCGACGCCTCGAACCGCGACGACCCCGTGATCACCTTAAGTGCCCGGGATGCATCGGCAGACATAGCATCGCCGCCGCAGAGTTGCGTCCCCGCCACAACCTTGTAGTCCTTCGGAGTCTTCGGAGTCTCGTCCACCTCTCCGTCCCCGCCACAACCCGTGGCCCCGAGAAATAACGAGCCGACCACGGCCACGGCGAGGAGTCCCCCGCGTACCGACCTACGACTGATCACTGTCCGCATCCTCACGTGTCCTCGGCCGCCCGCCGGCCTCAGCCGGTCTCCGGGTCGTTGCCTTGCTGCTTCTGCCGGTCGTTGCCGACCCCGTAGCCGATCAGCATCGACTCGCGTAGGTCCTGCCCGAACACGTTTTCCTCGAGGTCCAGTCCATAATGCTTCAGGAAGTCCTCCATCGGGGCCTCGGCCATGCGTTCACCGGCAGAGTAGATCTCGTCTTTCTCCTCATCCGTGAGGTCCTCCATCTTCTCCTTGTGCTCATCCACCGATTCGTCGGAGATGGCGCCGACCACCTGGCTGATGACCTGTTCGGCAGCGCCGCTGGCGGTGTCGGTCGCCAGCGGGACGAGCACCGCGGCCGTGCCCACGGCCGCGGTCGCGGGCAGGAAGGCGACGCCCGCCGCGACGCCCGCCGTGGCCCCGAACTCGATCCAGCCCGCCCGCTTGGCGACCGCCTTCTCGTAGTCCTCGTGGGTCTTGAGGTTCGTCGCCTCCACCTGGTCGGCCCGGGACTGGTCGAGCATGCCCTGCACCTCGGCGCCCACGCGCACGGTCGCCCTGGCAGCGCCCTCGTTGATCTTTCCGTCCGGGCCCACGGTCCCTTCCAGCACGCTGCGGGTGTAGACCTGCTCCGCGGTCGACACCGTCGCGTAGGCGTCCGGGTGCTGGCCCAGGGTGCTGAGGAAGCCCCGGACGACGCTCCGCCCGTGCCCGTCCGCGGTGTCCGCGAAGTCGATGTGCCCGTCCGGGTTCTTGCCCGGCGCGAACACGCTGTCCGGATCGTTCTTGGCCAACGCCCAGTTGATGTCGTCGATGTAGCCGGCGCCCATGACGCCCAGGCTGTCGGCCATCGCCTCGTGGTGCTCCTTGAGCAGGCCCGGGTCCGCTCCGTACTTCTCCATGACCTTCTGCATGACGGCGGCGTTGTCCGCGTCCCGCACCACGCCGGCGTCCGGGTGCCCGGCCGGGTAGCCGAGGGTCGCCGCCTCCAGGGCGTGGCCGAGGGCGTCGGGCATGTGGTCGAGCGACGCCTTGAGCTCCTTCTCGTCGAGCGAGTTGACGTCGGCGAAGGACTCCCACTTCTCGTTGCCGAAGAAGTCGAGGTAGGTGTCGATCGCCTCGCCGTCCTTGTCCTTGCCGAGGTCGGCCGTGGCTCCGCGGTCGACCGTGCCGTCCTCGTTGTAGGCGGTCGGGGGGTCGGTGAAGAACTTCTTCGCCGCTTCCGGACTGTTGCCGAGCGCTTCCAGCATGGCGGTGGCCGGGTCGTAGCCGGCACCGTTCACACCGGAGGGGTTGAACGGGTTCTTGGACGGACTGTTCGCCGTCTTGTTCCCGGCGAACAGGCCCGGGTCCTTCTGGTGCAGCTGCGCCACGTGTTCGGCGATCGGGTTGAGGAACTTCGCGTCGTAGTTCCCGTACCGCATGATCCCGCCGAGCAACTGGTACCCGAACGGTCCGCCGTAGTCGTGCTTGGCCAGCGGAATGCGCTCCGTGCCCAGCTTGCGGAGCTCCGGACCCCACTTGTCGGTGAACTCCTTGTCGTGGGAGGCGGTGGCCAGGTTGAGACCCAGGTTCCTCTGGAGTTCCTGGACGTCCTTGAGCCGCTCCGGGTCGACCTTGCCGTACTCGTACGTGTCCGTGGAGAGCTGGCCGAAGAACGCGAGCGACTTCTCGGGGCCGAGCTTCCCGTAGAAGCTCTTGGAGAACTCCACCGACGCGCTGTTGTCCCCCAGCAGCTCGTTGAGCTGCCGCAGTTCGGCGTGCGTGATGTCCCGGCCCTTGGCCGCCAGGGCGGCGGCGCGGGCGGCCTCCTCCTGGTCCAGCTTCGTGTACGTCGGGGCGCTGAAGTCCTTGCGGTCGGTGACGTTGGCCTCGAGGGTGTTCTTGAGGGCGAGGTCGGTGTCGTTGCAGTTGTCGACGATGAGGTCGATCCTCTTCTGCCACGACTCGATGTTCCGCCTCTCCTCCCGCAGGAACTTGCTGTAGTCGGGATCGTGCCGCGCCGTCTCGTTCTCGGACAGCGGGTTCCGCGCCGTGACCTTGCCGTTGCCGTCCACGCGGATGCCGGCCGCGGGCCCTTCGTGGTCCCGGATGTTGACCAGGTCGTCCTTGGCCTTCTTGATGGCCGCGTAGCCCTCTTCCAGGATCTGCTTCACGCCCCTGGCCTCGGCCGCGGCGTCCGCGAACTCCTTGGCCGTCTTGCCGATGAACGCCTTGGTGACGCCTGCGTTGACGCCCTCCCAGGCCGCTCCGTCCGCCTTCTTCTTCATCCCGTCGCGGGCGTCGGTGGCGAGCTTGTCCAGCTTCCCCGCCATCTCCGACCAGTCGTCGACGGCGGCCTTCAGCTTCGCCACCGGGGCGTCGACGATGTCCTCGTACTTCAGCATGGTGCGCGCTCCCCCGGGCCCTACTTCATGTATTCCGTGAGCACGGAGATCCGCAGCAGGTCTCCCTCGACCTTCGCCTCGTCCTTGGCGTGCTGGGCCTTGCTGTAATCGAGGTGATTCGAGATCTGCGCGCAGGCGTCCAGCAGCGTCTTCAGGTGGGTCTGCCAGAAGTCGTGCACCTTCAGCACGGCCGAGCCGCTCACGAAGTTCCCGTTCGTCAGCGCCGTCGCCGCGTCGAACGTGGAGGAACGGGCGATGTCCCCCTCCTTCGCCAGCCGCCCCAGTAAGTCGTACGCGTCATTGCCGACGGCGCCGAGGTCGTCCCGATTGACCACCAGGTCTTTTCCGCCACCGCCTTCGTCTCCGCCGCCGTGGGCCGGAATGCCGTTGGTCTGCAGGGCGGTCCGCTGGGCCGCCGCCGCGCGCAGTGCGGCCCACTCTTGCTCGAACGTCATGAATTCCCCCAAGTCCATCCGGCAGGCCGCTTCACCGTACTCGCGCGGCCACCGGCCTGATCACTTGCCGCTTGCATCATCACCCGTTCACGGGACGGCGGTAGGTGATTCCCCGAAGCCCGGACGACGACGATCGGGTCCCGGCGGGGTCGTGCCCCGTGGAGCCGGCCTCCCCGTCTGCCCGGAGGCGACAGGTGCGGCCCCGGAAACGCTCACGCGTGATTCGTCGGCCCCTCCCAGGATCCGCCGGACGGTACCCGGCCCGGTGGGATCACGGGCGCGGCTGAACCTGGTCACCGAACTGCCCGTCACCAGCGTCGTCGCCCTGCACGACCTGAACCCGGCGGCCATGCACTGCGACCGGGTCGTCGTCCTCGAGGAGGGCCGGGTGGTCGCCGTCGGCACCCCGGGCGACACGCCGACCGGGTCCCTGATCGCCGACGTCCACGGCGTGCGCGCCGGGGTCGCCCGCTCCGGTCCCGGCGACCGGTCCCCATCCGCTTCCTGGGCACGGTGGCCGGGTACCGGAGAGGGTGATCGAGGGCTGCCGGAGGGGCCGGGTCGCCGCCGCGCGCCGTCCGCGGTGAGTTCTCCGCGTCCTGATGCGCCCCCTTGCGGGACCCCGGAGACCTTGTTGCACGCTCGATGCAACAAGGTCTCCGCTGCAGGAAGGAGAGGGGTCTCGTGCCCGCTCCGGCGGTCCCCGCCGTGCACGTCCTGCGCGGCGGGGACGTCCTCGCCCACGCCGACGCGCTGCGCTCCGTCCACGTCGACGCCTTCCGCGCAACGCCGTGGAACGAGGGCGAGGAGAAGGCCGCCGAGTTCGCCGAGCGCCTCCACCGTGACGCGCGGCGCCCCGGTTTCACCGCCGCGCTCGCTGGAGCGTGCTGCCGAACCGTCCGGGCGGGGACCTGGACCGGTCCGGGATCGGTGGGGGTTCCGTGCGTCGGCCCCGGCTGCCGGCCCGGGGTGCCCCCACCGCGGTGGCGGGTCCGCCACGGCTGCGGGGGGGGGGGGGGGGGGGGGGGGGGGGGGGAGGGGGGGGGCGGGGGGGGGGGGGAGGGGGGGGGGGTGGGGGGGGGGGGTGGGGGGGGGCGGGGGGGCGAAGGGGGGGGGGAGGGGT
>NZ_JBVITR010000004.1:174255-181203 GCF_055574875.1 Streptomyces sp. NPDC034670
TCTTTCTCCACCCCCTCCCCCCCCCCCCCCCCCCCCCCCCTCTCTCCCCCCCCCCCCCCCCCCCCCCCCCCCCACCCCGCCCCCCCCCCCCGCAGCCGGTTGTCCGCCGGACGGAGGTCAGCCGCTGACCGTGATGTTCGAGCTTCCGCTGCTCTGGTAGCCCTCGGTGGCCATGATCATGTAGTACCTGAACTGGCCCAGGTTCATGCCCGCGCGCGCCCAGGCGTCGAAGTGGTTGCCGGTGGTGATGGTGCCGGAGCCGCTGGTCACCTTCGACTGCCGGACGCTCCAGTACTGGTCGAAGGTGCGGGTGCCCTCGACGGAGGGGGCGTTGTACCGCGTCGTCTTGTAGATGTCGTACGTGCCGCCGTCGCTGTGGACGGTGCCCCTGTACTCGCCGGTGGGCCGGTAGCTGCCCCAGTTGTCGACGATGTAGTACTCCACCAGCGGGTTCGACGTCCAGCCGTAGAGGCAGCCGTAGCCGTTGCCCGACGGGTTGAAGTAGCCGGTGTAGCGGACCGTCCTGCGCCCGCCGGTGTTCCAGCCCTTGCCGGCGACGAAGTTGCCGCAGTTGGTCCACCGGGTGCTGTAACTGCCGCCGCCGTTGAGCGTCATGGAGACGGAGCCGCCGCCGTCGGTCCAGAACGAGTAGTACATGCCGTCGTAGCCGGTCTGGTTGGTGGTGATGGTGGTGGCGGCGTGGGCGGTGCCGGGCAGCAGCAGTCCGGACGCGGTGGCGAGCGCGACGGTGCCGGCGCCGCCGAGGAAGCCTCGCCGGCTCAAGCCGCTGAAGGGAGCGGGGTTCTGCTGGATCTGGTCCTGCTGCATGCGTCCTCCCGATGAAGGCTGGTGGGGGGCGGGCGGCTCCTGCCGTCCGCGGCCTTGCATGGAACACGGCGGGGGTCGCCCGTCGCCGTGCCGCGACGACCGACCGCCGTCCCCGGTCACACGACGCGAGGGGAACGACGGCTTCCTGTCGTTCGGTGGCCACAGTTTTCGTAGAACGCCATGACCCTGTCAACACTTTCGACATTCTTTCGGAAACGACTCTTCCCCCAGGAGAGGTCTTGGCGGGAGCACCTTCGCTGGTCAAGATACTTCTCACGCGAACCGTCGCGAAGGATGGAATGAGATCGGGAAGAGACGCAACGCAAGCATGTACGCACCATTCGAAACTTTCGGAGACGCGCGGACGCGACTGCGGCGGCCCCCACCGGGAACGACCGCGCGCGAGCGGCCTGCCCGGGTCACCGCGTACGACGCGGCGAGATCCGCGACCGTCGCCCACGTCGAGGTGCGGTGCCGCGCGCGGACCCCCGCATCCGTCGGCGGCTCCGACGAGCTGCACCGTGTCCGGATCAGCTCTTTCATCTGCCTCGAGTTCGTGGAGCCACGCCGGTGCGTCCACGGGGCCGGCACCGGGGCCGTACCGGGGCCGCGGGTCGCGCAGCCCGTCGTGGTCGCCGGCGAGTGCCTCGCGCACCGCGTCCAGAGCCACCCGCTTCTGCTCCAGGCCCGTGGAAGGTCGCGCAGGCGTGGGTTGCCGGGGGACAGCCGATCCCGCGCGGAGCTGCGGCAGTCCGGATGTGCCCGGGGCGGGTCCCGCCGCCCGCGCCCGCGACCGGGGGCCTCGGCGGCGTGACGGCACCGCTCGGGTCCACGAGCCGGAGCCCGGCAGGAGGCGACCAGCGCTCGCGGTGGGGCGGCGCAGGCCGGGCTGACAGCCTCGTCACGCAGGGCGAGGTGTCGTGGGCAGATGGGAAGATCACCGCCGTCCGTGAGGTACCGGTCGGCGTGCGGCCCGCGCCAGGCCGGATGACGTCGTACGCCCGCAGGAGCGGGTCGTGGTCGACGCATACGGCGCGGCCGGTGTGCAACAGTGCGCGCAGCAGTTCGTACAGGCCGGCCCGGCGGGCCGGTGAAGAGGCTGGACACGAGGAACTCATGGCCGCGTTTCCCCTCGTGCACATCGGCGCCCGACCCCGGACACCTGCCGGGCTGTGGCTCAGGCGTCGATGATGATGGGGATGATGAGGGGCTTGCGGCGGTGGGCGCGGAACGCCCAGTTCGCCACGGCGCGAGCGAGGAGCTGTTCGAGCTGGCGCGCGTCCCCGACGCCCTCCTCGGCTGCGGTGGCCAGGGTCTTCTCGATGACGGGGATGACCGGCTCGAAGGTGGTGTCGTCGTGGACGAAGCCGCGGGCCAGGAAGTCGGGGGCCTCGGCGAGGGCGCCGGTGTCCGCGTCGACGATCGCCACCACCGTGACCACGCCTTCGGCGGCGAGGGTGAGGCGGTCCTTGAGGGACGCTTCGGTGGCGCCGCCGACTTCCATGCCGTCCACGTAGACGTTGCCGGCGGGGACCTTGCCGGTGATGGACGCGCGCCCGTCGACCAGATCGACGACGACGCCGTCCTCGGCGATGACGACCCGATCGGGGTCCACACCGGTACGGATGGCGAGGTCGCCGTTGGCCTGCAGGTGGCGCCATTCGCCGTGCACGGGCATGACGTTGCGGGGTTTGACGATGTTGTAGCAGTAGACGAGTTCGCCGGCGCTGGCGTGCCCGGAGACGTGCACCTTGGCGTTGCCCTTGTGGACCACGTGGGCGCCCCACCGGGTGAGTCCGTTGATCACTCGGTAGATGGCGTTCTCGTTGCCGGGGATGAGGGAGCTGGCGAGCAGGACGGTGTCGCCCTTGCCGATGCGGATCTGGTGGTCGCGCGTGGCCATCCGTGACAGCGCGGCCATCGGTTCGCCCTGGGAGCCGGTGCACACCAGAGTGACCTTGTGGTCCGGGAGCTTCTCCAGCTCCTTGGTGCTCACGACCAGACCGGAGGGGACCTTCAGGTAGCCCAGGTCACGGGCGATGCCCATGTTGCGGACCATCGACCGGCCCACGAAGGCGACCTTGCGGCCGTGCTGGTGGGCGGCGTCCAGGACCTGCTGGATGCGGTGCACGTGGCTGGCGAAGCTGGAGACGATGACCCGGCGCGGCGCGGTGCGCATCACCTGCTCGATCGCCGGGTTCAGCTCCCGCTCGGAGGTGGTGAAGCCGGGCACCTCGGCGTTGGTGGAGTCGGTGAGGAACAGGTCCACGCCCTCCTCGCCCAGGCGGGCGAAGGCGCGCAGATCGGTGATGCGGTCGTCGAGAGGGAACTGGTCCATCTTGAAATCGCCGGTGTGCAGCACCATCCCGGCCCGGGTGCGGATCGCGACCGCGAGGCTGTCCGGGATGGAGTGGTTGACCGCCACGAACTCGCAGTCGAAGGGCCCGAAGCCGCGCCGGTCGCCCTCCCGCACCCGCACCGTGCGCGGCCGGATGCCGTGTTCCTTGAGCTTGGCCTCCAGGAACGCCAACGTCAGCTTGGAGCCGACGACGGGAATGTCGGACCGCTCGCGCAGCAGGTACGGCACGCCGCCGATGTGGTCCTCGTGACCGTGGGTGAGGACCACGGCCACGATGTCGTCCAGCCGGTCCCGGATCGAGGTGAAGTCCGGCAGGATCACGTCCACGCCGGGCTGGGTCTCCTCGGGGAACAGCACGCCGCAGTCGACGACGAGCAGCTTGCCGGCGTGCTCGAAGACGGTCATGTTGCGGCCGATCTCACCCAGGCCGCCCAGGGCGATGACCCGCAGCCCTCCTTCGGGAAGGGGCGGGGCGGCTTTCAGCTCGGGGTGCGGATGACTCATACCCTGACGGTACCCGGAGAACGGAACGAGATGATCCATTGCCTGTGTGATCTCTCCGCCCGACGGAGCGAGGCACCGGCAGCGGCTGCTCCGGTGTGATCGGATGACGTCGGCGGCCGGACGGGGAGGGGGCAAGGCGGTACCGCCTGCGGTGGGTAAGCCGTGAGCCCGGTGGTGCCGGCGACGCGCTCCACGTCGAGACGGCCGGTTTCAAGCTGTGGTGGCAGCCCCCATCCTTGTTCCAGCTGACCTGCGAGGGAGGCGGACGCGTGGGAGATGACTCGGGAAGCATCGGCGGTCCTCGGGCGTGGGTGGGCTGAAATGCGCGCTCGGGAACCTCGGTCTTCCTGCGGCCGGCGGCTCGCACGGCTTCCGCAGGCCCAGTCGATGGCGGGAGCGACCTTGACGGACGCTGTCACGGACAGGCTCTTGGTGAGCGTTCGGCTCACTTAGCAACGTGGGGTCGACGATGGTGGCTCGCAGCGCCGGCGGAGATGCGGCAGAGCCTGCCGCTTCGGGCGTCATCCGAGCGTCGAGAACCTCCGAACGCCCCTCCGAAGGCGTCGCCCGTGCAGGCACCTCGCTCATGGATTCGCAGGTCGACGAGCTGTGAAGATCGATCCGCCTTCTCGAACCGCCGCCCGGAGGGAAACAGGTCGAGCAACCCACCCGGACGGCAAAAGCCCAGGTCAGGGACTCTTGCTCGCAGGTTCGAGGATCGCCACGCCCTCCACACGCACCGCCATCGGAAGGATGTCCGCCTGAGCGAGGCGCACGAAGGAACAGGTCAGGCCCCGTCCTTGGGCCTGCGGCCCCGCATGCCGCGCCCCGGAGCGTCACGGTGCGCCCAGCCGGCGCCCCCCTCCGCCGATCCGTCCGACGCTCCGCGCCGGTCCGGGACAGTGCCGTGGGACCACCCCGGAAGGGCTCCGGAACGGGATCGTCGCGGACGGGCACGACGCCACTGATCGTAATGACATCCATTTTCATGTATCGTCTGCCTCGCTCATCGATCGCACCCCGGAGGTCCTCATGGCCGTACCCAAACGCAAGATGTCGCGCAGCAACACCCGGCACCGCCGCGCGCAGTGGAAGGCCACGACGCCGCAGCTGGTGACAGTCACCGTGGGCGGCGTGCCGTACCTCGTTCCCCAGCGGCTGGCCAAGGCGTACGAGCGCGGTCTGCTCCACCCCGAGGGCTGAGCCCGGCATGACCCGTGCCCCCTCGCCGCGCCTTCCCGTCACCGTCCTGTCGGGGTTCCTCGGAGCCGGCAAGACCACCCTCCTCAACCACGTCCTCACCAACCGCGAGGGCCTGCGCGTCGCCGTCATCGTCAACGACATGAGCGAGGTCAACGTCGACGCCGCCCTGGTGCGCGGCGGCGAGGCCGCCCTGTCCCGCACCGAGGAGCGCCTGGTCGAGATGACCAACGGGTGCATCTGCTGCACCCTCCGGGACGACCTGCTGGAGGAAGTGGCCCGGCTGGCGCGCGAGGGGCGTTTCGACTACCTCCTCATCGAGTCCTCCGGCATCTCCGAGCCCATGCCGGTGGCCGCCACCTTCGCCTTCGCCCGCGACGACGGCACCACCCTCGGCGACCTGGCCCGGCTGGACACGATGGTCACGGTCGTGGACGCCGCCCACTTCCTGCCCGAGCTGGCCGGCGGCGACGAGCTGACCGAACGGGGCCTGGACCAGTACGAGGACGACGAACGCACGGTCAGCGACCTGCTGATGGACCAGATCGAGTTCGCCGACGTCATCGTCCTCAACAAACTCGACCTCGTCGACGCCGCGTCCGCCGACCGGCTCCGGGCCACCCTGGCACGACTCAACCCCGCCGCCCGAGTGGTGCCGGCCGTGCGGGGCCGCATCCCGGCCGGCGAGGTTCTGGGGACCGGCCGCTTCGACCTGGAGCGCGCGCAGCAGGCCCCGGGGTGGGTCAGAGAACTCAACGGCGACCACGTTCCCGAGACGGAGGAGTACGGCATCTCATCGACCGTCTTCCGCTCCGCGAGGCCCTTCCACCCCGGACGGTTGTGGACGTTCGTGACGGAGTCGTTGGACAGCGGCGCCTACGGGCAGGTCCTCAGATCCAAGGGCTTCTTCACCCTCGCCGGCCGACCCCGCGTGACAGGACTGTGGTCGCAGGCCGGCTCGGTGGCGCGCTTCGAGCCTTTCTCCGCCCGTGACACCGACGGCCTTCACGCCCAGGAACTCGTCTTCATCGGAACTCATCTGGACGCGGAGCCGCTGCGGGCCGCCCTGACCGACTGCCTCGTGCGGGAAGGCGAAGCCCTGCCCGCTTCCGACCCCTTCCCCGCCTGGGACACCCACGGCTTCGACGAGAGCCGCGCCCACGAGTACGACCCCCTCACCACCGTGACGGGGCGCTGAGACTCCGGGTCGGGCGGTGGTCGCAGCCACGGCACCGTCCGGCCCGGTACACGCCCGTGTCAGAGGGGCCGCTCATGGACGACAGCGGGAAGCCGCACTCGGGGACGGTGCAGGAGACCCTTCTCGTACCGCTGTATGCCCGCGCCGTGGAGAACCGCAAGGAACACGCGCTTCTGAGGACGCGCGGGCCGAAGGGATCGTCGCATCGATCGACTACGACGTCGGACGCTTCGACGATCTCCCGAGCCTCACCGGCGCGCCACTGCGCACCCTTCCCTTCGACCGGTGGGTGACGGACTTCCTGTCCGCGCCCCCCGACGCCACCGTGGTCGAGATCGGCACCGGGCCGTACCTGTTCGTCGCGGAGGCCGTACTGCCCTACCCGCCCGAACCCGACGTGCGCGGGGCCATCGGCCTCATCGCAGACCACTTCCCGGGCGCCCTGCTGGTCCTGGAGACCGCCGGCCCCGGTTTCTTCGACGCTCAGGAACAGCACGACGCCCTGAGCAAGGTCGAGGCCCGCATGCACTGGTACTGCCCTGGTCCGGCCGATTGGCCGACTGGCGGCCGGATGCACGTGTACTGGCGTCACACCCTCATCAGCCTGCCCGAAGACCTGGTGGCGCAGTCGTCGCTCCCCCACCAGCAGATGGTGTCCGCCGTCGCCGCGCAACGGCTCCCCCAGGCCGAGGGCCACCGGCTCAACCTCCTGCGCCTGCCCTGACATCCGCGGGCACGCTCAGCGGCCGGTTCCGGGGGTGGAGCCGACAAAGGGAGGGACGGAAAAGGGGGCAGGGAAGGGAGGAGGGAGGAAGCAGAAGGAGCGTGGGGGAGTGGCGAGGAAAAGCAGGGGGTAGGT
>NZ_JBVITR010000004.1:181213-255817 GCF_055574875.1 Streptomyces sp. NPDC034670
CCCCCCCCCCCCCCCCCCCCTCCCCCCCCCCCCTCCTCCCCCCCCCCCCCCCCCCCCCCCCCCCCCCCCCCCCCCGGGGCCCGTCGCGCGAGCGGCGCGACTACCAGGAGGACTTGGTGACCCCGGGCAGGAAGCCGGCGTGGGCCTGCTCACGCACGCGGACGCGTGACAGGCCGAACTTCCGGAGGTGACCGCGCGGCCGCCCGTCCACGCTGTCCCGGTTGCGCACTCGGGTAGCGCTCGCGTTGCGGGGCTGGCGCCGCTGTTCTTCCACTGCGGCCCGGCGTTCGGCGTCGGTGGAGGACGGCCGGCGGATGATCTCCTTCAGCTCCGCACGCCGGGCCGCGTACCGCTCGACGACAGCCTTGCGCTTCTCGTTCTGCGCGATCTTGCTCTTCTTGGCCATCAGACCTTCCCCCCTCGGGCGCGGATGCGTGCCACGGCGGCCTCGATGCCGATGCTGTCGACGGTCTTGATCGCCTTCGCGCTGAGCGTCAGCCGGACATGCCGCCCCTCGCTGGGCAGCCAGTAGCGCTTGCGCTGGATGTTGGGGTCGAAGCGGCGCGGAGTGCGCCGATGCGAGTGGGAGATGGTGTTGCCGAAGCCCGGTTGGGCGCCGGTCAGTTGGCAGTGGGCGGACAAGGTCGTACCTGCCTCTCGTCGGGGGCGGCTAGTTTTTGGTAATGGAAACCATTCCCATATAGTACCGCTCATGGCACGCGACGAGGTACGCCCGATCATCAAGCTCCGCTCCACCGCGGGAACCGGCCACACGTACGTCACCCGCAAGAACCGCCGCAACGACCCCGACCGCATGGTGCTGCGCAAGTACGACCCGACCGCCCGGCGCCACGTCGGCTTCCGCGAGGAACGCTGACCTCCCGCCACTCCGCCACCGGCCCCCGAACTCGAGGACGCCCCATGAAGCCCGGAATCCACCCCGCTTACGGCCCCGTCGTCTTCCGCGACCGTGCCGCGAACTACGCTTTCCTCACCCGCTCCACCATGACCAGTGACAAGACGATCGAGTGGGAGGACGGCAACACCTACCCGGTGGTCGACGTCGAGATCTCGAACGTCAGCCACCCCTTCTACACGGGGACCGCCCGGGTCCTGGACACCGCCGGGCGAGTCGAGCGCTTCGAGCGCCGGTACGGCCGACGCGGAGCCAACTGATGCGGGACGAGACCGGACTGCCCGTCGTCATCGTCGCCGGGCTGCACTCCGAGGCACGCCGCAAGGTCGTGGAGCACCTCTTGCGCCTGGTACCCGACAGCGTCGCCCTCCATCACGACCTGTCCACAGCGGCCGACGGCACCGTTCTGCGTCAGGTGCGCGACGCTTCGGGTGAGCTGTCCCGAGAAGAGGCCCCCCTGGTCGACGACTGCGCGTGCTGCGCGCTGCGCGAGGACCTGGTCCCCGAGCTGGAACGGCTCGCCGACGCCGGCCTCACCCGGCTCGCCGTCGTCGAGCTGTGGGACTCCGTCGAACCCGAAGGGATGGCCGAGGTCGTCGTCCAGCACGGTGCCGACGCGGTCCGGCTCACCGGCGTGATCACGGCGGTCGATCCGGCTCTCGCCCTCCCCTGCCTCGGCAACGGCGACGACCTGGCCGAGGCGGGCCTCGCGGCCGCGGCCGGCGACCAGCGCACGGTCGGCGGCACCTGGGCCCGGCAACTGGAGTACGCCCCCGTCCTCGCCGTCGTGGAGAGCGAGGACGCCGACGACGAGGACCGGGCGCTCCTCACCCAACTCCACCCCACCGCCCGTCAGGTGAGCGCCGATTCCCCGGAACTCGCCCGACTCGCCTTCGCCGGCTTCGACGCCGAAGCCGCCGCCGCGGCCCAGCACCCGGCCTGCGCCCTGCTCCCCCAGGAAGCCGACGAGGCAGGCGTCACCACCTTCGTCTGGCGCCGGCACCGTCCGTTCCATCCCGAACGCCTCTACCAGGCGCTGGAGGACCTCTGCTGCGCCGCGGCCCGCAGCCGCGGACGGTTCTGGCTCGCCGACCGCCCCGACACCCTGCTCGCATGGGACGCCGCAGGCGGAGCCCTGTGCGTGGAGAGCGCCGGCCCGTGGCTCGCCTCCCTGCCGGACGCCGCCTGGGAGATGGTCCCGCCCGTACGCCGAGCGGCCGCCGCACTGGACTGGCACCCTGAGCACGGCGACCGCCGCCAGCACCTCGTCTTCACCTCACCCGGCCTGGACCGCGACGGGCTCGCGCGGGTGCTGGAGTCCTGCCTGCTCACCGACGCCGAGTACACGGCAGGCCCCGAAGCATGGAAACGACTGCCGGCCGCCTTCGACTCCCTGCTCGACCCCGTCGCGTGACACCGCCCCATCCACCCCCATCGCAGAAGGAGCACCATGAGCCCCCGCCAAGGCCCCCGCAAGCCGGTCAGGTCCCGTCCCAACCCGCTGGACGCGGCCGGGATCACCTACATCGACTACAAGGACACCGATCTGCTGCGGAAGTTCATCTCCGACCGCGGCAAGATCCGCAGCCGCCGCGTCACCCGCGTCACGGCTCAGCAGCAGCGGCAGATCGCCGCCGCGATCAAGAACGCCCGGGAGATGGCGCTCCTGCCCTACTCGACTCGGTGAGAAGCGACCCCTTGGACGCCGTTTCTGATGGTGTGATCGCTCGTTGAGCCGTGCATGACGGATCTGGTGGAGCGGTGGGTACCGGACGAGTTGTGGACGCTGTGCCGGCGGGTGGTCCCGCCGGCAGAGGTCATACGCCCGCAGGGCGGCGGCAAACGGAGGGCCGGTGACCGCGCGCGCCTGGCGGCGATCGTCTTCGTGGCCACCTCGGGCTGCACCTGGCGGCAGCTGCCACCGGTGTTCGGGCCGGCCTGGCCCACCGTCCACCGGCGTTTCGCCCGGTGGAGCCGGGACCGGGTCCGGACCCGGCTGCACCGCGTCGTCCTCGGCGAACCCGGCGCCCGGGGCGAGCTGGACCGGTCGCGGTGCGCGATCGACTCCGTCAGCGTCCGGGCGGCAAAAGGGGGCTACTGACCGGACCGAATCCGACCGACCGCGGCAAGCCGGGATCGAAAATCCACCTGATCACCGACCGGAACGGTCTGCCGCTGTCGCTGGGCGTCTCCGGCGCCAACCTGC
Organism: Streptomyces sp. NPDC034670; assembly: GCF_055574875.1. NCBI lineage: Bacteria > Bacillati > Actinomycetota > Actinomycetes > Kitasatosporales > Streptomycetaceae > Streptomyces > Streptomyces sp. NPDC034670. The sequence goes on from NZ_JBVITR010000004.1 coordinate 184,336, forward strand.
ACGACGGCCTCGGCCCGGAGCCGCTGGTGCGCGGGATTCCGCCCATCCACTCCCGCCGGGGTCCCCGCCGGCGCCCGGCCAAGCTCCATGCCGACAGGGGCTACGACTACGACCACCCGCGGAAACGGCTTCGCGAGCGTCGTGTCCGCCACCGCATCGCCCGCACGGGCATCGAGTCGTCCACGCGGCTCGGCCGACACCGCTGGGTCGTCGAGAGAACGGTCTCCTGGCCGGCCGGATGCCGAAGGCTGCACCACCGTTACGAGCGCGAGGCCGAGCACTTCCTGGCCTTCGTCGGCATCGCCGCAGCCCCCACATCAGCTACCGCCGGCTCGCCGGGCAGCACGGCAGGCTCAGTGCGAACCGGTGGGCAGAGTGAGCCGGGCGAGGTGGACGTCGATGCCGGATACACGACCAGGCAGGGGTGCGCTCAGATCCCACCAGCGCATCGCCTCGATCTCGCGATCGGCCTCGAAATCGCGGCGCCGTAGGGTGCGGCCGGTGAACAGGGCACCGTATTCGGCGCGCTGCGCGGAACCCAACAGGAATCCGGCATAGCCGACGAACTGCAAAGGAGTACCGGCCACCTGACCGCTCTCCTCGGCAAGTTCACGAACGGCCGCCTGGCGAGGGCTCTCCCCGGGCTCGAGCAGGCCGCCAGGTAGTTCCCATTGCCCCCGGAACCGGTCGTAGACCATGACGACCTCGTCGCGGTGCCACAAGGCAGTCAGAGCCATGGGCATGGGAGCCCCACCGGGCAGGACGTCCTCGGCGCCGAGCGTGAAGGAAACCAGCCGGTTGCCGCGTTGATCGACAGCGAGGGGCTTGGGTGAGGGATCGAGCATGCGGAAGCCTTCCCCAACTCCAGCACACCCAACGCCGTAGACAGGCAGGAACGCGGTAGCAGCGGCAATTCCTACACACCATCCGAAACGACCTCCAAGCGTCACCGGTCCGGTTCCCGGGGCGAACTGCCGTGCGCAGGCAGGGTGGTGTTGCCGAGGATGCGGTTGAGCGCGCTGCCGGGGCTGCTTGTGAGGTCCTCCCAGGTTCCCTCTTCCGCGACGAGGCCGTCCTCCAGGACCGCGATGCGGTCGGCGCGGCGGATGGTGGCCGGGCGGTGGGCGATGAAGATCGTCGTGCGGCTCTCCTGCCGCAGCGCGGTGGCGAGTTCGGCGTCGCCGGTGTTGTCCAGGTGGGCGGTGGACTCGTCGAGCACGAGGACGCGCGGTCCGGCCAGCAGCGCGCGGGCCAGGGCGATGCGGGCCCGCTGACCGCCGGACAGCGTGGCGCCCCGCTCGCCGACGAGGGTGTCCAGGGGGGCGATCCGGTCGACGCCGCACAGCCGTGCCGCTTCGGCCAGCGCCCGGTCGTCGGCCTCGGGCGCGGCGAGCCGCAGGTTCTCGGCGAGGGTGCCGTGGAAGAGGGGGGTGTCCTGGCCCACCAGGACCACCGCCCGCCGCAGTTCCGCGTCGTCCACCTCCCTCACGTCCACGGGATCGCCGTCGGCGGGCAGCAACTGGACCTCACCGGCAGACGGGTCCCAGAAGCGGGCCAGCAGGTGGGCGCAGGTGGACTTGCCGGCGCCGGAGGCGCCGACGAGGGCGAGCGTCCGGCCGGGACGGACGGTGAGGTCGACGCCGTCCAGCACGGGCCCGCCGCCGTAGTCGAACCTCACTCGGTGCAGCCGGACGCCCAGTGGTCCGGGAGGCAGGGGGCGTGGTGCGGCGGGCGGCGGTGCGAGGGCGGGGGCCTTGACGGCCGCGTCGACGCGGGCGGCGGCGGCGCGCAGGGCCACGGCCTGGCTCAGGGCGCGGGCCGACTCCGCGACCGGGCCGAGGACGGACAGGGCCAGCGCCATCGCGGCCGGCGCCCAAGCACCGTGCAGCCGTCCGGAGGTCACGGACTGTGCCGCCGCGGCGACCACGCCGAGGACCGCGACCACGATGAGGAGGTCGCGGACGGCGGCGGCGACGGCCTCCCGGGTGGCTTCGGCGCGCTGGGCGTCGCCCACCTGCCGCCCCCGCTCCGCCAGCTTGCGGCGGCGTTCGGCCAGAGCGCCGAAGGCAAGCAGTTCGCGCAGCCCGTCGACGGTCTCCACCGTGTCGGCCGACAGCGCGGCCACGGCTGTGCGGGTGCGGCCGCCGTGTACCGTGCGCGCGCCTGCGTCGGCGAAGGGCGCCGCGGCAAGCAGGGCAGCGACCGGCAGCACGGCCACCAGCAGCCACGGCTCCACCAGGGCCAGAAGTACCGAGCCGCCGGTGAAGACCGTTCCCGCCGCGAGCAGCTGGGCGGTGGTGTGGGCGTAGAAGAACTCCAGCGCCTCCACGTCGGCCATGGCGGTGGCGGCGAGGTCGCCGCTGCGGCGGCCCGCGACCCGGGCGGGCGCGCTGCGGGCCAGTCCGTCGAAAACGCTGACCCGCAGTGCGGCCAGCACCCGGTAGGCGAGGTCGTGGGAGAGGTCCATCTCCCGCCAGGTCATCAGGGCGCGTACGAGAACGAGGGTGACGAGCCCGGTGACGGTGCCGGCCGTGGGGGCGCGCCCTTCGATGACGGCGGTGCCCACGGTATGCGCGGCCAGGGTCACCAGCGCGACGAGGGAGCCCTGTTCGAGGAGCGCGGCGGCACAGGTGCGGGCCGTCATGGCACGGTGTGCCGCGAGGGCGGGCAGCAGGGCGCGCAGCGCGCCCCGCGCGGGGACGTCCGCGCAGGTGGCGGCGGGGCCGGTGACGGTGCTCATGCGGCGAGTTCCCCCCGGTGGACGCGGCCGGCCTCGACGAGCCGGGTGTAGACGCCGCCGGCCTCGACCAGGCCGGTGTGGTCGCCGACGGCGTCGACCTGTCCCGCGTCGAGGACGACGATGTGGTCGGCGTGCCGGACGGCGGCGAGCCGGTGGGCGACCACCAGGACGGTCCGCCCGCCGGCCGCCTTCAGCAGCTCCCGGACGATGTCCGCCTCGCGTCGTTCGTCGACCGAGCTGGTGGCCTCGTCGAGAACGAGGACCGGGGCGTCCGACAGCAGGGCCCGCGCGAGGGCGAGCCGCTGTCGCTGCCCGCCGGAGAGCGTGGCGCCCCGTTCGCCGAGCACCGTGGCGTAGCCGTCCGGCAGGGCGGCGATCTCGTCGTGGACTCCGGCGGCGCGCGCCGCCCGGGTGAGCTCGCCGTCCGTGGCGCCGGGCCGGGCCAGGCGCAGGTTGTCGGCGATGGTGGCGTGGAACAGGTACGTCTCCTGCGAGACCACGGCGATGCCCTGCCGCAGCGAGTCGAGCGCGCACTCGGTCGTGGGGCGCCCGTCGAGGGTGATCCGCCCTTCCTGCGGGTCGTGGTGGCGCAGGAGCAGGGCCAGCAGGGTCGACTTGCCCGCGCCGGACGGCCCGACGATCGCGGTGGTCCGTCCCGCCCGCGCGGTGAAGGAGACACCGTCCAGGGCGGGTGCGGGAGCCCCGTCGTAGGTGAACCGGACATCGTGGAAACGGAGTTCCGGCGGAGTGTGCCAGTGCGCGGGCACCGTTGCGGTCTCGGGGACCGCCGGTGCGGCCGTGCGCAAGGCCGCCAGCCCGTCGGCGGCCGACACCCCCAGGTAGCCGGCGTGCCATTCCCGGGCGAGGTCGCGAACCGGGCGGAAGCACTCGGAGGCCAGCAGCAGCACCAGATAGGTGCCGGCCGCAGTGGTGGATCCGGTGACGGCCGACCAGCACGCCAGGAGCGCAGCGGCGGCGGTGCCGCCCTGGACGGCGAGGTCGGTGATGCCGGTGTCGACCAGGGACACCCGCAACTTGGCGACGGTCGCTCGGTGCAGGGCCGCGGACCGCTCCTCCAGGCGCGCCCGGGTGCGGCCGACCGCGCCCGCGGCGCGCAGGGCGGGCATGCCCTGGAGCGCCTCCAGGTAGTCGGCGCCCAGCCCTTCGTAGGTGTCCCAGTGCTCCTTTCCGCGGGCGGCGAGGAGCCGGTCCCAGACGCGCGGCCCCAGCAGGGCCAGGAGCAGGGCGGGGACGAGCCCGAGGAGGGCCCGGGGTTCGACCACGGCGAGGACGGCGAGGACCAGGGGGGGTACCGCGAGGGTGACCAGGAGCTGGGGCAGGTAGCGGGAGACGTAGGCGTCGACGCCCTCCACCCCCTCGACCAGGGTGGTGCGGACGGCTCCCACCCGCGCTGTGGTCAGGTACGCGGGCCCCAGCCGGCCCAGGTGAGCGAGGAGTTCGTCGCGCAGTGCCACCCTGACCCGGGCCCCGGCGCGGGTGGCGGTGCGCCGCTGCCACAGGGCGAGTCCGGCGCGGGCGGCGACGACGGCGAGCACCGCGGCCAGCAACCACGGGAGTTGGCCGGTGTCACCGTGGGCCAGGCCGGCGAGCGCGAGGGCCAGCAGCACGGCCTGGGCCAGGTGCGTGAGGGCGACGGCTCCTTGCAAGAGGGTGGCCGCGAGCAGGGGGCGCCGTGCGCGCATTGCGGCGCGGCGCAGCTCTGGGTGGACGATCATGCGGAGTTCTCCTCGTCGGCGTGGTGGGTGCCGAGGGCCAGGGCGTGCACGACCCAGTCACGGCCCGGCGCGGCGCCGAGGGCGGCGCCGAGGTCCGCCTGCTGCCAGGAGCCGACGGGCCGGGCCGCCAGCCCGTGGCGCAGGGCTGTGACATGGGCCAGGTGGACGGCGAAGCCGGCTCTCAGGTGGGCGCGGCGGATGTGCGCGGTGTCGGCGTCCGTGGGGCAGCCGTGGGCGATCAGTACGGCGCCGGCGTCCGCGAGCCACGTCTGGCCCGCCGCCCAGGCCGCGAGCGTCGGGCGGGCCTCGCCGGACGCGTAGCGCCGCAGGGCCGTGCCCTCGGGAGCCAGTTCCATGAGGCCGGGCCGAGGCGGGCCGACCGCGGCGCACCAGCGCACCAGGCCACCGCCCCCGGCTCGTTCGGCGGTGGCCAGGACTGCACGCAGTGCATCGCGGGGTGGAGGACCCGGCAACGGTGGTGGGGTACTGCGGCGCGCCAGCAGGTCGGCCGGGGTGGGCGGGTCCTCGGTCCCCGCAGGGCGCCCCGGGCTCCGCCCGTCGGGCGGTGGGATGCGTACGACGGCCAGAGGATTCTCGGTGCGTCCGTCCATCCGTACGTCGGATTCGCCCGTGCCGAGGACGCGGGCCGCCAGGAACAGCGCCGCGGCGGCGTGCCCGGCGTCCAGCAACAGGAGGGGCCAGGCCCGGTGGCCGTAGTGGGACACCGTGCGCTGTGCGGTGACGGAGAGTGCGGCGGTCACGCCCGGCGGCGTGCCGTCGACGGGCGGGCCGACGTGGTGGACGCGGTGGCGCAGCGGGTCGTAGCCGTAGCGGCCGGGCGGCAGGGAGCAGCCGGCGCCCACGACCAGTTCGGTGTCCACCGGGTGCAGCGCACCGGCGGAGGGCGTGGGCCTGAGGCGTCCGGAGGGGTCCGAGGCCGCCAGGGACAGACGCAGCAGGGTCCGCAGGTCGAGGTCCGCGGGGCCGGCCTCCGGGATCGGGCGCGGCGGCCCCGGCCAGGGGCGGACGGCTGTCCCGGCGGGCGTGTCGGGGCCGGGGCGCTCCGGGGAGCGGGCCCGGGCGAGGGCGGTGACCAGGCCCGTCGGCGGGTCCTCGCAGTGGTCTTCCACAGCGGCCCTCACATGTGCGGCGGAGGTGCCAGCGTGAAGTCCCGCGGCGCGCTCGGCGCGGTGGTGCGCCATCCGCGCGCGACGGCGGCCTCGGCGAGGCGCGGGCAGCCGAAGTACCCGAAGGCGGCGGGCGCGTTGGGCAGCAGTCCGGAGACGAGGACCCGCGCGACGCGCAACGCGGTCTCCGCCACGTCCTCGGTGGTGAGGTCGAAGGTCATGACGCGGTGGCCGCCGCCGCGCAGCGTGCTCCTCAGCCGCTCCCGGCTGCCTGGCTCGACCTCTGCGACGGATACCGTCCCGAGCGCAGGCTCGGTGAACCTCCGGGCCTCGGCCGCCATCCGTTCGTCCAGCCACACCTGCACGTGTGCTCCCAGGTCCCGCACGTGCTCGAACTGCTCGCCGCACACGTCGAGGTAGCGGCCGTCGGCCCGGTGGTCCAGGTAGAGCCCGCGGGCGAGCAACCCGGCCTCGACGGCCTGGAACACCCAGCCGTCGGGGCCGGTCAGCCCCTGGGTGAAGACCCAGGTGTGGACGGCTTCGAGGACAGCCTTGCGGGCGGCTTCGGCCGGGTCGTACTTGCAGGCGAACCCGGCGGCGTACAGGCCGAGGCGCGGGTCGTGGACGAGCGCGGCCATGCAGGGGGCGAACTCCGAGTGCATCTCGACGATGTGGACCTCGAGCGCGGAACCGGCGAGGTCGTCGGCGAGGCCGGGCACGCTCGCCGGGTCGATGCCCCGGGCCGGGCCGTCCAGGTGCCACCACAGTTCCAGGGCGTCGCGTTCGACGATTTCCAGCAGGCCGCGCTCGATCGCGTCGTCGAGGCCCTGTCCGGTGGCGATGCCGGCGTAGTTGAGGTGGTGGGTGCGGGGCAGCTCGCGCAGGCCGCCCTGGCGCCAGTTGAGGTGGGTGAGCGAGACGGGTGCCCAGACCTCGGTGGCGGTCCCGTCGGACAGTCGCTCGGTTCCCCGTGTCCACAGCGCGGGGGTGTCGGCGGTGAGCGGGCGGTAGGGGAACTCCACGCGGGCGTACTGCCAGGGTGCGTAGGCGGGCAGATCGGCCGGGCCGTACAGGCGCAGGCCCTTGTCCGCCAGCTCGGCGGCGGTGGCGCGCAGGGGTGCGTCCGGGTGGCCGGGGGGCGGGACGCGGTTGCCGCAGTAGCGCTCTATCCCCTCGGCTATCGCGGCGACGCGGGCCTGCTCCGGGTCTCCGAAGGTGGTGCCGAGGGAGACCCGGTCGGCGGGCCACAGCCCGAGTCTGCGGGCGTCGGATATCTCGGCCGTGAGCGCGGTGTAGCGGGGCGGGGCGCCCGCGGGGTGCTCGACGGGCTTGACCTTGCGGACGATGCCGCAGACGGGGTCGACGAGCGCTTCCAGCGGCAGGGCCGTCATCGCAGGATCTCCTCGGCAGGGTCGGTGGGGGCGGGACGGGACGGGAGCACGGGCAGGTTCAGCACCACGCTGTCCGGGTCGACCTGCCGCCGGGAGGCGAGCAGATGTTCGGCCGTCATCGGGTCGTCCCCGGTGTGGGGGTTGCGGGCGTGGGCCGGGAAGTGGTGTCCGGCGATCTCCAGGCGCAGCCGGGTGCCGGCCCGGAGCCGGCGTGCGAGTCGGTCGAGCCCGATGGTGAACGCGGCCTCCCGGCCTGCTGGTTCGGCACGCCGCACGATGCCGACGGCGAGCCGCTCGGCGGTCCCGTCCGGCGAGAGTGCGACGAGCCGGGCGGCCCAGTCGGCGGACGGTGTGTGGGCGGTGGCCCGCAGCCGCACACTGGAGGGTCCGACGAGGTCGAGCGGACGCGGCGACGGCGGTGTGACCAGCAGGCAGCGGTCGGGCGGGCCGTCCGCGGGGACGGTCAGGTCGTCGGAGTGAACGGGCCGGGCGGGGTCGGCGGTGAAGACGGAGCCGTGCAGCAGGCGCGTGCGATGGGCGCGCGGTTCTCCCTCGGCGTCGGCGGGCAGCCACAGGCCGGCGCCGCCGAGCGCCAGTGTGCCGTGGTGGCCGGGGGCGAGGTCGCCGGTCAGGGCGCGGCGGGCCCAGCGCACGTACAGCTCACCGAGGTTCAGCCGGTGGGCGGGTCCCGCGTCCGGCCCCGGAGCAGCGGTCAGAGAGTGCCCCCAAGGGCCGAGCAGCAGGCGCGCCGGGGATCCGCCCCAGGCGCGCCACAGGGCGACGGTCTCCTCGGTGAAGTGGTCGTGGTGGCCGCCCACCGCGAGCAGGGGCGGCCCGGCGTGCGCCGCCCGCGCCACGAGGCGTCCGCGGTCGTGGTGGCGCCACAGCCCCGCCCACGAGGGCAGGGCGCGTCCCAGCCGCTCGGGCAGGGCGGTCAACGGCAGGCGGGCGAGCAGGCCGGGGTCCTCGGCGAGGGCCTTGTTCAACGCACTTTCGTCGGAGTCGCGCCGGTCGCCGTGGGCGGCCCACCATCCGGCGCGGGAGAGCAGCCGCTCCACGCCGGACGCCTCGCGGGCTGTCTCCGCCGGGCCGAGGGCGGGCACGGCCGCGATGACGGCATCCGGCCGGGCATCCCCGGGGGCGTCGAGGGCGAGGACGAGGGCGCAGTGGGCGGCGTAGGAGGCGCCGGCGGCCACCAGCCGCCCGTCGCTCCACGGCTGCCGCCGGATCCAGCGGACGGCTGCTGTCCCGTCGGCGGTCTCGTTCGCGTACGGGTGCCACTCCCCTGGCGACGCGAACCGGCCCCGTACGTCCTGGACGACGGCGACGAACCCGCGGCGGGCCCAGCCACGCGCCTCGGTCCGGTGGCGTGTCCGGTCGTAGGGGGTGCGGATCAGGACGGTCGGGAAGGGGCCGTCCCCGGCCGGGAGGCAGACGTCGGTGGCGAGTTCTCCCACGGCCGTCCCGAACGCCGTCATACGCCCTTCCTCGGCGTCGGTGCGACGTCGGGCACCGGGAGGACGGCGTGCTCGGTGACGGTCAGCGCGCGCAGGTCCACGCGTCGGAGCCGGCGCCGTGCCGGGAGGCCGGCCGTGTCGGGGGCGCCGGTGGCCCACCGGTTGAGATCGTCTGCGAGCAGCGCCGCGAGCAGCGTGGCGGCGGGCACGGGGAGCCGGACGGGCGGGCCCGAGGTACGGGGGCCACTCCAGTACGCGGCCAGTTCCCGGTGGGCGGGTGTGGCGGCGAGCCTGCGGGACCGGACGTGCGCCGACGTGACGTCCCCGGGAGTGGCGGCCACCGGCTCGACGTACGCCTGCCAGCCCTCGCGGTGGCAGCGCAGCCACGCGACACCGTGCTCCGGCAGCCGGTCGGCGGCGTCCCACAAGCCGTCCGGCGCGGGTCCGTCCAGGCACCACACGACCGCGGAGGGGTTTCCGTCGAGCAGGTCCTCCATACCCACCGGCGAGCTGCCGGAGGCGGTCACGGCCGGAGTCGTACGGGGCCGCGCGCCCAGGGCGGACAGTTGCACGGCGAGCGGTTCGGTCAGTACCGGGTCGCCGAAGATCCTGACGTCCCGGCGAGCGGCGGGCCACTCCGGGGCCGACGGCCCTTCCGCCAGATAACCGGCTTCTTCGAACGCCCGCACCACACGATGCAGCCTTTCATCCACCGTGGCCGTGGTCTCCCCGGCAAGCAGGGAGAGCAAGGCGCCCTCGTCGACGCCTCCTGCCCTGACGCTGAAGAACTCCCCCTCGGGGGTACGGACGGCAAGCCCTCGCCCGGGCACGGTGACGACCTCGGCACCGGGGACGAGTCGGCTACGGGACACGGCGTTCCTCCTGTCGACGGGACCTGGGACGGGCGTGGGCCCGCCCGGAAGGCATCGGGCGGGCCCACGGTCGAGGGTGGCTAGGCCCTCGCTTACTCCTCGGTGTCCTCGAAGGGGTTCTCGACGAGCGCGTTGGAGTGAGAGGCCGAGTCGTGAGCCAGCTGACCCGGGTCGGTGATCGGCGCGAAGACCTGCTCGTTGTCCATGAACTCTCCTTCATCAGCAGGGAGATACGGCGTTCGGATGAGCGCCGCGACCCAATCTAATGAATCTGATTTTCATATTCTAGTGCTGCGATGGGGTGATCTGGGTAACACACGGGCCACCCCCCTTCCGGATCCTCACCGACCCGGCCTGCCACCTGCAGCACCTCCGCCAGCAACCCCGGCGTGACGACCTGCTTCGGCGCTCCGTCGGCCACCACACGGCCCTCCCGCAGGGCGACGATCCGCTCGGCGAAACGGGCTGCGTGGGCCAGGTCGTGCAGCACCATCACCACGGTGAGCCCGCGCTCCTCGCGCAGACGCACCACGGTCTGCAGTACGTCGAGCTGGTGGTGCAGATCCAGGTACGTGGTCGGCTCGTCGAGCAGCAGGACCCGGGTGTCCTGAGCGAGTGCCATCGCCAGCCGGACGCGTTGCCGCTCGCCGCCGGACAGCGCGTCGACGTCACGGTCGGCCCAGCCCTCCACCCCGACGTCACGCAGTGCCCGACGCACGACGGGGTCGTCGCCCTCGCGCAGCATGCCCAGCGGGCCACGTGCCGCATACCGCCCCTGACGGACGAGGTGACGCACCGTCATGCCCGGCACGGCCGGAGCCGACTGGTGCAGCAGGGCCACCCTCCGGGCCGTGGCGCGTCTTGAAAGCCGCGCGACGTCGTCCTCGCCGAGCAGCACGCGCCCTTCATCGGGGTGCAGCAGCCCGGCGGCCAGCCGCAGCAGGGTCGACTTGCCGCAGCCGTTCAGGCCGATCAGGGCGGTCAGTTCGCCCGGACGGACGGTCAGGTCGACGCCCCGCAGCACGGGCCGTCCGGGGTAGCCGAAGTGGACCCCCTCGACGTGGATCCCCACGGACTCGATCATGCTCTGTCCTCGATTCGACATCAGAACGTACGGCTCGGCGCGCGGCGCACGACGAGCAGCAGCAGCGCGGCACCGAGGCAGGCGGTGAGCGCCCCGACCGGCAGCGTGAACCGTCCGGAGTCCAGCGCCGCCGCCAGCGGACGCGAGGACAACTGCGCCGCCGCGTCTGCCCCGCACACCACAACCGCGCCCGTCAGGGCGGCGCCGGGAAGGCTCCGGCGCAGGTCCGCACCGAAGACGGCCACGGCCAGATGCGGGACGAGCAACCCGATGAAACCCAGCGCGCCGACGGCAGCCACGGCGCCGGCGGTCAGGGCCACCGCGCACAGCAGGGCCAGGGTCCGGGCCCGGCGGGCGGAGAGACCGGCGGCGAGGGCGATGTCGTCCCCGCAGCGCAACAGGGTCAGCGGCCCCGCCAGCAGCCAGGCAGCAACCCCCCAGACGAGCGCCCACGGCCACAGCAGGTGCCAGTGCTCCCACACCCGGCCCTCCGTGGTGCCCACCAGCCACTGCACCACGCTGCCGAGTTCGCCGGGCTTCACCAACAGCACCATGGCGGTGAGCCCGCCGAGCACCGCCGACACCAGCACCCCGTGCACGGCGGTCCGCGCGGGATCACCGCGCCCGCGGCCGGCGAGCAGCCACAGCAGCGCCGCTCCGGCGCACCCGCCCGCGCACGCGGCGAGGACCACGGCCAGGGGCGAGTCCCACCCGGCGAGCCCCAGGGCGGTCGCGGTGACGGCGCCGAGGACCGCCCCCGGGGTCACGCCCGTCACCTCCGGCCCGGCCAGGGGATTGCGCAGGGCGGACTGCAGGACCAGCCCCGCCACGGCCAGGCAGGCGCCCGCGCCGAGGGCGACCAGCAGCCTCGGCAGACGCAGTTGGAACACGATGTGGCGCTCCGTCGCGTCACCGCCACCATGGAGGACGTCCCAGACCTCCCCCGGGGACATGCCGCGCCCGGCCACCACCTCCACCGCGGCGCACACGACGGCCAGGGCCGTGAGGGCCGTGAAACGCCGGGTCACCGTACGTCCTCCGTTCCGGTCGCCCCGAGAGGCGGTGAGGCCGGACCGCCGGGCCCGGGTTCGTCCCGGTGGGCGTGATGCGATGCCCCTGCGGGAGGTGCTTCGTCCGCCACACCCGAAGCCGTCTTCCGCAGCCCGGACAGTCGCTCGCGCATCCCGGCCGAAACGGCCGGTCCGTGCCGGGCCGTCCGGCGGCGGCCACTCGACCGCATCAGCGCGACGCCGGCCGGCACCCCCAGCAGGGCCGTCCACGCGCCGGCGGGCGTCTCCACGGGCGCCAGCGCCAGCCTGGCCGGGACATCGGCGACCGCCACGACGACCGCGCCCCAGGCCGCGGACCAGGGGAGCCAGCGCACCGCTCCCGCCGCGGGATCGAACCAGCGGCTCAGGTGTGGGGCGAGGAACCCCACCCAGGCGACGGGCCCGCACACGGCCGTCACCGGGGCGATCAGCACCACGGCGATGGCCAGCGCGGCCAGCCGGGCGCGCTGAGCCCGCACACCGAGCGCCTGGGCGTCCTCGTCGCCCAGCCGCAGCACGGACAGCACCGGCGCGCACAGCACGAGGGCGGGCACCGCGACGAGCAGCCACGGCCACAGGCCCGTCACCTCGTCCCAGGTCCGGGCGGAGAGGGAACCGAGCAGGTAGCGGTAGATCAGCTGGAGGTCAAGCTGGTCGGCCATGACCATCAGCACGAGCAGCGCGGCCTGCAACGCGGCCGCCACCGCCGCGCCGGTCAGCAGCACGGCGGACGGACTGCGGCCGATCCCGGCGACAAGCAACGTGAGCCCGCCGCCGAGGGCGGCCCCGCCGATGGCCAGCAGAGGCTGGACAGCGGCAGGCAGCGAGAAGGCCAGCACCAGCGGCGCGGCCACCCCCAGCGCGGCCCCGGACGACACACCCAGCATCTCCGGCACCGCCAGCGGATTGCGCAGCGCCTCCTGGAGCACCAGTCCGGCCGCCCCCAGACAGGCTCCGGCGACCAACGCCAGCAGCAGCCGGGGCACGCGGAGTTCACTCACGACGATCCCGGCGAGGGTGGTGTCCCCCTCCAGCACAGCGGCGACCAGCCGGTGCGGGGGGACGTGGGGGGTGCCGAGGCTGAGCGCGCAGACCGAGGAGACGGCCAGCGATACGGCCACCAGAAGCGGTTGCCACCTCCGCGCACCGCGCGACGGCCGCTCTCCGCCCGCCGCGGCGCGATCGGCTGCGGCGGGCAGTGGAAGGGACGTCCTCACCGCAGCGCGGCCGTGGCCTCGTCGAGCACGATGCCCAGTGAACGGGTGCCGCGCCCCTTGGCCCACACCTCTGAGTCCACCTCGTGGACGTCACCGTTCCTCACTGCCGGGATCTTGCCCCAGAGCGGGTTCCCGGCGAGCTTCTCGGACAGTTCGCCCTCCGCGTCGCCGAAGCTCAGCGTCTCGACGAACAGCACGTCGACGTCCTTGGCGAGGATCTCTTCGAGACTGTAACTGCCCTCCACACCGCGGGACTTCCACGGGTAGTCGGCGATTCTGGGGAACAGGCTGGCGGCCACGTCACCTTCGGGCGTCGCGACGCCGAAGTTCTCGTCACTGCCGTAGATGATGAGCGCGGTCTTGTCGCTCGGCGCCTTCTCGGCCTCGGCGAGCTTCGCCCGGAAGGCCCTCTCCGCCTTCTCCCCCTGGGCGGTGCGGCCGGTGAGCGCGGCGGTGTCGCGCAGGTAGCCCACGCTGTCCTGCCACGTCTCGGGTTGCATGGCCCAGAACGTGGTCGCTCCCTCGAGCGCCGGGGCGAGCTTGCCGTGGGTGTCCCCGAGGCCGATCACGAGATCGGGCTTGTGGGAGAGGATCGCCTCCACCTCCGGGGCGATGAAGCCGCCGGGGATGATGTCCACCTCCTTGGCCTTCTCCTCCCCCAGGAAGTCGGGGTGGGCGAGCACCGCGCTGTTGGTGGCCGTCGGAACGATGCCCAGTTCGGTCAGGATGTCGTCGCACAGAGCGAACAGGCAGACGATCCGCTCGGGCTCCTTCTTCAAGGAGATCTCGACGCCGTTGGTGTCGGTCAACTTCGTCGACGCCTTGATGGGTTCGACGGTCACCTCCGTCTTCGCCCCAGGCTTGGCCTTGTCGCTCGCCGGTTCTTCGGCGGGCGAGCCGCAGCCGACCAGGACGGAGCCGACCGCCGCTGCGGTGAGCCAAGTGCGAACGAATCTCGACGGTGAGCGCAGCATCGATGCCCTCGCTTTTTTTAGGTACCGGGAACGCACTGAAGATACATGATAATCGTTTTCACCAGACCGGTTCCTGGAGGACTCATGCCTGCTGCCACACCCGTCCTGCTCGTCTCCGACCATGTGGCCGGAGCCGTACACCTGTTGACCGTGCCGGACGGCGCCGTCGCGGGACGTCTCACCGGCCGTCACCTCTCGGAGCACGCCGGTTTCCTGGCGCTGCCGGAAGGGCGGGTGGCCTGCGTCGACGACCGTCGGGGCGAACTCCTGGTGCTCGACCCCTTCGGCGGCGAACTCGTGGAACGCGCGGTCCCGGTCGCCGTGCCGGCCGAGCACCTCGCCTGCGACCCGTCCGGCCGCCTGGTGGCCGTCACCACCGGCCTCGGCAGGAACGGCGAACCGTGGTCGGACCTGCTCACGGTCATCGACCTGGCCACCGGAGAGGCCGCGCGCGTGCGCACCCGTGCCGGCGAACCGGGCGTGACGGTGCTGGGCGGGGGCGACCCGCTCGTCGTACTGCGGCACCGGGAACCCGGCGCGCTGGCCGTCCACCGGTTCGCGGACCTCCTCGCGGCGCCGCCGGGCTGCCCCCGGGTCGCCCCCCACGCCGTCCTGCCGTTGCCGGACGACGGGCACGGGGACGCGTACGTGCCCGGCTCGGGGCACGTGTTCGCGGCCACGGGCGAGGGAGTGCACCGGGCCCGCAGGACGGGCGACGCGCTCACCGCCGAGGCGGTCGTTCCGTGGGGATCACCCGCGCGGGGCTGGTACCTCCGGTTCGACACCCGGCGGCAAGCCCTGTGGACCACGCTGCGCGGCGGCGACCCGGACCCGCTGCGCTGGCCGGAGTGGAGCAACCAGGCATGGCGCCACGAGCTGGGAACCGGCCGCACGCTGCTCACGGAACTCGGTCCCGGGCTCGTCTTCCGGCTGGCCCTCGCCCGGCGCCACACCGCCTTCTCCCGTATCCATCCCGACGGCGACGAGCTGATCCTGCTCGGCGCCGACGGCGCCGCCCGCCGCTTCCCCCTGCCCGGTATGGACGGTGCGCCACGTCGCGGCGGCACCCCCTGGGAGGGCGTCCAACGCCGAGCGGTGGCCGCCTCACCCGGCTCCGACTGGATCGCCGTCACCCGGGGCGGCCACGGCGAGGTGCACATCGTCGACGCGGAGACCGGCCACGAGGCGGCCCGCCCGCAGCTGAGCACACCGCTGCATCACGGCGGCCACCTGACACTGCGCGTCCGGAACGACGGTGCCGACGGTGATCCCGTGGGCCGGTGACGGGCCGTGTGGGCCGACGCGTTCCCGGCGCCCCGACCACCGCCGCCCACACGAGCGGTACCCGGTACCCCGCCACACGTGCGTCCGTACGCCGCTTCCCCGGTCGTGGTCGAGGACCGGATCCGGTCCCGCGGCGGGACAGCGGTGTGCCCTCGCCACCGCAGCATCGAGGCCGGTGTGGCGAGGGCACGGTGCGGAGTCAGTGCCCGGCGACGACGCCCGACAGTTCGTTGGTGCTCTTCGGCAGGGTGACGGAGGCGATCTTCTTCCCCGTCTCCACGTCGATGGCGTGCAGCGCCTTCTTTCCGGGCTCGGAGACGTACGCGACGTGTCCGCGGACGAACAGGGTGGGCCGGGCCTGCTGCCAGTCCAGCGGTTCCTGCCATTCGCCCACGGCGGGGATCTTCTTCTCGACCTTGCCGGTGTTCGGGTCGATGACGTGGACGGCCCCGTCGGTGCCGAGGACCAGGGCCTCGCCGTGCGGGCCGCGGGCCAGTGAGCGGAAGGAGTAGCTGGCCCCCAGGTCCACCAGGCGCAGCTTCTTCTTCTCGGTGTCGATGAGGGATACGCGGGTGGGCCGCTCCAGCTCGGCCTCGGGGTCGGTCTTGTAGTCGCCCAGGAGGACCGGTGAGGTGTCGCTGCCGGCCTGGTTGCCGATGCGGCCGTAGTCGTCGGGGGCGTCGATCTTGGTGAACTCGCCGTCCTTGTAGATCAGGATGCCGTCCTCGCAGCCGACGGCGACGGCTTCGTTCTTGGCGGCCGCCTCGCCGTGGACGCCGGGGCAGTTCTCGTTGCGCGCGATCTCCTTGTTGTCCTTGTCCAGCACCAGCACGCCCGTGCGCTTCTCCTCGGTGCCCAGGGTGCTCAGGAGTTCGCCGTCGGCCAGTTCGATGGCGACACCGTGGTGCGGCTCGGCGGAGGTGTAGGTGCGTCCTTCCGGTTTCTTGCCACTGCTCAGGTCGGCGGGGTCGAAGACGTTGACCTCTCCGGTGCCGTCGGTGAAGAGCACGGTCCTGCCCGCGTGACGGACGACGTGGCCGGGCTTGGCGCCCTTGTACTCGATGCCGGTGAGGGTCCGGCCGGTGGCGTCCAGGACGCGGAAGCCGCTGTCGGTGGAGACGACGACGTGGTCCTCGTCGCCCGCGGGGTTGACCCGGTTGAAGCCGGGCAGGGCGATGGTCTCGGCGAGCTTCAGGCTCTCCCCGTCGAGGATGTACAGGCCGCCGTCGAAGGTGGCGACCAGCGGGTTCCTGACCGTCGCTGCGGGTGTGGCGCGCGCGGTGCCGTCGGCCCTGGCGTCGGCGGAGGAGGGGTCGCCCCCTCCGCAGGCGGTCAGAACCGTGGAGGCCGCCAGGGCAAGTGCCGTGCCCATGAGGGCTCTGGCGCGTATCGACTCGTTCATCTGTGTGTTCCTTTCCGCGCCGCCCGGTGGCGGCGGTGTGGTGTGACGGTGTCGGCCCGTCTGCCGGCGGGCAGGGGGGACGCTGCGGGTCAGGCGCCGGTCAGGCCGTCGACCAGGGCGGTGGTGTTGGCGCGCATCATCCGCAGGTAGGTGTCGGCGCCCTCGCCCTCGGCGGTCAGCGACTCCGAGTAGAGTTCGACGACCCGGACCTGGCCGCCCATCTCCGTACGCAGTACCTCGGCGAGCCGTTTGGGCTGGGAGGAGTCGGCGAAGACGGTGCGTACGCCCGCCCTCTCCATCGCCTCGGTGAGGGAGCGCAGGTCCGAGGAACTGGGTGAGGCCAGCGTGGTGCCGCTGGGGATGACCGCGCCGATCACCCGGAAGCCGAAGCGGTCGGCGAGGTAACCGAACACGTGGTGGTTGGTGACCAAGGCCCGCGTGCCCTCTGGAATGCGGTCGAAGGACGTCTCCATCCAGGCGGTGAGGTCCGTGAGTTCCTCGGCGTAGCGGTCAGCGTTGGCGCGTATCGTGCCGGCGTCCACTCCGTCGACGTGCTTGATGACCTGATCGGCTATCAGGCCGGTGACCTTGCGCACCCGGTCGGGGTCGGTCCAGAAGTGCGGATCGGACCGCTCTTCCTCGCCCTCGGGACCGCCGTCGTCGGCGGTGTGGAAGGCGAGCGGGTCGGCCGCCTCGCCGGCCGCGAAGGCCGCGACCCCGGACTCGCGGGCGGCGTCCACGTGCCGCAGGACGTTCTCCTCCAGGCCCAGGCCGTTGTAGACGACCAGGTCGGCCTGTTCCAGCTCGGCGGCCTGCACCGCCGACAGACCGAAGGAGTGCGGGTCGGCGTCGGGCTTCATCAGGACGGTGACGTCGGCCTCGTCACCGACGATCTCCCGGGTGACGTCGCCGAGGATGTTGGTGGTGACGACGATGTCGGGCTGATCGTCGTCGGTGGTGCAGGCGGTGGCGATGGCGGCTGTCACGAGGGCGAGCAGGCCCACGATCAGACTGCGCAGGCGTGCGATGCCCACCCTCGCGCGCTGCTTCGCCCTGGTCCGGCTCATCGTCCGGTCTCCGCCATGAGGACCGGCTTGACGTCCAGGTCGAAGGAGCGCGCGATGCGCAGGTCGTCGTTGTAGTCGATCTCGAACACCTTCCTGCCCTCCGGGTCGTTGACGTAGGCGCGGCTGCGGTCGACCTCGATGACGGGGACGCTGCCGTCGGTGCCGGCCCGTTTTCCTCCCGTCAGCAGCGGCTTGGTCCGCGCGGTCCGCTTTCCGGTGGCGATGTCATAGCCGTGCAGTGAGCCGTCGGTCTCCAGGACGAGCAACGGAGAGCCCTCTCCGGCTGTGTTGGCCGCGAGGACCGGCCCGGTCTCCACACGGGTCCAGGTCCGCTCCGCTACGTCGAGGACCCATACGGCGTCGTCTCCGGCCGGGGCGGTGAGGGTGTCGCTGCCGGGTCGATGCCGGAAAGCGGTGGCCCGCTCCTTCGCCGGAACGTCCTTTCCGTACGGGATCTTCTCGGCGGTGAAGGCACCGCCCTGGGCCCGGACGAGCAGGGCGCCGCCGGCGCAGCCCAGGATCACCCCGCGCCGGGTGACGGCGTCTCCTCGCGGCTCCTCGCACTCCACGTCCGGGAAGGCGACGCGCTCACCCTCACGGTCGAGGACGACGAGCCTGGTCGTGCCGCCCTCGTCCGCGAAAGCGAGCAGGTGCTCCTCGTACGGCACGACGGCGCCGGTGTAGGTGCCCGGCAGCGTCCGGGAGGACTCGATCCTGCCCTTCTCCAGCTTGCTCCGGTCGTAGAGGACGGTGCGCCCGCCCCCGTCGGTCACCGCGGTCACGACGACGTCGCTGCGCACCTGCGCCCGGCTGTCCACAGGAAGCTCACCGACGTCCCGTATCGCCGCGCTGTAGTAGTGGACGTGGTCCCCGTGGTCCACCATCCAGGCGCCGCTGTCGAGCACATGGGTGCCGCCGGAGGCGTGGAGGTAGCCGAACCTGCCGTCCGTGCCCAGCCGGACGGCGCCTTTCACCTGAGCGGTCTTGTGCACCTTGCCGGTGATGAGGTCGAGGATCCTGCTGTTTCCGCTGTCGGGGTCGTTCAGGAGGAGCCGGGACCGCTGCTCGGCGGCCTCCTGTGCTCCCTCGACGTACCCGTGCGGAGTGGCGGAGGGGGAGCTCGCTGCGGGGCTGGAGTCGTTGTCCTTGTCTCCCGCGCAGCTTGTGGCGAGCAGCGCGGTGAGCACAAGTGCGGCCGAAGCCCACGGAGTGACGTTTCTGCGGACGGTCATGACGATCGCCTCAGGCTTCTTTCAGTTGACTTCGAGTACAGGGACCGGGGCGGGGGCGTGGCGCGCACGGCGGTTCCGCAGCCCGGACAGCACGTGCGAGAGGAAGAACAGGCTCACCGCGAGGGCCGCGACGGTCGCGCCGGCGGCGGTGCTCAGGTGCCAGGACAGAAGCAGCCCGCCCGACGTGGCCAGGGTGCCGAGCAGGGTGGCAAACGCCATGACCCCACGCACGCTGCGGGCCCAGGGCAGAGCGGCCGCCGGCGGTGCGATGAGCAGTCCGAGGACGAGCAGCGTTCCCACGATGTGGAACGAGGCCACGATCGCCAGACCGAGCAGGCCGAGCAGCACCGCATGGGCCAGGCGCGGCCGCAGTCCCAGGGTGTGGGCCTTGCGCTCGTCGAACGCCAGCGCCAGGAAGGCGCGGTGGCCGAGGACCGACACCGCCAGCGCCGCGAGCAACGCCGCTGCGAGCACGAGGAGGTCCTGCTGCCGGACGGCGAGGACGTCACCGAAGAGAAAGCCGGTCAGGTCGACCGCGAAGGACTGCGAGCGCGAGACGATGATCACGCCGAGCGAGAGCATGCCCACGAACAGCAGCCCGATGCCGGTGTCCTGAGACAGCCTCGGCGTACGGCCCAGCACGGTGACGCCGGCCGTCATGACGGCGGCGCTGGCCACGGCCCCCACCATCAGGTTTCCGCCGAGGAGCGCGGCCAGCGCGACCCCCGGCAGCAACCCGTGGGACATGGCGTCACCGAGGAAGGCCATTCCCCTCAGCACCACCCAGGTGCCCGCCAGCGCGCAGATCGCGGACACGAGTATCCCGCCCCACAGGGCGCGTTGCACGAAGGTCACCTCGAAGGGGGCCGTCAGCCATTCCATGCCGAGGACACTACAATGAAAATCATGTTCAAAAAACCGCAGTCCTCACTCACCTCGCCCCCGGATCGGACTGCTCACCTTCACTTCTCCGGATTGTGCGCCGGCTACCCAGGCCGCCCGGTGCTTCGTGAAATCAGCGCGCGCATACCGAAGTCGGCCTCAACGGTGCTCGTGGGACCGAACGGCAGCGGCAAGTCGACCCTGCTCGGCGTGCTCGCCGGGGTGATCAAGCCGACATCCGGCGACCTCCACCGCACCGGAGATCGGCCACCCGCGTTCGTGCCGCAACGCGGAGCCGTCGGCGACACCCTGCCGCTCACCGTCCGGCAGACCGTGGAGATGGGACGCTGGGGCGACCGCGGCCCGTGGCGCCGGCTGACCCGCCAGGACCGCGCGACCGTGAACGCGGCGCTCGACCGGCTCGAGATCCGGGAGCTCGCCTCACGTCAGCTGGGCGAGCTGTCGGGCGGGCAGCGCCAACGCGCGCTCATCGCACAAGGACTGGCACAGAAGTCGGACCTTCTGCTCCTCGACGAGCCGACCACAGGGCTGGATCCGGAGGCGAGGGAGCGGATCGGGACCCTGCTGACGGCACTCGCCGCCGACGGCGTGACGGTCGTCCAGGCCACGCACGACCTGGGAGTCGCACGCACGGCGGACGCATGCCTCCTGCTCCGGGACGGCCGCCTCGCCGGACAGGGGCATCCGGACCAGGTCCTCACCACGTCGGCGCTGACACAGCTCTGGCGAGCGCTCTGAGGAGCACGGCACACGCAGCCGCGAAGGCCCATGCCGTCATGGCCGACCGGCGCGTGAAGCCCAGGTGTTCCACTGGCACAGCAGACCCGGTCCCGTGCGACCACCTGCCCGGTCGGCGTTCACGTCTGCCGGGCAGACCGTGGCGCCCGGTGGCTCGTCCCTTGCGTTCGCGCGGGTAGGTGGCGGACTTCTCCAGGCCGTCGATGTTGCGGGGCCGCGGATGCCCTCGTCGTAGTGGAGGATGAAGGATTTGGTGGTACCGAGCCCCGGGCGGGCGCGCCCGCCCGGAGCCCACAGGTACCGCCAGGACGAGGAGCAGAAGCGCTCCGCATCAGCCGATGGCCCTCCGAAGGGAGCGTCCTCCGAGCGTCAGGAACCTGCGTTCCGCTTCGTCACGCCGCCACGACAGTGGCGGCGGCCCCCGAAACCGCGGTTCAAGCACGTCCACGTGGGCGGACCCCAGCTGACACCTTCCGCCCACGGAATCATGCCGGGGTGATCCGCCCGGACCCAGGAAAGCAGAAAAATAGCAGGTCAGAGGCCTTTTTCCGCGGGCTCAAGAATGGCCACGCACTCCACGTGGTGCGTCATCGGGAACAGGTCGAACACCCGCAGCGTCCGCACCCGGTACCCCCCGTCCCGGAAGTACGCCAGGTCGCGGGCCAGGGCGGCCGGGTCGCAGGCCACGTAGGCGATGCGACGGGCGCCCAGGGACGACAGGTGCTCCACCGTCTTCCGGCCGGCCCCCGCGCGCGGCGGGTCCAGGACGACGAGGTCGACCTCCGTGATGCCGGTGCGGGGCAGGACCGACTCGACCTTGCCCTGCTCGATGCGGACCCGGGGGAAGTCCGCGAGGTTGTGCCGGGCGTCCTCCACGGCCCGCTTGCCGGACTCGATGCCGAGGACCGCGCCCGTCTCGCCGACCCGGTCGGCCAGGGCGCCCGCGAACAGGCCGGCGCCGCAGTACAGGTCGAGGGCCATGTCGCCCCTGCGGGGCAGCAGGCCCTGCATCACCGCGGTGACCAGGGTGTCGGCGGCCTTCGAGTGGACCTGCCAGAAGCCGCCGTTGCCCACGCGGTGGGTGCGGCCGTCCGCGCGTTCGCGGACGAAGGGGCGGCCGTGGACGCGGTGGACCTGGCCGGAGCGCTCGTCGACGCGCAGGACCGAGACCGGGCGGTCGAGTTCGACCAGGGGGAGGCGGGCGCCCGGCTTGGGGGTCAGGACGACCTGGCGGTCCTGGGAGCCCGTCGCCGCGATCGCCTCGACGGAGTCCATGCCCGTCCAGTCCCGCTTCTCGATGCCGAGCTCGCTGACGCCCTCGGCGGCGATCAAGCAGTGGTCGATCGGCTCGACCTCGTGCGAGCGGTGCCGGCGCAGTCCCGCGCGGCCGTCGGCGGTCACCGCGTACTGCACGCGCGTGCGCCACGCCGGGACCTGGCCCGCGGGGACCTTGTCGCCCTCGGCGGGCACCACCGTGCCGTCCCAGCCGACCTCCTCGGGCGTGAGCCCGGCCAGGCGCCGCAGCTGCTCGGCGACGACCTCGCCCTTCAGGCGCCGCTGCGCCCCCGGCTTGGCGTGCTGCCAGTCGCAGCCGCCGCAGCGGCCGGGGCCGGCGAAGGGGCAGGGCGGGTCGATGCGGTCCTTGGAGGCGTCCAGCACCTCCACCGCGTCCGCGCGCAGGAAGCGGGCCCCCTCCTCGCCCTCCGTCACGCGTGCGACGACCCGTTCGCCGGGCAGGGCGTGCCGGACGAAGAGGACCTGTCCGGCGGAGGTGCGGGCGATGCAGTGGCCGCCGTGGGCGACGGGGCCGACCTCGACCTCGTACTCCTCCCCCACCAGTGATTTCCTCGGTTCTGCCTGCATGGCGGGGTGACTCCACAACATCGAGAGCGGGTGGACGGGCCCGTGGGCCCGCGACAACAGCCCACCAGTCTACGGGTGCGGGGGGGTGTCCTTCGCCCGCTGGGCCGGACCGCGCCGCACCGAGCCGGGCGCGGCCCACTCCTGCCGCCTGCGGACCCGCCGCCTGGCCACCTCGGAGGACCGCAGCTGGTACGGCACCGAGGTCACCATCACCCCCGGCGTGAACAGCAGCCGGCCCTTGAGCCGCAGCGCGCTCTGGTTGTGCAGCAGCTGCTCGTACCAGCGGCCGACCACGTACTCGGGGATGACGACGGAGACGACGTCGCGCGGCGACTCCCTGCGCAGGCTCTTCACGTACTCGATGACCGGCCGGGTGACCTCCCGGTACGGGGAGTCGAGCACCTTCAGGGGGACGTCGATGCCGCGCCGCTCCCACTCGGCCTGCAGCTCCCTGGTGTCCGCCGGGTCCACGTTGACGCTGAGCGCCTCGAGGGTGTCCGAGCGCATCAGCTTGGCGTAGGCGAGCGCCCGCAGCGTGGGACGGTGGATCTTGGAGACCAGGACGACCGAGTGGACCCGGGAGGGCCGCACCATGTCGTCGCCCGGGACCTCCGGGGCCGCGATCTCCTCGGCGACGCGGTCGTAGTGCCTGCGGATCGCCGTCATCATCGCGTAGAAGACGCACATGCCGAGCAGTGCGACCCAGGCGCCGTGGCTGAACTTGGTGACGAGCACGACGACCAGCACCAGGCCGGTGAAGAAGGCGCCGAAGGCGTTGATGGCCCGCGAGCGGACCATGTGGCGCCGCCTGGCCTGCTCCCGCTCGGTGGCCAGCAGGCGGTTCCAGTGCCGGACCATGCCGGTCTGGCTGAGCGTGAAGGACATGAACACGCCGACGATGTAGAGCTGGATCAGTCGCGTGGAGTCGGCGCCGTAGGCCCACACCAGCAGTCCCGCGGCGCTCGCGAGCAGCACGATGCCGTTGGAGAAGGCGAGGCGGTCGCCGCGGGTGTGCAGCTGGCGGGGGAGGTAGCGGTCCTGGGCGAGGATCGAGCCGAGCAGCGGGAAGCCGTTGTAGGCGGTGTTCGCGGCGAGGAACAGCACCAGCGCGGTGGCGGCGGCGAGGATCATGAACAGGATGCTGCCGTGGCCGAAGACGGCCTCGGCGACCTGCGAGATCACCGGGTCCTGCACGTAGTCCGGCCCGAGCGGGACACCGTCGTGGACCAGGTCCGTGGCCGGGTTCTCGGCCATGCGGACGTGGGTGGCCGACGCCAGCGCGATGATGCCGCAGAACATGGTGACGGCGAGCAGACCCATCAGCGCGAGCGTGGTCGCCGCGTTCTTCGACTTGGGCTTGCGGAAGGCGGGGACGCCGTTGGAGATCGCCTCGACGCCGGTGAGCGCGGCGCAGCCGGAGGCGAAGGCCCGCAGCAGGAGGAAGACCAGGGCGAAGCCCGCCAGGCCGGGGTGTTCCGGCTTGATCTCGAAGTCCGCGGTCGGCGCCCGCATCTCGTCACCGAGCACCACCGCGCGGAACGCCCCCCACGCGATCATGAGGAAGACGCCCGTGACGAAGACGTACGTCGGGATCGCGAAGAGCGTGCCCGACTCCCTGACTCCGCGCAGGTTCATCAGCGTCAGCAGCACGATCACGCCGACCGCGCAGGCCACCTTGTGCTCGACGACGAACGGGATCGCCGAGCCCAGGTTCTCGATGCCGGCGGAGATCGACACGGCGACCGTCAGGACGTAGTCGACGAGCAGGGCGCTCGCGACGGTCAGACCGGCCCTGGGGCCGAGGTTGGTGGTGGCCACCTCGTAGTCGCCGCCGCCGCTGGGGTACTCGCGGACGTTCTGCCGGTAGGAGGCGACCACGGTGAACATCAGCACGACGATCGCGACGGCGATCCAGGGGCTGAAGTGGTACGCCGACAGACCCGCGATGGACAGGATCAGCAGGACCTCGCCGGGCGCGTACGCCACGGAGGAGAGCGGGTCGGAGGCGAAGACGGGGAGTGCGACGCGCTTCGGCAGGAGTGTCTCCCCCAGCCGGTCGCTGCGCAGTGCGCGCCCGATCAGGATCCGTTTGGGCACGTCGGTCAGTTTGGACACAACAGAGGATCGTAGGCCTTCGCCCGGAGGGCCGCCCACTCTCCCCCGCTCCCGGCCCCGCGCGGCCGGGGCGCCCCGCCTTCCGCCCGCGCGGCCTCTGCTCTCCGGGTGAAATCACCGGGTGACCGGCTCGCGGATTCGGCAGGTCGAGGCACTTCCATGCCTATATGACTGAGCCCTTGTACGACTGAGCCCTTGTACGACCCGGCCCGGTCCGTGACGGCCGCTCCCGGTCCGTCGCCCGGCCGCCCCTTCGGCCGCTTCCCCGTCCGTCGCCGCTCCGTGGAGGTTCCATGCACACGACCGCAGAACTCATCGGCGCCGTGGCCGCCCTCGCCGGTCTCGGATTCCTCGCACGGGCGAGCGTGCGGAGCATCACGCGCCGCTGACCGCACGCCCCGCGGCGCTCCCCCTCGCTCCCTCTCGCCCCTCACCCCCTCCTTCCTCCCGCGTCCCGCCTTCTCGCGTCCTCCCCGCTCCCCGCTCCCCGTTCCGCCCGTCCGTCCGGGCGCCGGGCGTCCGTGCGGGGCGGATACGTTGGATCCGGGCAGGCGGGGGCGGCGGTCCGGCCCCGGAGGGCATCGAAACCGCGTTCCCCCGGCATGATGTTGCCCGGCGGCCCGCACTCAGGCCGCGACGTGTTGCCCGGCGAGCCGAGAGAGAGACATGAGCACGAGAGTCATGAAGGCCGACGGTCCTGCAGGAAGCGCGGTGTGACGCGATGCATATCGTCATCATGGGCTGCGGAAGGGTGGGGTCCGCCCTGGCCCAGACCCTGGAGGAGCAGGGGCACACGATCGCCGTGATCGACCGGGACCCCACCGCCTTCCGCCGGCTGGGCTCCTCGTTCGGCGGGCGCCGGGTCACCGGGGTCGGTTTCGACCAGGACACCCTGCGCGAGGCGGGCATCGAGGAGGCGGGCGCCTTCGCCGCCGTCTCCAGCGGCGACAACTCCAACATCATCGCCGCGCGGGTGGCCCGGGAGATGTTCGGCATCGAGCACGTCGCCGCCCGCATCTACGACCCCCGCCGCGCCGAGGTCTACCAGCGCCTCGGCATCCCCACCGTGGCGACGGTCCGGTGGACGGCCGACCAGATGCTGCGCCGGCTGCTCCCCTCGGGCGCCGAGCCGCTGTGGCGCGATCCCACCGGCGGGGTGCAGCTCGCCGAGGTGCACACCTCCCCGGCCTGGGTGGGGCACAGGATCAGCAGGCTGCAGGAGGAGACCGGCGTCCGGGTCGCGTTCCTGACCCGGCTCGGCGAGGCGATCCTGCCCAGTTCGCAGACGGTGCTGCAGGACGGCGACCTGGTGCACGTGATGATGCGCACCGACGAGATCGACCGGGTCGAGGCGGCGTTCGCCAGGGGCCCCGAAGAGGAGGGCGGTCACTGATGAGGGTCGCCATTGCCGGAGCCGGAGCGGTCGGCCGCTCGATCGCGGGCGAACTGCTGGAGAACGGCCACGAGATCCTGCTCATCGACAAGGCGCCGACCGCCATCTCGGTCGAGCGCGTCCCCCAGGCCGAGTGGCTGCTCGCCGACGCCTGCGAGATCACGTCCCTGGACGAGGCGGCGCTCCAGCGCTGCAACGTCGTCATCGCGGCGACCGGCGACGACAAGGTCAACCTCGTCGTCTCGCTGCTCGCCAAGACCGAGTACGGGGTCCCGCGGGTCGTCGCCCGGGTGAACAACCCGAAGAACGAGTGGCTGTTCAACGAGGCCTGGGGGGTGGACGTCGCCGTCTCCACCCCGCGCCTGATGTCGGCGCTGGTGGAGGAGGCGGTCAGCGTCGGCGACCTGGTGCGGCTGCTGCGCTTCAGCCACGGCGACGCCAACCTCGTCGAGCTGACCCTGCCCGAGGAGTCGGCGCTGGCCGGCACCCGGGTCGGTGACGTCCAGTGGCCGCAGGACACCTCGCTGGTCACCATCATCCGCGGCACGCGCGTGCTGGCCCCGACCGTGGAGGACTCCCTGGAGGCGGGTGACGAGCTGCTCTTCGTGGCCGCCCAGGCCCGCGAGGGGCAGCTGGAGGACCTGCTCTCGGTGCGCCGGGACGGGACGGCGCGCTGAGCGCCGCCGACGACGCGAGGGCGCCCGGAGATCCGGTGATCTCCGGGCGCCCTCGCGCGCGTACGGACCGAAGCGGGTGGGCCCGCCGGGGTCACGCCCGCCGGCGGTGCCGTCCGGCCGGCGCCGTCCCGTCGCCCTCCTGTGCGGACGCGGCCCCGCGCTCCTTCTCCTCCTCCTCGCGCTCCCGCGCCTCCATCTCCGCGAACACGTCGATCGGCGGGGGCGCCTTCGCCAGGAACACCCACGTCAGGTACACGGCGAGCAGGAACGGCGGGATCTTCAGCGCGACCAGCACCCAGCCCAGCTGGGTGGTGTCCGCCCACCAGTACAGCGGGAAGAGGATCGCGCTCTTGCCGAGCAGGATCAGCCCCCAGGCCCAGCTGGCCTTGGTGTAGGCCTTCTTCCGGCCGGGGTTGCGGGTGCGCCAGGAGAGGTTCTCCCGGAAGACGGGGCCCAGCATCAGACCGATCAGCGGGACACCGGCCATCGCGGTGACGATGTACGCCAGGGCCAGGCCCAGGGTGTAGAGCATGCCCGGCAGGTAGAAGTCCCTGGCCTCGCCGGTCATCTTCGCGAAGAGCACACCGAAGCCGACGCCGAAGACCCCGCTGAAGGCGTGCTTGACGGTGTCCTTCCGCGCCAGCCGGACCACGACCAGCACCAGCGACACGGCGAGCGCCGCGAGCGCCGACATGTTCAGGTCCTTGTTGACCGTGTAGATGCTGACGAAGAGGAGGCCGGGCAGTACCGTCTCGACCATGCCCCGCACTCCGCCGAACGCCTCGAACAGCGCGGCCTCGGTCACCGCCCGGGCGTCGTCCGCGGGTGCGTCTTCGGTTGTCGGCTTGTCGAGTGACGTCACCGGCTACTCCCGTCCGAGGGGTCTCAGTTCGTATTTCGGGTTGAACAGCACCCGGCGGCCCCGGCTCATCGAGATCCGGCCCGATGCGATCAGCTTGCGCCCCGGTTCTATTCCCACGATGGAGCGCCTGCCGAGCCACACCACGTCCAGTGCGGCGGAGCCGTCGAACAGCTCGGCCTCCAGGGCCGGGACTCCCGCGCGCGGCCGCAGCGTGACCGTGCGCAAGGTACCAGCAACCGTCACGATCTGACGGTCCTGGCAGTCGCCGATCCGCGTGCAGCCGACGCTCTCGGTGTCCTCGCGCAGCTCCTCGGACTCCAAGTCCTCCTGCGACGAGGAGAGCCGGTCGAGCATGCGCCGGAACCGGCCCGCCGGTTTCTCGGAACGAGGAACAGCACTCATACGTGAAGCGTACCGGGGTGACCTGACGCTTCCGTACCCGCCGCTCCCCCGGTCCGGACGGGCCGGCGCCCGGCCTCCCCCGCCCCGTGCGCCGGCGCCGTCCCGGTGCTCGCTTCCCCCGCTTCCCTCACTTCTCGAAGCGGTAGCCCCTGCCCGGCTCGGTGATGAAGTGCTTCGGACGGGACGGATCGGCCTCCAGCTTCCGGCGCAGCTGCGCCATGTACACGCGCAGGTAGTTCGTCTCCGTCCCGTACGACGGCCCCCACACCTCCCGCAGCAGCTGCTTCTGCGCCACCAGGCGGCCGCCGGCCCGCACCAGCACCTCCAGCAGGTGCCACTCGGTGGGGGTCAGCCGTACGTCCTTGCCGTCGCGGCTGACCCTCTTCGCGGCCAGGTCGACGGTGAACGTGCCGGTCTCCACCACCGCGTCGCCCTCGTCGCCGACGGGCTCGGCGCGGCGCACGGCGGCCCGCAGCCGGGCCAGCAGCTCGTCCATGCCGAAGGGCTTGGTGACGTAGTCGTCGGCCCCCGCGTCCAGCGCCTGGACCTTCTCCGCGGAGGCGTGCCGCGCGGACAGCACCAGGATCGGGACCCGGGACCAGCCGCGCAGCCCCCTGATCACCTCGACGCCGTCCATGTCGGGCAGGCCCAGGTCGAGGACGACCACGTCGGGGTGGCGGGCGGCGGCCAGCTCCAGGGCGCCGGCCCCGTCGTGGGCCGCGTCGACTTCGTAGGAGCGTGCCTTGAGGTTGATCACGAGGGCGCGCACGAGCGCCGGTTCGTCGTCGACCACCAGCACACGGGTCATGAGAGCTGCCTTTCCGGTTCTGCGGCGGGGACGGACTCCGGCCGCTCCGCCGCCGCGCGGAGGGTGAGCGTCATGGTGAGGCCTCCGCCGGGGGTGTCCTCGGCGTCGAGGGTGCCGCCCATGGCCTCGGTGAAGCCCCGCGCGACGGCCAGCCCGAGGCCGACCCCGGCGCCGCGCGGGGCGTCGCCGTGCCGCTGGAAGGGTTCGAAGATGCGGCCCTTCGCCTCGTCGGGGACTCCGGGACCGCGGTCGACCACCCGCACCTCGACCCGGTCGGCGTGGGCGCTGGCGGCGACCAGCACGGGGACGCCGGGCGGGCTGTACTTGACGGCGTTCTCGACCACGTTGGCCATCGCCCGCTCCAGCAGCCCGGGGTCCGCGGCGACCATGGGCAGGGTCTCGGGGACGTCCAGGGCGACGCTGCCCTCGGGCACCCCGCCGAGCGCCATCGGCACCACCTCGTCCACGTCGATCTCGCGGATCAGCGGGGTGACCGTGCCGGTCTGCAGCCGGGACATGTCGAGCAGGTTGCCCACCAGGTGGTCCAGCCGGTCGGCGCCCTCCTCGATGCTCGCGAGCAGTTCGGCGGTGTCCTCCGGCGACCAGTCGACGTCCTCGGAGCGCAGGGAGGAGACCGCCGCCTTGATCCCGGCCAGCGGGGTGCGCAGATCGTGGCTGACGGCGGCCAGCAGCGCGGTGCGGATACGGTTGCCCTCGGCGAGGGCGCGGGCCCGGTCGGCCTCCTCCCGCAGCCGGCGGTGGTCCAGCACGACCGCGGCCTGCGCGGCGAAGGCGGCGAGCACCCGGCGGTCCTCGGCGGGCAGCACCCGGCCGGTCAGCGCGAGCGCCGTGTGGTCGCCGACCGGCACGTCCACGTCCGCGTCCTCGGGCCGCTCGACCGGCCGCCCCCGGCCCGCGCGTCCGGCGCAGGTCCACGGTTCGACGTCGTCGGCGCGTTCCAGCAGGGCCGCCGACTCCATGCCGAAGGTCTCGCGCACCCGTTCCAGCAGGTCCTCCAGGCCGGTCTCGCCGCGCAGCACGTTCCCGGCGAGGTAGGACAGGATCTCCGACTCGGCGCGCAGCCGGGCCGCCTGGTGGGTGCGGCGGGCGGCGAGGTCGACGACGGAGGCCACCGCCACGCCGACGGCGACGAAGACCACGAGGGCGACGAGGTTCTTGGGGTTGGAGACGGTCCAGGCGCGCAGGGGCGGGGTGTAGAAGTAGTTGAGCAGCAGGGAGCCCGCCACCGCCGAGCCCAGGGCCGGCCACAGTCCGCCGAGCAGGGCCGCCGCCACGGTCAGCGCCAGGAACAGCAGCATGTCGTTGGCGAACCCCGGGTCGACGGCGCTGAGCAGCACGGCCAGCAGCACCGGGCCGGCCACGCCGACCGCCCAGCCCGCCACCGTGCGCGACCGCCCGAGCCGGGCGCCCCGGGCCACCGGCAGCCCGCGCCCCTTGGCGATCTCCTCGTGGGTGACGATGTGCACGTCCAGGTCCGGCCCGGAGTCCCGTGCGACGGTGGCGCCGACGCCGGGGCCGAAGACGTACTGCCACGTCTTGCGGCGCGAGGAGCCGAGCACGATCTGCGTGGCGTTCGCCCCGCGGGCGAAGGCGAGCAGGGCGGCCGGGACGTCGTCGCCGACGACGTGGTGGAAGGTGCCGCCCAGGTCCTCCACCAGGACGCGTTGCTCGACGAGTTCCTTCGGCGAGGCGGCGGCGAGTCCGCCGCCGCGGGCCACGTAGACGGCGAGGACCTCGCCGCCGGCCCCCTTCTCCGCCAGCCGCGCGGCCCGCCGGATCAGGGTCCGGCCCTCGGGCCCGCCGGTCAGGCCGACGACGATCCGCTCCCGCGAGCCCCAGATCGCGGAGACCTCGTGCTCCCTGCGGTAGCGCTGGAGGTGGGCGTCGACCCGGTCGGCCACCCACAGCAGCGCCAGTTCCCTCAGCGCGGTGAGGTTGCCGGGGCGGAAGTAGTTCGACAGGGCCGCGTCGACCTTGTCCGGCTGGTAGATGTTGCCGTGCGCCATGCGGCGCCGCAGCGCCTCGGGCGCCATGTCGACCAGCTCGATCTGGTCCGCCCGCCGCACCACCTCGTCCGGGACGGTCTCCCGCTCCCGCATGCCCGTGATCGACTCCACCACGTCGCCCAGCGACTCGAGGTGCTGGATGTTGACCGTCGACAGCACGTCGATCCCGGCCGCCAGCAGTTCCTCCACGTCCTGCCAGCGCTTGGCGTTGCGGGACCCGGGGACGTTGGTGTGGGCGAGTTCGTCGACGAGGGCCACCTGGGGGCGGCGGGCGAGGACGGCGTCGAGGTCCATCTCGGGGAGGACGTCCCCGCGGTGTTCCAGTCCCCGGGGCGGGATCCGCTCCAGGCCGTGCAGCAGCGCCTCGGTGCGCGGCCGGCCGTGGTGCTCGGCGAAGGCCACCACGCAGTCGGTGCCGCGCTCCATGCGCCGGTGCGCCTCGGACAGCATCGCGTACGTCTTGCCGACGCCCGGTGCCGCACCGAGGTGGATCCGAAGCTTGCCGCGTCCCATGGCCTCATTGTCTTCCGGTCGAACCTGGCTGGGCGCAGTCGACCCTACGGCCGGCGACCGCGGCCCGGGGGCGCAGACCGGGGTCCGGGGGCGCGGACCGTGGCCCGGGGCGCACCGCCCTCGACGCGCCTGCGGCCCCGGCGCGCGGGCGCGGGGAGGCCGGTCCTCGGTGTCCCGGCCGGCGTTCGCCTCAGTGCCCGCCCCGGTGCTCGACGATCTCGCCGTCGCTCAGTTCCAGGACGCGGTCGGCGAGGCCGAGCAGGGTCGCGTCGTGCGTGGCGACGAGCGCGGTGACCCGCTGGCTGTGGACGACCGCACGCAGCAGCTCCATCACGGCGCGCCCGGTCTCCGCGTCCAGCTGGCCGGTCGGCTCGTCGGCGACGAGGAGGGCGGGGTCGTTGGCGAGGGCGCGGGCGATGGCGACCCGCTGCTGCTGGCCGCCGGACAGCTCACCGGGCCGCTGTGCCGCGTGGCCGGCGAGGCCCACCAGGGACAGCAGCAGGCCGACCCGCTCCTCGCGCTCGCGCGGGTCGGCCCGGCGCAGCCGCAGCGGGACGCCGACGTTCTCGGCGGCGGTGAGGATCGGGATGAGGCCGAAGGACTGGAAGACGAAGCCGATCCGGTCCCGGCGCAGGGCGAGCAGCCCGTTCTCGTCGAGGCCGGCGAGGTCGAGGCCGTCGATCTCGACCCGTCCCCGGTCGGGCGCGTCCAGGCCCCCGACGATGTTCAGGAGGGTGGTCTTGCCGGAACCCGAGCGCCCCTTGAGGGCGACCAGCTCACCGCGCGGGACGTCGAAGGAGACGCCGCGCAGCGCGTGGACCGCGGCGGCTCCGGTGCCGTACGTCTTGTGCACGTCCGTCACGCGCACCATGGTCTCGGTGCTCACCTGGCTCATCCGGACGACCTCCCCCGTGGACCGGGCGCCAGTATCGCCGCCGGGTGCCCGGTCGATCAACGGCCGGGCCGGATCGTTCCCGTGGCGGGGCCCTCCGGGTGCCGGGCCGGGTGGGGCGCCGGGCGCCCGGGCACGGGCCCCGGGGCCGTCGAGGGGCCGCGCACGGCGAAGGGCCGCACCCGGCGGGTACGGCCCCGGTCGGAAGCACTCGGGTCAGCGGACCTCGGTGATCTCCGGCCCGCGCTGCAACTGGCCCATGCCGCCCGCGAAGCGGGAGCTCTCCTCCTGCTGGACGTTCTCCGGGACCATCTGGGCGTCGTCCGGCAGCTTCAGGACGATCGGGTCGCGCGGTGCCATCGGGCCGTCGCCGCGCACCACCACCGTGTCCCGGAAGATCTGCTCCAGCAGCCCGGCGGCCTGCGGCTGCACCGCGCCCTGGCCCGAGATCACCCCGCGCAGGAACCAGCGGGGGCCGTCCACACCGACGAACCGCACGACCTGGTAACCGCCGGTCCCGTCCGGCAGCTGCACCGGCACCTGGGCCCGCAGCTCCCAGCCCAGCGGACCCTCGACCTCGTCGATGATGCCACCCTGCTGGGTGATGCCGGCCGCGATCTCCTCGCGCACCTCGCCCCAGATGCCCTCGCGCTTGGGGGCGGCGAAGGCCTGCAGCTGGATGGCGCTGTCGCGCAGCACGACGGTGGCCGCGACGATCGCGTCGCCCGCGACCTCGACCCGCAGCTCCATGCCGTCGACGCCGGGCACGAACAGGCCGCCCAGGTCGACCCTGCCCTCGCCGGGTTCACGGACCTCGGACCTGTCCCAGGGCCCGTCGGGCCTCGGGGCCGGCTCGAGCCTCGGCCGCTCGGCCGCACCGTCCGCCTCCGTGTCGACACCGTCGACGACCTGCTCGGCCTCGCCGGCCGCACCCTCGGCGGCATCCTTCTTCTTGCGACGTCCGAACACGTCACTGTCCTTCCCGGTCGGATACGACCGAAGCGTATCGATTCCCACCCGCTGTGCCGCCCAGGGCGGCCTGACCGCTCGTGCCTCCCTCGCCCTCCACCGAGGCATGCCCGCCGGTGGACCCGAAGCCCCCTTCGGCCCGCGCCGAGCCGGGAAGCTCCGCCACCGGCACGAAGCGGACCCTCTCGACCTGCTGGACGACCAGTTGGGCAATCCGGTCGAAGCGCTCGAACCGCACGGTCTCGCGCGGGTCGAGATTCACCACGATCACCTTGATCTCCCCACGGTACCCGGCATCGACCGTCCCCGGGGCATTCACCAGGGCGACGCCGCAACGGGCGGCGAGACCGGATCGCGGGTGCACGAAGGCCGCGTACCCCTCGGGCAGGGCCACAGACACCCCGGTGGGCAGTACGGCCCGCTCGCCGGGGGCCAGCTCGCACGCCTCGGTGGTCCGCAGGTCGGCTCCCGCGTCACCCGGGTGCTCATACGCCGGAAGCGGTACCTCCGGATCGACACGCCGGATCAGCACCTCGAGCCCGTCGCGGCGGGGCTCGCTCACGGGTTCACCTCGAAGGCGCGGACCCGCCGGACCTGGTCCGGGTCGCTCATCGCGGCCCGGATCTCCTCCTCGCGACCGTGGTCGACGAAGTGGTCGACCTTGACCTCGACGAACAGCGCGTCGGCGCGGACCGCGACGGGCCCGTCCGGGCCGCCGATGCGCCCGGTGGCGCTGCTGTAGATCTTCCGTCCGGCCACCGCCGTGACCTCCGCCTCCAGGTGCAGCGTGGTGCCGACCGGCACGGGGCGGACGAAGTCGGTCTCCAGCCTGCCGGTCACCGCGATGACGCGCAGCAGCCAGTTCAGCGAGCCGAGCGCCTCGTCCAGGGCGGTGGCGAGCACACCTCCGTGCGCGAGGCCCGGGGCGCCCTGGTGGGCGGCCTGCACGGTGAACTCGGCGGTGATCGACACCCCTTCGCCGGCCCGCGTCTGGAGGTGCAGCCCGTGGGCCTGCTCGTCGCCACAGCCGAAGCACTGGCCGTAGTGGGCACCGAGGAGTTCACCGGGTGCGGGGGCGTCCGGATGGCGCGCCGGTTTCGCGGCGTCGGCCGGGGGCTGAAGGGCTGCGGAAGTACCACTCACAGCCGCAGACCTTACCCGCCCGTCACCCGCCCCCGCCCTGCCGGACAGCGCTTCCCGCCGACCGTCCCCGCCGTCCGTCCCCCGCCCCGCCCGGCGGCACTTCGCAGGCCGCCCTGACGGCGGTCCCGCCCCGGCAGCGTGCCAAGCTTGGATCCATGCAGCTCTCCGCCGCCCCGTACGAAGAACGCCTGACCGCCCCCCGCTCCTGGTGGCTGATCTCCTTCCTGGTGGGGGTCTCGATGGCCCTGATCCTGCTGCCGCTCGGCACCCTGCCGATGCTCGGCGGCCTGGCCGGCGGCACCGCCGTCGCGGCGGTCGCGGCCAGCTCCTACGGCTCGGCGCGCATCCGGGTCGTGGGCGGCAGCCTGATCGCGGGCGAGGCGAGGATCCCGGTGACGGCGCTGGGCGAGGCGGAGGTGCTGGACGCCGAGGAGGCCCGCGCCTGGCGCACCCACAAGGCCGACCCGCGCTCCTTCATGCTGCTGCGCGCCTACATCCCCGGGGCGCTGCGCGTGGAGATCACGGACCCGCAGGACCCGACCCCCTACGTCTTCCTGTCGACCCGCGAGCCGGAGCGGCTGGCCGAGGCCCTGCGGGCGGCGAAGGCCGCCGCGTAGCCGCGCCGGGGGGACGCCCGGGGCGCGGCGGGGAACACGCGGGCGAGGCCTCACCCGGGAGTCGCTTCACGGCGTCCCGCGCCCGTCGTCCTTCCCCGTTCCCGTCTCCCCGGTGCGGTCCGCGCGGCCGCCGAGTTCCTTGAGGGCGTCCTCGGGAAGGCGGGGCATCTCCAGGGCGTCCGCGGGCCGCTCCAGTGCGGGGAGCGCGGGCAGCGCCTCCCAGGGCACCTGGCTCCTGCGCAGGTCCGTCCGGATGCGCTCGGCGAGCCTCCTGGTGTCCCGGCGGTTCATGGCCGCGCCGACGGCGGCTCCCACCAGGAACGGCATCAGGTTCGGCAGGTTGCGGACCGTGCGCTTCATGATCCGCTGGCGCAGTTCGCGCTTCATGCGGCTGTTCAGCGCCGCGTTCACGGTCGAGGGCTTGGTCGCCTCGATCCCGCGCTCCTGGGACCAGGAGTTCAGGTACACGGTGCTGCGCTGGGCGAGACCGCCGGCCGGCCGCACGCCGTAGACCTCGTGGAGTTCGGCGATCAGCTTGAGTTCGATCGCCGCGACGCCGGTGATCTCGGCGGCCAGCTCCGTGGGCATCGCGGGCGGCACGGGAAGCATCGCCGCCGCGCCGACTCCGGCCCCGACGGTCGCCGTGGCCTTCGCGGCCCCCGCCACGAGCCGGTCGGCGAGTTCCTCCGGACCGAGCCCGGGGAACTGGGCGCGCAGCGTCTGCAGGTCGCGCACGGGCACCCGCGGGGCGAGGGCGATGATCCGGTCCGCCAGGTACGCCAGCCCCGCACGGGCGCGGACACGGCCCCTGCGGGCTCCTTCCCCGGCCCTCCTGCGGAACGCCGCGGCCCGTCGACGGGCCGCGGGGGTGGTGACCTCCGCGGAGACCGGGAGGTCACCCCGGCCGGCTGTCGATGCGAGCGAGGCCGCCCCGGTACCGGTTGAGCCCCGCTCGTCGTCACGCGCGTCGTGCTGCGGGCCGTCCTGCGGCCCTTTGTCCGCTCCCCTCGCGAGGAAGCGGCGCTTCCGGGGAGGGGTCGAGCCAGTCACGGCCGACCCCGCCTCAGTCGCAGTCGCGGCAGATCGGCTGGCCGTTCTTCTCGCGGGCCAGCTGACTGCGGTGGTGCACCAGGAAGCAGCTCATGCAAGTGAACTCGTCCTGCTGCTTGGGCAGTACCCGGACGGCCAGTTCCTCGTTCGAGAGGTCCGCCCCGGGCAGTTCGAGGCCCTCCGCGGCCTCGAACTCGTCGACGTCCACGGCGGAGGCCGACTTGTCGTTCCGGCGGGCCTTCAGTTCTTCGAGGCTGTCCGAGTCGACGTCGTCGTCGGTCTTGCGTGGAGTGTCGTAATCGGTTGCCATGTCGCTCTCCCCCTCTGGGTGTCTGCGGTGTCTCCAGCGCACGTAACGCGTGAGAGGCCGGACTTGTGCCCGACCCGAGGCGGAGATTTTGCCTCACATCAAGGTCTGTTACTCAATCGACACCCAACCGGACTCCTCACGAGCGATCGGCTTGGATGGCGAAGGGGACCGTACACGGTCCGAATGCCGCACTTCAAAGGCG
This sequence comes from Streptomyces sp. NPDC034670, assembly GCF_055574875.1. NCBI lineage: Bacteria > Bacillati > Actinomycetota > Actinomycetes > Kitasatosporales > Streptomycetaceae > Streptomyces > Streptomyces sp. NPDC034670. The sequence continues at coordinate 220,452 of NZ_JBVITR010000004.1, forward strand.
CCTCACCCTGTACTTCCCGTGATCAGAGCACCTGAAAACCGGGATCTTCCCGACCTTTCGACCGAGCATGTGATCACGGAGAGTGGACGGCCGGAAAATCGCCCCTGTGATCGATCACACACGGGGACACCCGGGAGGCGTTCAGAGAATTCCGCGCAAAGCGAACATCCCCGTGTGTCGGGGGCATGATCTCAGAGAGGCAGGGTGAACCGCATCTCGAGCCCGCCCCCCTCGCGCGGCCGGGCCGAGATGTGCCCGCCGTGCGCCCGGGCCACCGACCGGACGATGGACAGTCCGAGTCCCACGCCCTTGTCGCTGCCCGTGCGCTCGGTGCGCAGCCGCCGGAACGGCTCGAAGAGGTTGTCGATCTCGTACGCCGGCACGACCGGACCCGTGTTGGACACCTCCAGGACCGCCTGGCCGTGCCGCACCCGGGTGGTGACCTCGACCCAGCCGCCCTCGGGCACGTTGTAGCGCACGGCGTTCTGCACCAGGTTCAGGGCGACCCGCTCCAGCAGCACGCCGTTGCCCTGGACCACCGCGGGCTCGCCGACGGTGCGGATCTCCACGCCCTTGGCCTCCGCCTCGGCGTGCACCTGGTCGACGGCCTGGGAGGCCACCTCGGCGAGGTCCACGGCCTTGCGCTCGACGATCTGGTTGTCGCTGCGGGCGAGCAGCAGCAGGCCCTCGACGAGCTGTTCGCTGCGCTCGTTGGTGGCCAGCAGGGTCTTGCCGAGCTGCTGGAGCTCCACCGGCGCGTCCGGGTCGGACAGGTGCACCTCCAGGAGCGTGCGGTTGATCGCCAGCGGGGTGCGCAGCTCGTGCGAGGCGTTGCCGACGAAGCGCTGCTGGGCGGTGAACGCCCGCTCGAGGCGCTCCAGCATGTCGTCGAAGGTGTCGGCCAGCTCCTTCAGCTCGTCGTCCGGGCCGTCCAGCTCGATCCGGCGGGACAGGTCCGAGCCCGCCACCGCGCGGGCGGTGCGGGTGATCCGTCCCAGCGGCGACAGCACGCGGCCCGCCATGGCGTAGCCGAAGGCGAAGGCGATGACGGCGAGGCCGAGCAGCGCCAGCAGCGAGCGGCTGAGCAGGTTGTCCAGGGCGGCCTGGCGCTGGCGGTCGATGCAGTCGCTGATCGCGGCGTTGAACTCGGACAGCGACAGGTTGCCGTTGTCCACCACCGGGCAGTCACTGCTGGTGACCCTGAGTTCGGTGAAGTCGACGATCTTGTACAGCGGTTGGCTGCCGGTGCGCAGGGCCTGGGCGGCGAGCAGGTAGATGATCGACAGCAGCAGGATCCCGGCGATCAGGAACATGCCGCCGTACAGCAGCGTGAGGCGTATCCGGATGGTGGGGCGCAGCCACGGGAAGGGCGGCTCCGGCTTCCTCGGGTCCCAGGTGGGCTTGGGGGGTGCGGCGGGGGGTGCGGGGGTGGCGGCCATCGTTCCTCAGATCCGGTAACCGGAGCCGGGGACGGTCACGATGACCGGCGGCTCGCCCAGCTTGCGGCGCAGGGTCATCACGGTCACCCGCACCACGTTGGTGAACGGGTCGGTGTTCTCGTCCCAGGCCTTCTCCAGCAGCTGCTCCGCGGAGACGACCGCGCCCTCGCTGCGCATGAGCACCTCCAGGACGGCGAACTCCTTGGGGGCGAGCTGGACCTCCCTGCCGTCGCGGAAGACCTCGCGGCGGTTGGGGTCGAGCTTGATCCCGGCGCGCTCCAGCACGGGCGGCAGCGGCACGCTCGTGCGCCGCCCGAGGGCACGCACGCGCGCGATGAGCTCGCTGAACGCGAAGGGCTTGGGCAGGTAGTCGTCGGCGCCGATCTCCAGGCCCTCGACACGGTCGCTGACGTCACCGGACGCCGTGAGCATCAGCACGCGGGTGGGCATGCCGAGTTCGACGATCTTGCGGCAGACGTCGTCGCCGTGCACGAGCGGGAGGTCGCGGTCGAGGACGACCACGTCGTAGTCGTTGACGCCGATGCGCTCCAGGGCGGCCGCACCGTCGTACACGACGTCGACGGCCATGGCCTCCCGGCGCAGTCCGGTGGCCACCGCATCGGCGAGCAGCTGCTCGTCCTCGACGACGAGTACGCGCACGTCGCTTGTCCTTCCTCATGTCTGCCGGGCCGCGCCGGAGGGCGCGCGCGGGCAGGGGTGCTGATGGGTGTGTTGACCTCCATCCTGCCTTTTTCGTCCGTAAGTCGGAGGTAAGGCGAATGGAGGACCGGCGGGGGCCCGGTGGCCGGCGGGTCCGCGCCGGGGAACATCCGGGGGAACGGGACGCGAAGACGAGATTTTCTCGCGCGGTGAGGTTTCCGCGGAAGGCAGCTTGGGGAGGACGGGTCTTACATCCCAGGATCACGCTCTGCATGTACCGCACCACCATGCGGTACGCGTCGGACCGCTTCCGCAGGGCGGGTGCGGGTGTGCGGCACCGTCGCCTCCGGCCGTACGGGGCCGGGCCTCCGCTTCAGACGTGATCATCCCTTCCGAACGGCACACCCCCGTGCCACCGACCCACCGACCCAGGACGAGGGGGCGCAGCATGGACGCATTCACCGCAGGACTTCTGCAGCGCATAAAGACGACCGAGTCCGACCTGTCGCGGGCTCGTGACGAGGGCGACGACTTCCTCGTCGAGGTGGAGCAGGGCGAGCTCGACGACCTGCGCCGCCTCGCCGCCGAACACGGCGTGGAGGTCGGCGCGTCCGGCGTCTGACCAGCCCGTGGGAAGCGGGCCCCGGCGGTTCCGGCGCCGGGGCCCGCTCTCCCACGTCCGTCTCCGGGGCCGGCGGGCCCCGGCCGGGGTCTCAGTCGTGCCAGGCCCCGAAGTCCTCCAGGAGCCGCTGGAGGGGCTCGAAGACGCCCGGGGCGGCCGCGACCGCGAGCTCCCGTGACGGGCGCTCCGAGGGGCGTCCACCGGTCAGGGCGCCCGCCTCGCGGGCGATCAGGTCGCCGGCGGCGAGGTCCCAGGGGTGCAGTCCGCGCTCGTAGTAGCCGTCGAGGCGGCCCGCGGCCACGTCGCACAGGTCCACCGCGGCCGAGCCGCCGCGCCGGATGTCCCTCACCAGGGGGATCAACCGCCGCGCGACGTCGGCCTGGTGGGCGCGGACCTCGGTGACGTAGTTGAAGCCGGTCGAGACCAGCGCCTGGTCCAGGGGCGGTGCGGGCCGGCAGGCGAGCCGGCGCTCGCCGTCCCAGGCGCCCGTGGCCCAGGCGCCGCCGCCGCGCACCGCGTGGTAGGCCTCGCCCCGCATCGGGGCCGCGACGGCCCCGACCACCGTCTCGCCGTCCTGCTCGGCGGCGATGGAGACGGCCCAGGTGGGCAGGCCGTACAGGTAGTTGACCGTGCCGTCGAGCGGGTCGATCACCCAGCGGATGCCGCTGGTGCCCTCGGTGGCGGCTCCCTCCTCGCCGAGGAAGCCGTCCTGCGGGCGGCGCTCGGCGATCAGCGTGGTGATCAGCTTCTCGGCCGCGAGGTCCATCTCGGTGACCACGTCGATCGGGCTGGACTTGGTGGCGGCGACCGCCAGGTCGGCCGGCCGGCCGTCCCGCAGCAGCTCGCCCGCGCGCCGGGCCGCCTCACGGGCGAGCCGGAGCAGTTCCGCGTGCAGGGGGTCGGTCACGGGACTCCTCACGCGTAGGGGCTGTCGGCGCCCGCGGCGGCGGGGCGCGGGGTGCGGGCCGGGCAGCAGCCGACCGGGCAGAGGTCGTGGCTCGCGCCGAGGGCGCCCAGGGCGCACGGCGTGACGTCCTGCCCCCGCTCGGTGGCGGCGCGCTCCAGGACCAGGTCGCGGATCGCGGCGGCGAACCGCGGGTCGTCGCCGACGGTCGCCGAGCGGCGCACCGGCAGGCCCAGTTCCTCCGCCTTGGCCCTGGCCTCGGTGTCGAGGTCGTAGATGACCTCCATGTGGTCGGAGACGAAGCCGATGGGGGCCATCACCACGGCCGGGACCCCGGCCGCGTGCCGCTCCTCGAGGTGGTCGCAGATGTCGGGCTCCAGCCAGGGGATGTGCGGGGCGCCGGAGCGGGACTGGTAGACGAGCTGCCAGGGGCGGTCCACACCGGTGCGCTCCCGGACGGCGTCGGCGATCAGCCGGGCCGCGTCCAGGTGCTGCCGGACGTACGCGCCGCCGTCGCCGTGCCCCTCGACCGGACCGGAGGTGTCGGCGTCGGCGGTGGGGATCGAGTGGGTGCAGAAGGCGATGTGCGCCCCGTCCCGGACGTCCTCGGGGAGGTCGTCGAGCGACCGGATCACCCCGTCGATCATGGGCTCCAGGAAACCGGGGTGGTTGAAGTAGTGCCGGAGCTTGTCGACCTTCGGCAGCTCCAGGCCCTCCGCCTCCAGGGTCGCAAGCGCGTCGGCGAGGTTCTCGCGGTACTGGCGGCAGCCGGAGTACGAGGCGTAGGCGCTGGTGGCCAGGACGAGGACGCGGCGGCGGCCGTCCCGCACCATCTCGCGCAGGGTGTCGGTGAGGTAGGGGGCCCAGTTGCGGTTGCCCCAGTAGACCGGCAGGTCCAGGCCGTGGTCGGCGAAGTCCTTGCGCAGCGCGTCCAGCAGGGCGCGGTTCTGGTCGTTGATGGGGCTGACCCCGCCGAACATGAAGTAGTGCTGCCCGACTTCCTTCAGGCGTTCCTTGGGGATGCCGCGTCCGCGCGTGACGTTCTCCAGGAACGGGACCACGTCGTCCGGGCCCTCCGGGCCGCCGAAGGAGAGCAGGAGCAGGGCGTCATAGGGGGTGGCATCGAGCAGGTCAGACATGCCTCGATCCTGCCACCCGGCGCCGACGACCGGGGCACGGCGGGGGTGCCACCCGGCTGTGACGCGGTTTTTCCGGGTGCGTTAGGGTGACCTCACCAGTAAGCTGTACCGGCTGTGGTCACGCCTTACTGAACCTCCGGAGACCCCGTGCCCACCCCTTACCGCGCCCTGTTCGCCGCTCCCGGGAGCAAGGCCTTCTCCGCCGCGGGGTTCCTCGGCCGGATGCCGCTGTCCATGATGGGCATCGGCGTGGTGACCATGATCTCCCAGCTCACGGGGCGCTACGGCCTGGCCGGCGCCCTGGCGGCCACCATCGCGCTGGCCGCCGCCGTGGCCGGCCCGCAGGTCTCCCGCCTGGTGGACCGGTACGGGCAGCGGCGGGTGCTGCGCCCGGCGACGCTGATCTCGCTCACCGCCGCGGCGGGACTGCTGCTGGCCGCGCACTACGACGGGCCGGACTGGATCCTGTTCGCCTGCTGCGCCGGCGTCGGCTGCACACCGAGCGTCGGCGCGATGGTCCGGGCCCGTTGGGCTGCCCTGTACCGGGGCACCCCGCGCCTGCACACCGCGTACTCCTTCGAGTCCGTGGTGGACGAGATCTGCTTCATCTTCGGGCCGATCATCTCCATCGGGCTGTCCACGGCCTGGTTCCCCCAGGCCGGTCCGCTGCTCGCGGCGTGCTTCCTCGCGGTCGGCGTCTTCTGGCTGACCGCGCAGCGCGCCACCGAGCCCGAGCCCCATCCGCGCGAGCGCGGCGGCGGCACCGCGCTGCGCTCCGCCGGCCTGCGGGTCCTGGTCGTGACGTTCGCGGCGACGGGGGCGATCTTCGGGGCCGTCGACGTGGTCACCGTGGCCTTCGCGGAGGAGCAGGGGCACAAGGCCGCGGCCAGTGTGGTGCTCTCCGTGTACGCGCTGGGCTCCTGCACGGCGGGCGCCGTGTTCGGGCTGCTGCGCTTCACGGGGGCGGCGGAGCGCCGGTGGTTGCTGGGCGTGTGCGCGATGGCCGTGAGTATGATCCCCCTCCTACTGGTCGGGAACCTGCCGTTTCTGGCCGTGGCGCTGTTCGTTGCGGGTCTGTCCATCGCTCCCACGATGATCACGACGATGTCCCTCATCGAAGAGCACGTACCACGCGCACAGCTCACCGAGGGCATGACCTGGGTGAGCACCGGGCTCGCCGTCGGTGTCGCGCTCGGTTCCTCCGTGGCCGGCTGGGTGATCGACGCGGCCGGGGCGCGGGCGGGGTACGGGGTCCCGGCGGTGTCCGGGGCCGTCGCGGTCGCGGTCGGTTTCCTCGGGTACCGCCGGCTCGAGCGGCCGGCGCCGGGTCGGGGAGGCTCCGTTGGGCAGCACAGCGAGCGCGAGGAACGGCACGTGGCGTAACTGGGGAGGCAATGTCCGCGTCCGTCCCGTGCGGGAGGTCACGCCCGCCTCGGCCGACGAACTGGCCGCCGCCGTGCGCCGGGCCGCCGAGGACGGCCTGCCGGTGAAGCCGGTGGGCACCGGGCACTCCTTCACCTCCATAGCCGCCACCGACGGCGTGCTGATCCGCCCCGACCTGCTGACCGGCATACGCGACATCGACCGCGCGGCCGGCACCGTCACGGTGGAGGCCGGCACTCCGCTCAGGAGGCTCAACGTGGCCCTCGCGCGCGAGGGCCTGTCGCTGACCAACATGGGCGACATCATGGAGCAGACGGTCTCCGGGGCCACCAGCACCGGCACCCACGGCACCGGCCGCGACTCCGCCTCCCTCGCCGCCCAGATCCGGGGCCTGGAGCTGGTCACCGCCGACGGTTCGGTGCTCACCTGCTCCGCGGAGGAGAACCCGGAGGTCTTCGCCGCCGCCCGCATCGGCCTCGGCGCCCTCGGCGTCGTCACCGCGGTCACCTTCGCGGTGGAGCCGGTCTTCCTGCTCCACGCCCGTGAGGAGCCGATGCCCTTCGACCGGGTCTGCGCCGAGTTCGACCAACTGCACGCCGAGAACGAACACTTCGAGTTCTACTGGTTCCCCCACACCGGCAACACCAACACCAAGCGCAACAACCGCAGCGCGGGACCCGAACGCCCGGTGCCGCGGCTCAGGGGATGGTTCGAGGACGAGTTCCTCTCCAACGGCGTCTTCCAGGTGGTCAACTGGGCCGGCCGCGCCGTGCCCGCGGCCGTTCCGGCCCTCGCGCGGGTCTCCAGCCGGGCGCTGTCCGCGCGGACCTACACCGACATCCCCTACAAGGTGTTCACGTCCCCGCGCCGGGTGCGCTTCGTGGAGATGGAGTACGCCGTCCCGCGCGAGGCCCTGGTGGAGACGCTGCGCGAGCTGAAGGCGATGGTCGACCGCTCTCCCCTGCGGGTCAGCTTCCCCGTCGAGGTGCGCACCGCCCCGGCCGACGACATCCCCCTGTCCACGGCCTCCGGGCGCGACAGCGCGTACATCGCCGTCCACGTGTTCCGGGGCGCCCCCTACCGGGGGTACTTCACCGCGGCCGAACGCATCTTCACCGCGCACGAGGGACGCCCCCATTGGGGGAAGATCCACACGCGGGACGCCGGGTACCTCTCCCGGGTGTATCCGCGCTTCGCCGAGTTCACGGCACTGCGGGACCGTCTTGACCCGGAACGCCGGTTTCGGAACGACCATCTGCGGAGGGTGCTGGGGGCGTAGCGGACGTGCCGGGGTCCGGGCTCGTGACGCCGGGGGCCCCGGTTCCGGTGGCCTCCGGCGCCGGGCCGGGCGTCTCCCCGGGGGAGGCGCCGTCGGTGGGGCCGCCCCCACCGGGGACGCCGGGGGTGCCGGTCGGGACGGGCACCGGTTCGCCCGGGCCGGGATCCTCGGCGGGGCCGGGCGTCCCGGACTCCCCGTCGGAGGGGCCGGAGTCCTGCCCGGTGGAACCGGAGGACCCGGTGAACGCGTCGCCGACCGTGGTGCCCCGCTCACCGCTGAGGCTGCGCCCGGAGGCGAGCTCGAAGGCGGTGATCCCGGCCATCGCGACCGCGAAGACGAGGAACGCCGCGGCCACCGGCCGTTTCCAGCGCCCGGCCCCCGCCCGGCGCTTCGCCCGGTACACCGTGCCCTCGCCGAACTCCCCGGGCGCGGGGGGCGTCCGCCCGGCGGACCGCCCGGTCCTCGCACCGGTCCTCGCGGTGGCTCCCCGCACCTGTTCACCGGTGCGGGTGAAGAAGTGCTGGAAGAGCGTTCCGCCGCAGGTGGCGACGACACTGACGACGCCGGCGCCCAGGATCGTCCCGTAGACGCCGAAGGACGAGGCGAGTTGGGCGCCCAGCACCGTGGCCGCGGCACTGCCCGCGACCTGCGGCACGCTCAGCTCGATCCGCCGCCGTTTCCCCTCCTCCGGGGCGCTCGGCTCCCCCGAGACTTCCGACCTTCCGCGCATTCCTGGACCTTGTTCACCTTTCCCGGACGTGAGCGATCAACCGTACGAGAAAGGGACGCACGAACGAAATCGTAAGTTCCGTTTCTGGCGGTTGCGTGAAATTTCCCACGTTCGGGATCCGGACAGTTGGGCAACGACGGCCAAGTCCGACCCCTTGCCAGAAGTCGGTCGGCGCGCCCATCCACGCACGTGGTCCGAATGGAGTACTGTGACGAGCCCTGGGTCCGGTCTCCCGTCAGGGTGCCCGGGTCCCCGAGGACCGCCGGGAGGGGGCGAGTTGCACAGGGTGATGCGATTGGTCACTCAGCGTTGCGAACAGGTAACCGTGCCATAACGGCGATCCAGGGCCCGCGCCCGACACGCCGGGCAACTCGGCAAGGTTGTGGCAGGCTGCACCCGGGCAGGCCACACTCGACTAGCGGAAGCAGCGACGCACGTGACGTCGGCAGGCACCACCCGGGAGGTCCCCATGCCCGAACTGCGTGTCGTGGCCGTCTCGAATGACGGCACACGGCTGGTGCTGAAGGCTGCGGACAGCACGGAGTACACGCTTCCGATCGACGAACGGCTCCGCGCCGCCGTACGCGGCGACCGTCCCCGCCTCGGCCAGATCGAGATCGAGGTGGAGAGCCACCTCCGCCCCCGCGACATCCAAGCGCGCATAAGAGCCGGCGCGACCGCGGAGGAGGTCGCGCAGATGGCCGGCATCCCCGTGGACCGCGTGCGCCGCTTCGAGGGCCCCGTCCTCGCCGAGCGCGCCTTCATGGCCGAACGCGCCCGCAAGACCCCGGTCCGCCGCCCCGGTGAGAACTCCGGCCCCCCGCTCGGCGAAGCCGTCCAGGAGCGGCTGCTGCTGCGCGGCGCGGAGAAGGACACCGTCCAGTGGGACTCCTGGCGCCGCGACGACGGCACCTGGGAAGTACTGCTCGTCTACCGGGTGGCGGGTGAACCGCACTCGGCGAGCTGGACGTACGACCCGCCCCGGCGGCTCGTCCAGGCCGTCGACGACGAGGCGCGCTCGCTGATCGGCGAGTCCGACGACCTCGCCGCGCCCGAGCCCAGCTTCCCGTTCGTCCCGCGCATCGCCCGGCTGCCCCGCGACCGCCCGCTGGACCGTTCCGGCGACCGCGAGCGGCCCGGCCTGCCCGCGCAGGCGTCCGAGCCCGCCGAGGAGTCCACCGCGGTCGCGGCCTCGGGGGAACGGGACTCGCTGACCAGCCTGCTGGAGGCGGTGCCCAGCTTCCGGGGCGACCTGGTCGTCCCCGAGCGGGTTCCGGAGCCCGACTCCGAGGAGCCGGGCTCCGAGCCCGAGGCGGAGGAGCCGCCGGCTCCCGCGGCCTCGGCCGGCTCGGCCTACGCGGACGTGCTCATGCCCCGTTCGGTCGGCAGCCACCGGGACCGCCTCATCGGCGCCACCGACCGCCAGGCCGAGGCGGACGGCGTCCGGCCGGGCCGCCGGGCGGCGGTGCCGAGCTGGGACGAGATCGTGTTCGGGACGCGGCGCAAGAAACAGGAGTAGCCCGGTCCGCGCGCTGCCGCCGCCCGGGCGGCGGGCGCCGACGGCGGACTCCGGGGCGCTCACCGCGCACCGAGCGCCCCCGGTGTTCCCGTCGTCCGCGGGGTGCCGCCCCGGCCGGCTACTGCGGGTCCGGCCCCACCGCGACCGGCCGCTCCGGGTCCGAGGACCACTCCGACCAGGAACCGACGTACAGCGCCGCCGGAACGCCCGCGATCGCCAGCGCCAGCACCTCGTGGGCCGCGGAGACCCCGGAGCCGCAGTAGACACCGACCGGCACGCCTTCGGACACGCCCAACCCCTCGAAGCGCGCGCGCAGTTCCGCGGCGGGCAGGAAGCGGCCGTCCGGGCCGGTGTTCTCCGTGGTGGGCGCCGAGACCGCGCCGGGGATGTGCCCGCCGACCCGGTCGATCGGCTCCACCTCGCCGCGGTACCGCTCCCCCGCCCGGGCGTCCAGCAGCACCCCGGAGCGCGCCAGCGCCGCCGCGCCGTCGGCGTCGAGCAGCCCGGCCGCCGACGGCACGGGGGTGAAGTCGCCCTCGGCCGGCGCCGGTTCCGTCGTCTCCAGCGGGCCCTGCCAGGACGGCAATCCGCCGTCGAGGACCCGCACGTCCGGGTGACCCGTCCACCGCAGCAGCCACCACGCGCGGGCGGCTCCCCAGCCCGGGCCCCCGTCGTACACGACCACCGGGGTGCCCGACGACACGCCCGCCCGTCGCATCGCGGCGCCGAACTCCGCGAGGTCGGGCAGCGGATGGCGGCCCCGCGCGCCCGGCGCGGACGCCAACTCCCTGTCCAGGTCCACGAAGACGGCACCGGGAAGATGTCCCGCCCGGTACGCGGCCCGTCCGTCGAACGGCGGCCCGCCGGCCACCCCGGCCGTGCCGAGCTGCCAGCGGACGTCGAGCAGGACGGGAGGGTTTCCGGTCGTCAGTTCCCGCGCGAGTTCGGACGCGGAGATGGTGGCGTTCATGGTCCCATCCTCGCGCACGGGGTGGCCGAGTCGCCCGGGTGCGGCTACTCTGCTCGGCCGAGCAGCTCCGATCACGAGGCGTACGGGATCGGGCACGCGCTGTACAACCGATCGACCCCCGTCGGCCAGCGTGCCGAGGAGGACGAAGCACCGCGCGTCAGGCATCCTCCGGGAACGGGCACCGCCACACGGGCGCGTGCGGCGGGAGCACGGACCGCGGCCGGTGCCCGAAACGGCGCGGGAGCGGTCCGCGGAGCGGACGCGGCACGGCCCCCGCCGGGGGCGAGAAGAGCACGGCCACCGCGAGGGCGGCCGGGGAGAGAGTGACGATGACCGACCCACGGGGGGCCGCCCGCCCGAACGGCGGAACGCCGCACGCGCCCGGCACACCCTGCCGGGTGAGCCTGATGACGCGCTCGCTGGACGCGACCGAGGAGTTCTACGGAGCCCTGTTCGGCTGGGAGTTCCGGCCCGGCCCCCGGCAACCCGGCCCCTCCGTGCGCGCCGTGCTCGACGGGCGCGAGGTGGCCGGCATCGGCCTGCTGCCACCGGACCGCCTGCTGCCGGTCGCGTGGACGCCCTACTTCGCCTCGGCCGACGCGGACGCGACGGCCGAGGCGGTGCGGTCCCGCGGCGGCACGGTCGGGGTGGGTCCGCTGGACGTCTCCGACGCCGGACGGCTGGCGATCTGCTCCGACCCCTGCGGCGCCGTCTTCGGCATCTGGCAGGCCGCCGGGCACCTCGGCACCCCGGCCGCCGACGTCCCCGGCGCCCCCGCCTGGAACGAGCTGACGACCTTCGAGTCGGCGACCGTCGCCAAGTTCTACGAGGCGGTGTTCGGCTACGACGAGGAGCCGGTGGTCTCCGCGGACCTCGACTACGTCACCCTGCACCTGGACGGCCGCCCCGTGGCCGGCGTCCGCGGGGTGGGCGGCGCCGTGCTGCGGGACCGGGGACCGCACTGGACGACGTACTTCACCGTGGCCGACGCCGACGACGCGGTGGACCACGTCCTGCACCTGGGCGGCCAGGTCCTCGCACCGGCCCGCGACTCCGGCCGCGGCCGCACCGCCGCGGTGGCGGACCCGCAGGGGGCGCGGTTCGCGCTGATCCAGCGCCCGCGGTGACGCCCTCGCGCAGACGATGGGGCGCGGGCCTCCCGGCCGGGAGTTCCTCCGTCCACACCGCCGGCCACCCTCGCGGGCGCACGGCGGAGGCGGTGGCGGGCACGGCGGAGCGCACGGGCGCGGCGGGGCCGGGGCGGTCCCCGGGAGCGTGGCGACGGCGGTGCGGGAGCGGAATAGCGGTGGGGCCGCCCGGTGTTGCCGCGGGCATGACGACGAACGCGCCGCGGCCCGAGGTGCTGCGCTACACCGCCTTCTCCAGCACCCCCGACGGCGGGAACCCCGCCGGTGTCGTCCTGGACGCCGCCGGCCTGGACGAGGGCGGCATGCTGGCCGTCGCCGCCGGGCTCGGGTACTCGGAGTCCGCGTTCCTGACCGCGCCCCCGGAGGGCCTCGGCGGCCCGGAGGGGCGGGCGTACGGCATCCGTTACTTCAGCCCCAGGGCCGAGGTGCCGTTCTGCGGGCACGCCACCGTCGCGACCGCCGTCGCGCTCGCCGAGCGGATCGGCCCCGGGGAGCTGGTGTTCGCGACGCGGGCCGGCACCGTGCCGGTGGAAGTGACCGAGGAGGGCGGGACGTTCAGGGCCACGCTCACCAGCGTCGAGCCGTACGTCGAGGGCATCGCCGACGCCGACCTCGCGGAGGCGCTCGCCGCGCTCGGCTGGCCGGCCGCCGACCTCGATCCGGCCTTCTCGCCCCGCATCGCGTTCGCCGGCGCCCGCCACCTCGTCCTCGCGGCGGCGACGCGCGCCCGCCTCGCGGACCTCGCGTACGACTTCCCGCGCCTCGAGGCCCTGATGCACCGCCTGGACCTGACCACGGTCCAGTTGGTGTGGCGGGAATCGGCCACCGTCTTCCACGTCCGCGACCCGTTCCCCGTCGGCGGCGTGGTCGAGGACCCGGCGACCGGTGCCGCGGCCGCCGCGTTCGGCGCGTACGCCCGTGCGCTCGGCCTGGTCCCCGAGGAGGCCGTCCTCACCCTGTACCAGGGCGAGGACCTGGGCCGCCCCGGCGAGCTCACGGTGACGCTGCGCGCGGGCGACCCGCGCGTCCGGGTCGGCGGCGCGGGAGCGCGTATCGGCTGAAGCGCCGGCGGCGCGCCGCGGACGGTTTCGGAGTGCCGGTGATCACCGGCCGGGAGGGCGGCCGGTCCCCGGCGGCTCAGGCGGGCACGGACTCCTGGCCGGCGCCGTCGAAGGGCCGACCGACCGGGTCCGGCACCGGCGGGTCCCGCCGGTGCCGGGCGCGCGAGGCCGTGGGCGGCCGGGCCGGCGGCACCGGGCGGCGGCCCGGCGTTCACCCGGATGACCCCGCTGTGCTGGTCGCGTGGGCGGGCCGGTGGTGCGGTGGAGGGGCAAGGGGGGCCGCCCGGGGCACACCAGGCGCCGGGCGATCGTCCCGTTCTCAGGAGGCCCTCGTGACCACCTCTCGCCCGAACGCCCGCCCGTCCCGCGCGACCACGGCCCGTGCGCGCGCGCCGCGCCCGGCCGCCCGGCCGGCCCGTGTGGTGGCCGCCGCACTGGCCACCGGGACGCTGCTCCTCACGGCGGCCTGCTCCGGCGGGGACGACGGCTCGGCGGCCGGGTCGGACACCGGCGCCACCGTCGCCGAGCGGCCCCTCGCCGCGCAGACCACGCAGTCACCGTCCCCCTCTCCCACGTCCTCCCCCACCTCCGACCTCACCGAGGACGGCGCGCGGAACGCGCTGATCACCGAGGCGGACATCGAGGACGACTGGTCCCAGGTGCAGGACCCGCAGTCCTGGCGGGACTCCCTGCTCGTCGGACAGGTGGACGTGGCGGAGTTCCTCGACGGCAGGAGCGACGCCGACGCCTGCCAGCGCCTCGCCGACTCGCTCTACGACGAGACGCTGCTGGGCCGCCCGTCCGGGGCGTCGGCGCTCACCGGCTTCCAGCAGGACGACTCCCGGCTGCTCTACCAGGTCGCCGCCTATCAGGAGAGCGACCTCGACGACTCGATGACGTGGCTGAAGTCGCTGCCCGACACCTGCGACCAGTTCACCCTCACCGGCGGCGACGGCGGCGAGCGCACCGTCCAGGTCATCGAGGCGTCGCTGCCCGAGGAGGGCGACGACCGGCAGGGACTGACCGTGACGGTGGAGGGCACCAGTGGCGGCGACCCCGTGACGCTCACCCTGGACGTCGCCGCGGTCCGGATCGGCACGGACGCGATCACGGTCACCAACGGCGGGCTCGACGGCGCCGACCACGACACCACCCGGGCCGCCGTGGAACAGGGCACCCAGCGGCTCGAGGAGGTCCTGGCCGGCCGGACGCCGCAGCCGACGCCCAGCGGCGTCGAGTGATGACGCCGTGAAATCCTGGACGTTCCGTCGTCGGCCGGCCGAGGACCGCGGCGGCCTGCGACGGCACACGAAGGACCGACCGAGGAGACCGATGATCTTCATCACCGCCAAGTTCCGCATCCGCCCCGAGTACGCCGACCGGTGGCCGGAGATCGCCGCCGACTTCACCGCGGCCACCCGCGAGGAGCCGGGGTGCCTGTGGTTCGACTGGTCGCGCAGTGTCGACGACCCGACGGAGTACGTCCTGGTCGAGGCCTTCCGGGACGACGAGGCGGGGGCGGCCCACGTGCAGTCCGAGCACTTCAGGACCGCGCAGCGGACCCTGCCGCCCCACCTGGCCGAGACGCCCCGGATCGTGAACGCGACGGTCCCGCAGGACGACTGGTCGCTGCTGGGCGAGATGAGCGTCTCCGGGCAGGAGTGACACGCCCTCCGCGAAAGGGCGCGGGGGGGGGGGGGGGGGGGGGGGGGGGGGGGGGGTGTTTTGGGGGCGGGGTGCCCCCCCCCCCCCCACCGCCCCCCCCCCCCCCCCCCCCCCCCCCCCCCCGGCGCACTCTCAGGTCCGCGACCACGGGGCGGTGGTCCGACGCCCGCGTCGCCACCGCCCCGGCGCCGACCACGGTGATGCCGGGCGAGACGGTGACCAGGTCGATGCGCTTGACCGGGTCGGCCGCCGGGTACGTCCCCCCGCCACCGGGGGCGGCGTCCCGCAGACGCCGCCACAGCGGCGCCAGCTCCGGGGCCGCGGGCTCGGCGTTGAAGTCGCCGACCAGGACCTTCGGCCCGCGGTCGGCGGCCAGCACGGCGAGCATGTCCGCCACCTGGGCCGCGCGGACGGACGGGTCGGCCCGGTGGTCCAGGTGCGTGGAGTAGACGTGCACGCGCACGCCCTTCACCTCGACCGTCACCTCGGCGAAGCCGGGCGCCGGGGCCGGCACCGGATCGGGGGTCTGGGTGGAGAGCCGGGTGATCTCGTGGTTCTCCGCCTCGAGCACCGGGTGGCGGCTCAGCACGGCGACGCCGAACCGGCGGCGTTCCCCGCCCGGGGCGACCGGGTCCAGATCGTAGATCGGTGCGAAGAACACGCGCATGCCGAGCTCCGCGGCGAGGGCGCGGGCCTCGTCGACGAAGTCGCTGCGGGCGCCCCAGTGCACGTCGACCTCCTGGAGGCCGATCACGTCGGCCCGCAGGGCGCGCACGGCCTCCGCGGTGCGGTCGAGGTCGAAGACCTGGTCCGCGCCGGCCCCGGCGTGGATGTTGTAGGTCGCCACCCGCAGCGGCACCGCCGGGGTCCGTTCCCCGGGTGAGCCTCCCTCCGCGGCCGCCGCCGGTGCCGCCGTGGCGAGCACGGCGGCGACGAGCGGGGCGGCGGCGCGGCGGCCTCGGGCGGGACGTCGGGAACCGGGTCTCATGCCTTCTCCGGGTCGGGTGGAAACGAGACGGCGACAGCGGCGCGGAGGACCTGACACATCGTCAGGACATGTGTCAATGTCCCTTTTCCACGGAAACGTCACGGACCGGAGCCGGCCCGCCGCCGCCCCGGCACCGGCGCGCCCCTGCATTCTGCTCGGGTGACGGCCCGTTCATTCGTGTTCCGCGCGGGTCGGCCGCGGTGGCGGGCGGCGCGCACGCGCGTGGTCCCGCGGACGGGGAGGCCGCGGGACACCCGCGCGGGGGTGCCGTGCGGGGCCTTCCGCGGAGGTGTTCCGCGCGGCGGGGGGCGTTCCGCGCCTCGGTGCCGTCGTTACGTCGATACGTCGACGCGTCGGCGCATCGGCGCGTCAGACCGACGTCACCGGAAGGACGTCGGGGGACAGCGCGCCCGCACGGGCCGAGGCCCTGGTCATCCGGCGGAGGTGGTGGCGGCGGCACAGGACCTCGTAACCGACCTCCCCCGCCGGGCGGTCGACGTCGCCCACGACCACCTGGGCGCCCTCGACCACCATCTCCCCGCCCACCGTGCGGGCGTTGTGCGTCGCCCGGGCGCCGCACCAGCACAGGGCCTCCACCTGGAGGGTCTCGATCCGGTCGGCCAGCTCGATCAGCCGCTGCGAGCCGGGGAAGAGCCTGGTGCGGAAGTCGGTGGTGATGCCGAAGGCGAAGACGTCGAGCCCGAGGTCGTCCACGACCCGCGCCAACTGGTCTATCTGCTCCGGCGCGAGGAACTGGGCCTCGTCGACGATCACGTGGTCGACCTTGCCGCCCTGGGACAGCCGGTCGACCAGGTACCGGTACATGTCCATGCCCTCGGTGGCCTCGACGGCCTCCGTGACCAGGCCCAGCCGCGAGGACAGCTTGCCCTCCCCCGCCCGGTCGTCCCGCGTGAAGATCACGCCCTGCAGACCTCGCGCCGACCGGTTGTGGCTGATCTGGAGAGCCAGTGTCGACTTCCCGCAGTCCATCGTTCCGGAGAAGAACACCAGCTCGGGCATGGGGAGTCGGGCACCTTTCGGCCTGGGTCGTCGGGGACGGCAAAGCGGGCGGCGGGTCGGGACGGTGGATCGGGCGGGCTTCAGGAGCGTACTTCGAGCAGCGGGACCAGCTGCTCGGCGGGGGTCATCGAGCCGTGGTTGCCGACCATCGCCGACTCGTTCGGCTCCCGCTCGGAGGCGATCAGCAGGACGTCGTCCCGCGCGGCGGCGACCACGTCGCCGATCCGCCGGTACACCCGGGCGTCGACCGACGGCCCGAACCAGCCCGCCTCGATCGCCTCGTCCCGCGAGGCCACCCAGAACTGCTCGCCGAGCACCTCGCGCCAGCAGGTCAGCACGTCGTTCTCGGCGCCGGGCACGGCGTAGACGTGGCGGGCGCGGCCCTCGCCGCCGAGCAGGGCCACCCCGGCGCCGAGCTCCCAGTCCTCGTCGAAGTCGATGCGGTGCTCCTCGTCGAACGGGACGTCGACCATCCCGTGGTCGGCGGTGACGTAGAGCGCGCTGCGCGGCGGGAGCTGCTCGGCCAGGCGCTGGACCAGGCGGTCGACGTACATGAGCTGGCCGCGCCAGGCGTCGGAGTCGACGCCGAAGCGGTGGCCCGCGCCGTCGACCTCGGCGTAGTACGTGTAGACCAGGGAGCGGTCGGCGGCGGCCAGCTGCTCGGCCGCGGTGTCCATGCGCTCCTCGCCGGACAGCCGTCCGAGGAAGGTGCCGCCGCTGAGCGCGACCCGGGTCAGCGGGGTGCTCTCGAAGGCCGGGGAGGTGACCTGGGCGGTGTGCACGCCCGCCCGGTGGGCCAGCTGGAAGACCGTGGGGTACGGCTGCCACGGACCGGGCGGGGCCCAGGGCTGCCAGCGCAGCTGGTTCATCAGCTCGCCGGTGTCCGGGTTGCGCACGGTGTAGCCGGGCAGGCCGTGCGCGCCGGGCGGCAGGCCGGTGCCGACGGAGGCCAGGGAGGTGGCGGTCGTCGCCGGGTAGCCGGCGGTGATCGGGCGTCCGGTGCCGCCGCGCGAGGCGGCCAGCAGGGACGTCATGAAGGGGGCCTCCTCCGGGTGCGCCCTCAGCTGTTCCCAGCCCAGTCCGTCGATCAGGAACACGCAGTTCCGGTCGGCGGGGGCCAGCTCGGGGATCGCGGCGGCCGTCCCGGGGACGCCCGCCCCCGCGGCGAGCGTGGGCAGCAGGTCGGCGAGCGAGCCGGTGCCGTACTCGGGCCGGGGCGCGGAGTCCAGGGGGAGGGGCTGCGGGTGGGGGTCCCAGGCGGCGGGCTGCGTGGACTGCGCCATCAGCGGGTCTGGTCCGCGGTCGCCTCGGAGAGGGCCTGCGCGAAGACGAGCGCCTGACGCACCGTCTCCGGTCCGTCGCCCGCCTCGCTGACGCGCAGGCTCAGGTCGTCCGCCGTCGAGTTGCCGGTGTAGCCGTGGTCGGCCTCGCAGTCGGGGTCGCCGCAGGCGGCCGGTTCGAGGTCGATGCGGGAGACGGCGCCCCAGCCGATGGTGAGCACGACCTCGCGGGGCAGCGTGCCCGGCTTGTACGACTCCGGGTTGGCGACCACGCGGCTGACCACGATCGACGAGATCCGGTCGAGCTTGACCGACTCCGTGGAGGTGGTGGCGTACGGCGTCGGGGAGGTGTTGTCCGCGGCCTGTTCGTCGGTGTGGCTGACGATGAAGCGGTTGCCGGTGAGGACGAGCACGGTGACGTGCCGCCGCACCTCGTTCTGGTCGAACGTCGTCTCCTGGTGGACCAGGTACGACCGCACGGGCTCGCCGCCCACGGCGGCCTCCACCGCCTCGGCCACGAGGGCCGGGTAGTAGCCGCTGCGCTCGATCGCCGCCCGCAGCCCCTGGGTCGTCGTACTGGTCTTGGCCATGAGGCCCATCCTACGGGGGCCCGCCGACTGCGAGGCACCGCTCGGACCGCTCCGCGTGCGCGGGGGCCCCGCCCCGGGCGGCCCCCGGGGTCCCGGCCGCTCCGCGCGCCCTCAGTACGCCGCCGGGAGGGTCCGCGGACCGAGGTCGTCGCGGGCGGGGGGCGGGGCCAGGCGCACGGAGGCGCCGAGGACGCTCACGCCGTGCGGGGCGACGACGACCGGCTCGAGGGTGACCGCCACGACCTCGGGGTGGTCGTGGACCAGCCGCGACACCCGCAGCATCAGCTCCTCCAGCGCGGGGGTGTCGACCGGTGCCGAGCCGCGCCAGCCGAACAGCAGCGGGGCCGTCCGGATCGACCGCACCAGCGAGGTCGCCTCCCGGTCGGTGACCGGGATCAGCCGGTGCGCCATGTCCCCGAGCAGTTGCGAGGCGGCCCCGGCGAGGCCGAAGGAGAGCACGGCTCCGGCGGCGGGGTCGATGACCGCCCGCACGACGGTGTCGACACCGCGCGGTGCCATCCGCTGCACCACGGGGCGCAGCTCCCCCGGCTCGCCGAACAGCTCGGCCAACTCGGCGTACGCCCGGCGCAGCTGCTCCTCGTCCGCGAGGTCCAGGCGGACGCCGCCCAGGTCGGCGCGGTGCCTGAGGTGCGGCGCGGTCGCCTTGAGGGCCACGGGGTAGCCGAGGGTGCGCGCGGCCTCGGCGGCGGCGTCGGGGGTGGGGGCGGGCAGGGCCCGGTGGACGTGGACGCCGTACGTGCCGAGCAGGTCGCAGGTCTCCTCGCTGCCGAGGGCGAGGCCCTGTCCGCGCGCGAGCAGCCCGTCGATGAGGGCGGCGGCGGCCCTCTCGTCGATGTCCTCGTACCCGGGCACCTTGCCGGGGTCGGCGGCCTCCCGCCGCCACTGCGCGTACGCGACGGCCTGGGCGAGGGCGCGGACCGCGCGTTCGGCGGCGGGGTAGGCGGGGATGAGGTGGGTGCCTTCGGGAGGTGCGGCGGGGACGGGCACCCCGCCCGCGGCGGGCGGCATGGGCGGGGCGCCGTCCGCCGGGCCGGGGGCGGGCGGCCCCTCGGACGGCGTGGCCGGCGGTGCCTGCCGCGGGGCGGCCGCGGCCGCCGCGGTCGGCTGCGGTGCCGTGCTCGCGGCGGCCGAGAGGGCCTTCGCGAGGCCGCCGAGTTCCACGTGGACCACCAGGACCGGCTTGGACGGCGTCGCGGCGGCGGCCGAGCGCAGGGCCTCGGCCAGTGCCGCGTCGCCGACCGGGCCCTCCCCCACCGCCGGGATCGCGGTCACGACCACCGCGTCGCAGGTGTCGTCGGCCAGCGCCCGGGAGAGCGCGGCGTGGAAGTCCGCCGCCGAGGCGGCGGTGGTGAGGTCCAGCGGGCGGTGCGGGCGCAGCCCCTCGGCGAGGCAGGCGTCGTAGGTGAGCAGGCCCAGGGACTCGGAGTTGCCGAGGATCGCCACCCGGGGTCCGGCCGGCAGGGGCTGGCGGGCGAGCAGCAGGCCCGCGTCGACCAGCTCGGTGATGGTGTCCACCCGGATCACCCCGGCCTGCCGCAGCAGCGCGGACACCGTCGCGTGCGGCAGCCGGGTCGCCCGTACGGCGTGCCCCCGGGGCCCGGATCCGTGGCGTGCGCCCTGGACCACGACCAGCGGCTTCGCCGCCGCGGTCCGGCGAGCGAGGCGGGTGAACTTGCGGGGGTTGCCGATGGACTCCAGGTACATGAGGACGACGTCGGTGTCGGGGTCCTCGTACCAGTACTGCAGGAGGTCGTTGCCGGAGACGTCGGCCCGGTTGCCGGAGGACACGAAGGTGGACACGCCGGTGACGCCGGTGACGCCCCCGCCGCGCCGGTGCAGGCGCGACAGCAGGGCGACGCCGATGGCGCCGGACTGGGCGAACAGCCCGATCCGGCCGGGGCGGGGCATCTCGGGGGCGAGCGAGGCGTTCAGCCGTACGCCGGGGGAGGTGTTGACGACGCCGAAGGAGTTCGGGCCGATGATCCGCATGCCGTACGTGCGCGCCTGCCGCACCAGGGCGCGCTGGCGCTCCCGGCCCTCGGGACCGGACTCGGCGTACCCGGCGGAGACGACCACGAGCCCCTGCACGCCGTGCTCGCCGCACTCGGCGACCACCTCGGGGACCCGCTCCGCGGGCACCGCGACGACCGCCAGGTCGACGGGCCCGTCGACGTCCCGCACCGAGCGGAAGGCGGGCACCCCGTCGAGTTCCTCCCGCCCGTCCGGGAGGGCGCCGTTCACGGCGTACAGGCGGCCGGTGAACCCGGCGTCCCGGATGTTGTCGAGGATGCTGCGTCCCACGCCGCCGGGGGTGCGGCCGGTGCCGATGACGGCCACCGCCCCGGGGGAGAGCAGCCGCTGCACGGAGCGCGCCTCGGCGCGCTGTTCGCGCGCGTACTGCACGGCCAGGGAGCGGTCGGTGGGTTCGAGGTCGAGCTCCAGGCGGACGACGCCGTCCTCGAAGCTGCGCTTCTGGGTGTACCCGGCGTCGGTGAACACCTTGATCATCTTGGTGTTGGCGGGCAGCACCTCGGCGGCGAACCGGCGGATGCCGCGCTCCCGCGCGACGGCGCCGATGTGTTCGAGCAGGGCGGAGGCGACGCCCCGGCCCTGGTGGGCGTCCTGCACGAGGAAGGCGACCTCGGCCTCGTCGGCCGGCGCGGAGGCGGGTGCCCCGTCGGCGCCGATCCGGTCGTACCGTACGGTGGCGATGAACTCGCCGCCCACGGTGGCGGCGAGTCCCACCCGGTCCACGAAGTCGTGGTGCGTGAAGCGGTGGACGTCCTTGGCGGACAGACGCGGGTAGGGCGCGAAGAAGCGGTAGTACTTCGACTCGTCCGAGACCTGCTCGTAGAAGCTGACCAGGCGCTCGGCGTCATCGACGGTGATGGGGCGGACGCGCGCGGTGCCGCCGTCGCGCAGCACCACGTCGGCTTCCCAGTGGGCGGGGTACTCGTGCCGGTCCGACGAGGTCTGCATGGGCCCCAGAGTACGGCTCGCGTACGGCGACGGCGCGAGGCAGTCTGTGGAGGGCGACGAGCCGGACCGAGGCCGCGGTCCGGAAGCCGCCCGGCAGCGGGAGCGGGTGCCGCTCCGGCCTGCTTCACGTTGTGGGAAACTGGTCTAGACAACCCTGAAGACTGAAGGGCAGCAACACATGGCTGAGCGCCGCGTCAACGTCGGCTGGGCCGAGGGCCTCCACGCCCGTCCCGCCTCCATCTTCGTCCGAGCCGCCACGGCCGCAGGCGTCCCGGTGACGATCGCCAAGGCCGGGGGCACCCCCGTCAACGCGGCCTCCATGCTGGCCGTCCTGGGTCTGGGCGCCCAGGGCGGCGAGGAGATCGTCCTCGCCTCCGACGCGGAGGGCGCGGACGCCGCCCTGGACCGTCTGGCGAAGCTGGTCTCCGAGGGTCTCGAGGAGCTCCCCGAGACCGTGTGACCGCGTGCCCGACAGCGGCGGAGCCGCGTCGTCCGTTCCGGACGGCGCGGCTCCGCCGTTTCCCTTCCCCGGACTTCCCCGGACCGACGGCCTCGTCCCCCGTGCCCGCTTTCCGCGCCCGCTTTCCGGTGAGGACCTCCCGAAAGCGCGACCACGGAAGAACCACGAGGAAAGCCTCGCGAATTCTCCGCGTTTCCGGAATGCGGCAGCGGGACACGTGCCCGCCGGCGCTTTTCCTTTGTATACGGCCCCCGTGTTAAGGGCGCGGTCCCGGCATGTTCACGGCATGTTGCGAGTTCCTCACACGGGCCACGCGGTCCACCCGGTCCGTCCGGGCGACGCCGAGGGCGGGGCGCAGACGGTGCGCACCCCGCGCGCGCTCGGCGTGCAGCGCCGTGACCGTCCGAGCGCGCTCGCCGTCGCCGCGCGCCACGGCGTCCACGATCGCGCCGTGCTCCGCCCAGTGCTCCACCGGGTCGGCGGGCCCCTCCACGGCGTACATCCAGGCGATCTTGTACCGCACCTGGGTCAGCGCCGACGCCAGCGCCGGGCTGCCGCAGGCCCGGACGAGCGTCTCGTGGAACCAGCCGCCCAGGGAGCGCAGGTCGTCGCTGTCGCCCCGGCGGGCGCGCTCCTGCCCCAGACGGACCAGGCCGCGCAACACCTTCACGTGGGCCTCGGTGCGGCGCTGGGCCGCGCGGAGGGCGCCGAGCGGCTCGAGGAGCAGACGCATCTCCAGCAGGTCGGCGGCCTCCTGCCCGGTGGGCTCCGCGACGCACGCGCCCGCGTGCCGCCGGGTCACCACGAACCCCTCGGCCTCCAGCGTGCGCAGGGCCTCCCGGACGGGGACGCGGGAGACGCCGTAACGGCGGGCGAGCACTTCCTCCGTGAGCCGGCTGCCGCGCCCGTGGACACCCGCGACGATGTCGTCCCGGATCGCCGTGCACACCGAGTGCGCGGGAATACGCATGAGCGACCTCCGGATTCATTCCCGTGAAACGCCGACGATCGACGTGCGTTCCGTGACTCTATTGCAATCGGCGGTAATTTCCGACGCCGGGCCGGAATCCATAGGTGTTTTTGGCGCTTTCGGTCAGCCCTTCCCCCCTGCGACGCCGAAAGCCCCGGCTCGGGAGCCGGGGCCGGAGAGCGGGGCGGGCGCCGCGCCGGAGCGGACGCGCGTCAGAGGTTCACGCCGTGCGCGCGGAGGTAGGCGACGGGGTCCAGGTCGGAGCCGTACTCGGCGGTGGTGCGGACCTCGAAGTGCAGATGCGCGCCCGTGACGTTGCCGGTGGCGCCGGACAGGCCGATCCGCTGCCCCGGGGTGACCTGCTGCCCCACCGAGACGCCGACGGACGACAGGTGGGCGTACTGGGTGTAGGTGCCGTCGTGCATCCGGATGACGACCTGGTTGCCGTACGCGCCGCCCCAGCCGGCCTCCACGACGGTGCCCGCGCCGACCGCCTGGACGGGGGTGCCGCTCGCGGCGTGGAAGTCCACGCCCGTGTGGCTGCCGGAGGACCAGACGGCGCCACCGCTCTTGTAGCCGGTCGAGACGTAGGAGCCGGCGATCGGGGAGACGAAGGCGGTGAGGCGCTCGCGCTCGGCCTCCCGCGCGGCGCGTTCCCGCTCCGCCCGGGCCTCCTCGGCCGCCTTCTCGCGCGCGGCCTCCTCGGCCGCCTTCCGCGCGGCGGTCTCGGCGGCCTCCCGGGCGGCCTCGTGCTGGGCGGCCGCCTGGGCGTCGACCTGGTCGGCGACCTGGTCGCCCAGGGTGATGACGGGGGTGAGGCCGGTCTGCGCGGCGACGGGTTCGGCGGCGAGCGCGGGGGCCCCGAGGGAGCCGACGACGCCGGTGGTGGTGAGAGCCGCGACGCCCGCCGCGCGGGCGGTGCCGCGCTCGGTCCTGCGGGGACGGCGGTGCTTCCCGGTGGCGCGGGTGAACGCCATGTACAGGCTGGTCCTTTCCTTCCCTCTCGCCTACCGGGTTAGCTGACGGGTTCGGAGCAGGAAGGTCTCCTACGGACCCCCTCGCGACACGCGCGGGCGTCCGATTCACCCCAGGGACTGCAGAGACTGCGTGCGGGCCCCCGGCTCCCCTGGCTCGCGCCGTACGGGGACTCGGCGATGGCTGTCCGGTGCCGCGGGTGCGGCGCACTGCCCGACGAACAGCCCGGAAGACGCTAAGCGGGCGGGCCGTCGATTCCCAAACGGAACCCGGATTCTGTAGCGCATCCCACAGGGCAGACGGGCCGTCTCCACCCCAATCCGGGCATGGGCGGGCCCTGGTGACGTACCCGCCACCAGGGCCTCGCCCGTACGCGTCCCGCGCGGCCCGCTACTCGGCGCTCACCACGGCGACGTCACCGATCCCGAGGGCCTCCACGGGCGCCTTGATCTGCGCCGCGTCGCCGACGAGCACGGTCACCAGGCGGTCCACCGGGAAGGCGTTGACGACCGCGGCGGTCGCCTCCACGGTGCCGGTCGCGGCGAGCTGCCGGTACAGCTCGGCCTGGTAGTCGTCGGGCAGGTGCTGCTCGACCTGGTCGGCCAGGGTGCTCGCGACGGCCGCGGCGGTCTCGTACTTGAGCGGTGCCACGCCCACCAGGTTCTGCACGGCGACGTCCCGCTCGGCGTCGGTGAGTCCCTCCGCGGCGAGCGTGCGCAGCACCGTCCACAGGTCCTGCAGGGCGGGCCCGGTGTTCGGGGTGTCGACGGAGCCGCTGATGGCGAGCATCGCGGCGCCGGTGGCCCCTTCCGGGGAGGAGGGCGCGGTGGACCGGAGGACCTGCCCGAAGGCCCGGACGCCGTAGGTGTAGCCCTTCTCCTCGCGCAGGACGCGGTCCAGGCGGGAGGTGAGGGTGCCGCCGAGGCAGTACGTGCCGAGCACCTGCGCGGGCCACACGCGGTCGTGCCGGTCCGGGCCGATCCGGCCGATCAGCAGCTGCGTCTGGACGGCGCCCGGGCGGTCCACGATCACGACCCGGCCGGTGTCGTCCGCGACCACCGGCGGAACGGGCCGGGGCCGGGCCGGGGAGCCCGTCCAGGAGCCGAGGGTGTCGCCGAGCAGCGCGTCCAGGTCGACCCCGGTGAGGTCGCCGACGACCACCGCGGTCGTCGTGGCGGGACGGACGTGCTTCTCGTAGAAGGCGCGCACGGCCGTGGAGTCGATGCCGGCGACCGTCTCCTCGGTGCCCTGACGCGGACGCGACATGCGCGAACTCGCCGGGAACAGTTCCTTGGAGAGTTCCTTGGCGGCCCGGCGGGCGGGGCTGGCCAGCTCGTGCGGGATCTCGTCGAGGCGGTTGCGGACCAGCCGCTCGACCTCGCCGTCCGCGAACGCGGGCGCCCGCAGGGCGTCGGCGACCAGCCCGAGCCCCTTGGCGAGCCGCGAGGCGGGGACCTCGAGGCTCAGCCGGACACCGGGGTGGTCGGCGTGCACGTCCAGGGTGGCGCCGCACCGCTCCAGCTCGGCGGCGAACTCCTCGGCGGAGTGCTTGTCGGTGCCCTCGGAGAAGGCCCGCGCCATGATCGTGGCGACACCGTCCAGTCCGGTCGGCTCGGCCTCGAGCGGCGCGTCGAGGAGCACCTCGACGGCGACGACTTGCTGGCCCGGGCGGTGGCAGTGCAGGACGGTCACGCCGTTGTCGAGCGTGCCGCGCTCGGGGGCCGGGAAGGCCCAGGGCCTCGCCTCGCCCGCCTGCGGCCGGGGGTGGAAGTCCATCGTGGCGAGCTCGGTCACTTCGCCGCCTCCTCGGTCTCGTCGGCGCCGGCGGCTGCGGCGGCTTCCTCTGCGTCCTGTGCTTCGGGGGCGACGGGCTCGTAGACGAGCACCGCGCGGTTGTCGGGGCGCAGGCGGGCCTCGGCGACCTCCCGCACCTCCTCCGCCGTCACCTCGAGGACCCGCTGGACGGCGGTCAGGGCGAGCTGCGGGTCACCGAACAGGACGGCGTACCGGCACAGTTCGTCGGCGCGGCCCGCGACCGTGCCGAGGCGGTCCAGCCACTCGCGCTCCAACTGGGCCTGGGCGCGCTCCATCTCCTCGGCCGTGGGGCCCTCCTCGGCGAACCGGGCGAGCTCCTCGTCGATCGCGGCCTCGATCACCGGCACCTCCACGTCGCCGGACGTCTTCACGTCCAGCCACCCGAGGGAGGGCGCCCCGGCCAGCCGCAGCAGGCCGAATCCGGCCGCCACCGCCGTGCGGTCCCGCCGCACGAGCCGGTTGTGGAGCCGCGAGGACTCGCCGCCGCCGAGGACGGTGAGCGCCAGGTCCGCCGCGTCGCACGCGCGCGTGCCGTCCTGCGGCAGCCGGTAGGCGGCCATCAGGGCGCGCGCGGGGACCTCCTCCTCGACCACCTCGCGCAGCTGCTCGCCGATGACGTCGGGCAGCGAGCCGTCGCGCGGCTCGGGCTTGCCGTCGTGGGACGGGATGGAGCCGAAGTACTTCTCGATCCAGGCGAGCGTCTGCTCCGGGTCGATGTCGCCGACGACGGAGAGCACGGCGTTGTTCGGCGCGTAGTACGTGCGGAAGAACCGGCGGGCGTCCTCCAGGGTGGCCGCGTCCAGGTCCTCCATCGAGCCGATCGGCGTGTGGTGGTACGGGTGGCCCTCCGGGTAGGCGAGGGCGGTCAGCCTCTCGAAGGCCGTGCCGTAGGGCACGTTGTCGTAGCGCTGGCGGCGCTCGTTCTTGACCACGTCCCGCTGGTTCTCCATGGACTCCTCGTCCAGGGCGGCCAGCAGGGAGCCCATGCGGTCGGCCTCCAGCCAGAGGGCGAGCTCCAGCTGGTGGGCGGGCATGGTCTCGAAGTAGTTGGTGCGCTCGAAGCTGGTGGTGCCGTTGAGCGAACCGCCGGCGCCCTGCACCAGCTCGAAGTGACCGTTGCCCTTCACCTGGGCGGAGCCCTGGAACATGAGGTGCTCGAAAAGGTGAGCCAGGCCGGTACGCCCCTTGACTTCGTGGCGTGAACCGACGTCGTACCAGAGGCACACCGCGGCGACCGGGGTCAGGTGGTCCTCGGAGAGCACCACGCGCAGGCCGTTGGCCAGGCGGTGCTCGGTCGCTGTCAGGCCGCCGGAGCCTGCCTGCGCTGTGGCCGTGTGACCCATGGGCATGTACGTCCCTTCGATCGCGGAGGCGGTCGTCGACACCGCCGTTTCTGCCGGTCCTGCCACTGTATGCAAGCGCGCGGAGCACCGGTGGAGTTCCCGGGCGGGGGCGGCTACGCCGAGAGCGAGAAGCGGTGCGGGCCGGTGACGGGGCTGGTGGGGGCCGTGGGACGGCCGCGACGCACGGTACGGACGGGGCGGGCCGTGGCACCGGTCCGCGGCCCGGCCGCGGCCACAGGTGGTCGGTGGACCGCGCGGGGCGCGGCCCCGGTCCGCCGGCCACCGGCGCGCGGCCGGCGCCCGCGGTTCCGCCCCGGTGCGCGGGGCTCGCGACTCCGCCCCGGTCCGCGGCGTCCGCGGCCCGTGCGCGTAGCCTGACTCGCGCCGCCACTGCCCGGTCCGCACCGGACGGCCGGGGCCGGGTCCCGGTCCCGCCTGTCAGTGCGACGGTCCACAATGGTCCGCGTCAGATTCCGTCACACGCTTCAGCAAGGAGCCGGCAGCGATGGCCCGCCGCAGCACGAAGACCCCGCCGCCCGACGACTCGTACGAGGAGAAGATCCTCGACATCGACGTCGTCGACGAGATGCAGGGCTCCTTCCTCGAGTACGCGTACTCGGTCATCTACTCCCGCGCCCTGCCGGACGCGCGTGACGGTCTCAAGCCGGTGCACCGCCGCATCGTCTACCAGATGAACGAGATGGGCCTGCGGCCCGAGCGCGGCTACGTGAAGTGCGCCCGCGTCGTCGGCGAGGTCATGGGCAAGCTGCACCCCCACGGCGACGCCTCGATCTACGACGCCCTGGTGCGCATGGCCCAGCCCTTCTCGATGCGCGTGCCCCTGGTCGACGGCCACGGCAACTTCGGTTCCCTGGGCAACGACGACCCGCCCGCCGCCATGCGGTACACCGAGTGCCGGATGGCCGAGGCCACGAGCCTGATGACCGAGTCCATCGACGAGGACACGGTCGACTTCGCGCCCAACTACGACGGTCAGGAGCGGGAACCGGTGGCACTGCCCGCCGCCTTCCCGAACCTCCTGGTGAACGGCGCGTCGGGGATCGCCGTCGGCATGGCCACCAACATGCCGCCGCACAACCTGCGCGAGGTCGTCGCGGCCGCGCGCCACCTGATCAGGTACCCGAACGCCGACCTCGACGCCCTGATGAAGCACGTCCCGGGCCCCGACCTGCCCACCGGCGGCCGGATCGTCGGCCTGTCCGGCATCCGGGACGCGTACCGGACGGGCCGCGGCACGTTCAAGATCCGCGCGACGGTCACCGTGGAGGACGTGACGGCGCGCCGCAAGGGCCTGGTCGTCACCGAGCTGCCCTTCGCGGTCGGGCCGGAGAAGGTGATCGCCAAGATCAAGGACCTGGTCGGGTCGAAGAAGCTCCAGGGCATCGCCGACGTCAAGGACCTCACCGACCGCGAGCACGGCCTGCGGCTCGTCATCGAGATCAAGAACGGCTTCGTGCCGGAGGCGGTCCTGGAGCAGCTGTACAAGCTGACGCCGATGGAGGAGTCCTTCGGCATCAACAACGTGGCGCTGGTGGACGGTCAGCCGCTCACCCTGGGCCTCAAGGAGCTGCTGGAGGTCTACCTCGACCACCGCTTCGACGTGGTGCGCCGGCGTTCGGAGTTCCGCCGCGGCAAGAAGCGGGACCGGCTGCACCTGGTCGAGGGCCTGCTCACGGCCCTGGTGGACATCGACGAGGTCATCCGCCTCATCCGCTCCAGCGAGAACTCCGCGCAGGCCAAGCAGCGCCTGATCGAGCACTTCTCCCTCAGCGACGTCCAGACCCAGTACATCCTGGACACCCCCCTGCGCCGGCTGACCAAGTACGACCGCATCGAACTGGAGACGGAGCGGGACCGGCTGAACGCGGAGATCGAGGAACTCACCCGGATCCTGGAGTCGGACGCCGAGCTGCGCAAGCTGGTCTCCGGGGAACTGGCCGCGGTGGCCAAGAAGTTCGGCAACGACCGCCGCACGCTCCTGCTGGAGTCGGCCGACGCCCCGGCCGCCCCCGTACCGCTGCAGGTGGCGGACGACCCGTGCCGCGTGCTGCTGTCCTCCACGGGTCTGCTGGCCCGTACGGCGGACGACCAGCCGTTCGCGCGGGACGCCGCCGCCAAGCGGGTCAAGCACGACGTGATCGTCTCGGCGGTGCCCGCGACGGCCCGCGGCGAGGTGGGCGTGGTCACCTCGGCCGGCCGCCTGCTCCGGCTGAACGTCGTCGACCTCCCCCTGCTCCCGGAGGCGATGCCGACGCCGAATCTCTCCGGCGGGGCGCCCCTGGCCGAGTTCGTCTCCCTGGAGGGCGACGAGGAGGTCGTGTGCCTGACGACGCTCGACGAGTCGTCGCCGGGTCTGGCGCTCGGCACCGAGCAGGGCATCGTCAAGCGCGTGGTGCCCGACTACCCCTCCAGCAAGGAGGAACTGGAAGTCATCACGCTCAAGGAGGGCGACCGGATCGTCGGCGCGGTCGAGCTGCGCACGGGCGAGGAGGACCTGGTCTTCATCACCGACGACGCGCAGCTGCTGCGCTACCCGGCCGGGCAGGTCCGTCCTCAGGGCCGGCCCGCCGGCGGTGTGGCGGGCATCAAGCTGTCCCAGGGCGCGAAGGTCATCGCCTTCACGGCGGTCGATCCGGCGGCGGACGCGATGGTGTTCACGGTCGCGGGCTCACGCGGCACGCTGGACGACTCCGTCCAGACGACGGCGAAGCTCACCCCGTTCGACCAGTTCCCGCGCAAGGGCCGGGCCACCGGCGGCGTGCGCTGCCAGCGGTTCCTGAAGGGCGAGGACTGCCTGGCCCTGGCCTGGGCGGGCCCGGTCCCGGCCCGCGCCGCCCAGAAGAACGGCGCGCCGGTGAGCCTCCCGGATCCCGACCCGCGCCGCGACGGCTCGGGCGTGTCGCTGCCGAAGACGGTGTCGGTGGTGGCGGGTCCGGTCTAGGCCGCCGGTTCCCCCGGCTCCCCGGATTCACCGGGGGCTTCGAGATCCCCGGGGGCCTCGGAGGCCTCGGGATCCCGCACGTAGCGCAGCACGCCCCACATGCCGTACTCGTCGGCGTGTGGGGTGCCGTCGTTCCCGCACGCCTCCAGCTCCTCGCGCAGTGCGGGGACGTCGATGCCCGTACCGATGAGGACGAGCTGCGTGCGCCGCTCCTCGTCCGCCGCCCAGGGCTCGGGGTAGAACCGCAGGAACCGCCCCACGGCGTGCACGGCGTACCGGTTGCGGGTGTCGTACGGCCCGAAGTCGACATGCCCCTTGATCCGGTACAGCCCCTCGGGCCGGCTGTCCAGGAACCGGATCAACCGCCGCGGGTCCGTCGGCCGCCCGGAGACGAAGGAGAGGCTGTCGTACGCGGCGTGCAGGTGCCCGGCGTGCTCCTCCTCCCCGCGCTCGTGGCGGTGCAGGTCGTCGAACGACAGCTGCCCGACGCGCTCCTCGCTCGGCCGGCGGTCGAAGAGGAACCCGGGGTCGACGCGGCCGTGCGTGGCGGGGACGACGGCCGCGCGGTCCACGAGCGAGCGGACCAGGTCCAGCACGCGCGGGGCGTCCGTGACCCGGTCCAGCTTGTTCACGACGACGAGATCGGCGAGGCCGAGGTGCCGGTCGATCTCCGGGTGCCTGGCCCGGGTGGCGTCGAACTCGGCGGCGTCCACCACCTCGACCAGTCCGCCGTACACGATCCCGGGGTGCTCGCTGGCGAGCACCATCCGCACGAGTTCCTGCGGCTCGGCGAGACCGCTGGCCTCGATGACGATGACGTCGACGCCGGCGGACGGACGGGCCAGCCGTTCGAGGTACTCGTCCAGTTCGCTGCCGTCGACGGCGCAGCACAGGCATCCGTTCCCGAGCGAGACCGTCGAGTCCCCGAGCGCACCGGCCACGGCCATGGCGTCGATCTCGATGGCGCCGAAGTCGTTGACGACGGCGCCGATACGGCTCCCGCCGCTGTGGTGGAGGAGGTGGTTGAGCAGGGTGGTCTTCCCGGAGCCGAGGAATCCGGCCAGGACGACCACCGGAATCTGCCGACCGCTGCTCCGCGCCACCGCACGACCTCCCGTTCTTCCCGTTTCCCGGTCCCCGCCCGCGCGTACGCCGGCTCGCGCCTCGGCGCGCGGACGGGGACCGGCCGACGCCCCAGGATACGAACGCCGGGAACGGCCGCGCGGTGAGAGGCCGTCAGCGGCGCGGCCGCCGGACCCGCGCCCCGCGCACGCGTCCCGGCGGGCCGCACACGGGCCCGAAGCCGCCCCGGCCGCTGACGGGACAGGACACGGGCGGGGCCGGGAGGCCCCGGCGGGCAAGTCAGGTTAGGCTCACCTGTGTGAGTACGTGCTCAACCGTCTCCCGCGAACTCGACGAGCCGGTCGCGGGAACCGCGGCCACCGCGAGGACCTGGCTGCTGCTGGAGCAGCCCGGCCCGTGGGGCGCCAAGGCGCTCACCTCGAGCCACCTCGACCCCGCGCTCGGCCGAGCCCTGGAGGCGGCCGCGCAGGACACCGGGGTGCGCATCGCGCTCATACGGCGTCCGGGGCCTCACGCGGACCGCCGCGTACCCGCCGCGCGCCGGGTGTACGCGGGCCACACCGTTCCGGGACGCACCTGGCTGCACACCGCCACGGTCACGGACCCCGGACGGCTGCTCGACCTGGACTTCGCCGCGCTCGGCCGGGGTGAGCCCGCCACCTTCGGCACGGCGCTCGGCGGACGGCCCCACCCGGGCGGCCCCCTCGCCCTCGTCTGCACCAACGGCAAGCGCGACCGCTGCTGCGCCCTCCTCGGCAGGCCCTTGGCGGCCGAACTCGCCGCCTCCGGCGTCGAGGGCGTCTGGGAGGTCACCCATCTGGGTGGTCACCGCTTCTCCCCCACGGTGCTCGTCCTGCCGTACGGCTACGCCTACGGCCGGGCCGGGGCACCTGCCGTCAAGGAGGTGCTGCACGGCGTCCGGGAGGGCCGGATCGTGGTCGAGGGGTGCCGCGGGAGCTCCGCCTGGGAGCGTCCCGGCCAGGCGGCCGAACTGGCCGTGCGCCGTGCGGTCGGCGAGCACGCCGCGCAGGCCCTGAGCGTCGTGCGGACGGACGGTGCGGCCGGGCACTGGGAGGTGACCGTCGCCCACGCGGACGGCCGCCGGTGGCTGGTCGAGGTCGCCCGGGGCGCGTCCCTTCCGCCCCGCCCGGAGAGCTGCGGTTCGGTGCTGGGCTCGCCCGCGCGGATGGACGTGGTGGCGGTCCGCGAGGTGACCGTGGCGGCGCTGGCGGGCTGACGGTCCCGCGCACGCTCCCGTCCCTCCGGGCGGGTGACGAGATCCACGCCACACCCCCGCGGCACCCCGCTCCCGCCCGCGTACCGTCAGGGGCATGAGCCCCACTCCCCCCGCACGCCGTCTGCGCCTCGGCCTGCC
Source organism: Streptomyces sp. NPDC034670 (assembly GCF_055574875.1). NCBI lineage: Bacteria > Bacillati > Actinomycetota > Actinomycetes > Kitasatosporales > Streptomycetaceae > Streptomyces > Streptomyces sp. NPDC034670. The sequence continues at coordinate 252,832 of NZ_JBVITR010000004.1, forward strand.
GCGGCGGGTGTTCTCGCAGGTCCTGGTGATGCAGCTGGCGATCGCCGCGGGGGTCGCGGTGCTCGCCACCGGGCTGTTCCTGGCACCGCTCGGCGAGCAGCTGGACGACCAGGCGATGCGGCGGGCCCTCGCGATCGCGCAGACCACCGCCCAGCAGCCGCGGCTCGCCCGCGACCTGCGGAGCACCCCGCCGTCGCCGGACGGACCGGTGCAGCGGGAAGCGGAGCGGATCCGGAAGGCCACCGGGGCCGAGTACGTCGTGGTGCTGGACCGGCGGGGGGTGCGCTGGTCGCACCCCGACCCGCGGCGGATCGGCGGTCCGGTCTCCACCGACCCGGGCGAGGCCCTGGCCGGGCACGAGGTCATGGAGATCGACGACGGCACCCTGGGCCGTTCCGCACGCGGCAAGGTGCCGCTGCGCGACGGGGCCGGGGAGATCGTCGGGGCGGTCTCGGTCGGCATCGCCTACGACAGCGTCCGGGCCCGGCTGGTCCACGCCGTCCCGGGGCTCTTCGCGTACGCGGGCGGCGCCCTGGCCGTCGGCGCGCTCGCGGCCTGGCTCGTCTCCCGGCGGGTGCAGCGGCAGACCCGCGACCTGGCCTTCTCGGACATCTCGGCGCTGCTCGCGGAGCGCGAGGCCATGCTGCACGGCATCCGGGAGGGCGTCGTCGCCCTCGACCGCGGCGGCCACGTCCGCCTCCTGAACGACGAGGCGCAGCGCCTGCTGGGGATCGGCGAGGAGGCGGTGGGCCGGTCCCCCGACCAGGCGCTCGGCGCGGGACGCACGGCCGATGTGCTGGCCGGGCGGGTGACCGGCACCGACCTGCTCACCGTCCGGGGGCAGCGCGTCCTGGTCGCCAACCGCATGCCGACCGGCGACGGCGGCGCCGTCGTCACCCTGCGCGACCGCACCGAGCTGGACCGGCTGGGCCGGGAACTGGACTCCACCCGCGGCCTGATCGACGCGTTGCGCGCCCAGGACCACGAACACGCCAACCGCATGCACACCCTGCTGGGGCTGCTCGAACTGGAGATGTACGACGACGCCGTGGAGTTCGTCGGCGAGGTCGTCGGCGAGCACCGGGCCACGGCGGAACAGGTCGCCGAGCGGATCCGGGACCCCCTGCTGGCCGCCCTGCTGGTGGGCAAGGCGACGGTCGCCGCCGAACGCTCGGTCGCCCTGCGGGTCTCGGAGCGGACGCGGCTGCCGGACCGGCTGATCGACCCCCGGGGGCTCGTCACCGTCGTCGGCAACCTGGTGGACAATGCCCTCGACGCCGTCGCGGGCACCCCGCGGGCGCGCGTGGAGGTCGAACTGCGCGCGGAGGGGCGCACCGCGGTGCTCGTGGTGCGGGACACCGGGCCCGGTGTCCCGCGGGACCCCCCCCCCCCCGTCCTTCCCCACGGCTGGTCTACCCAAAAGCCGCCCGCCCCCCACGAAAACGGCATCGGCCTGCCCCCTGGTGCGCAGGTTCGCCGAGCGGCAGGGGGGCAGCGCGACCGTGGGAGAGGCGCGCGGCGGAGGCGCGGAGTTCACCGTCGTCCTGCCCGAGGCCCTGGCCGAGCCGGACGCGGAACCCGCTCCCACCGGGGGCTGCGCCCCGCGAACCGCCACGAAGGAGGCGTGATGATCGAGGTTCTGGTCGTGGACGACGACGTCCGGGTCGCGCGGGTCAACGCCGCCTACGTCGAGAAGGTGCCCGGCTTCCGGGTCACCGGGACGGCACACAGCGCGGCCGGGGCGCTCGCCGGTCTGGAGACGCCACCCCGGCCGGATCTCGTGCTCATGGACCACTACCTGCCCGACGGGACGGGGCTCGAGGTCGTCCGGGAGATGCGGCGGCACGGCCACCAGACCGATGTGATCATGGTGACGGCCGCGCGTGACGTGTCCACCGTGCAGGCGGCGATGCGCCACGGCGCCCTGCAGTACCTGGTCAAGCCGTTCGCCTTCGCCGACCTGCGCGTCAAGCTGGAGGCGTACGCGGAACTGCGCCGCGCCCTCGACGGGGGCGGTGAGGCGGGGCAGGCGGAAGTGGACCGCCTCTTCGGCACCCTGTCGGCGCCGGCCGAGCCCCGGCTGCCCAAGGGGCACTCGCCCACCACCGCCGAGCTGGTACGGCAGTGCCTGATGAACGCCGACGGCCCGCTGTCGGCCCAGGAGATCGCCGAACGCACCGGGGTGAGCCGCCAGACCGCCCAGCGCTACCTGAAGCTCCTGGAGCGCACGGGGCGGGCCACGCTGACCCTCAGGTACGGCGACGCGGGCCGCCCGGAGCACCGTTACGCGTGGGCGGCCCCTGCCTGAGGGCGCGGTCCGCGGGGCCGGGGAGGGAAGCCGGGACCAGTCCCCCTCGAACTCCGGACGGATGCGCGGTCCGCGGGGCCGGGGAGGGAAGCCTGCCCTCCCCGCCGTACGGATGCCGGCGCCCCCGTCCGCGGCGGCGCCCTACACCGCTCCCGCGCCGGTCAGCGAGCGGACCTCGGTCTCCGCGTGCCTGGCCTCGTCCGGGACCTCGGCCGAGGTGACCGTGCCGGCCCAGCCCGCGAGGAAGCCCAGCGGGACGGAGACCAGGCCCGGGTTCTGCAGGGGGAAGAGCTGGAAGTCGGCGTCCGGGAAGAGGGCACCGGGACTGCCGGACACCACGGGGGACAGCAGCACCAGCACCACGGCCGGGACCAGGCCCCCGTAGACGGCCCACACGGCCCCCCGGGTGGTGAAGCCGCGCCAGAACAGGGAGTAGAGCAGCACGGGCAGGTGGGCGGACGCGGCGACGGCGAAGGCGAGGCCCACGAGGAAGGCGACGTTGAGGTCGCGGGCCAGCAGGCCGAGGGAGATCGCGACCACGCCGATGCCGACGGCGGCGAGACGGGCCACGGCCACCTCGCGGGGGGGGGGGGGGGGGGGTGGGGGGGGGGGGAAGGGGGGGGGGGGGGGGGGGGGGGAGGATCGAGTGATACGGGCGGGTGGCGAGCCAAGGCGGCG
>NZ_JBVITR010000004.1:255825-257810 GCF_055574875.1 Streptomyces sp. NPDC034670
TATCCCCCCCCCCCCCCCCCCCCCCCCCCCCCCCCCCCCCCCCCCCCCCCCCCCCCCCCCCCCCCCCCCCCCCCCCCCCCCCCCCCCCCCCCCCCCCCCCCCCCCCCCCCCCCCCCCCCGCCGCCGCAGGGAGGCGTACAGGTCGTGGGCGACCGAGGCCGAGGAGGCGAGCGTGACCCCGGCGACCACGGCGAGGATGGTGGCGAAGGCGACCGCGGCGACGATCGCGAAGAGCACCGTTCCGCCCGTGGAACCGGCCCCGCCGCCCAGGTCGAGCGCCAGGAGGGGCACCGCCGTGTTCCCGGACGCGTTCGAGTCGCGCACGGCGTCCGGGCCGACGAGGGCGGCGGCGCCGAATCCGAGCACGATCGTCATCAGGTAGAACCCGCCGATGAGCCCGATCGCCCAGACGACCGAGCGCCGTGCCGCCCGTGCCGTGGGGACGGTGTAGAAGCGGGACAGGATGTGCGGCAGCCCGGCCGTGCCGAGGACCAGCGCGAGTCCCAGGCTGATGAAGTCCAGCCGCGCGGTCCAGTCCCCGCCGTAGGCGAGCCCCGGTGCCAGGAACGCCTCCCCGTGACCGCTGCGCTCGGCCGCCGTGAGCAGCAGCCGGTTGAAGTCGCCGTGGAACCGCAGCAGGACCAGGAGGGTCAGCGCGACGGTGCCGCCGAGCAGCAGGACCGCCTTGACGATCTGGATCCACGTGGTGGCCCGCATGCCTCCCAGCGACACGTAGATCACCATGAGCGCCCCGACCCCGACGACGGTCCAGGTCCGCGCCGCCTCGCCGGTGCCCCCGAGCAGCAGGGCGACGAGGCTGCCCGCGCCCACCATCTGCGCCACCAGGTACAGGACGGAGACCGTGACCGACGAGGTTCCCGTCGCGATGCGCACCGGGCGTTCCCGCATGCGCGTCGCGACCACGTCGGCGAGCGTGAACCGCCCGCAGTTGCGCACCAGCTCGGCGACCAGGAACAGGACGACGAGCCAGGCCACCAGGAAGCCCACCGAGTAGAGCATCCCGTCGTAGCCGACGAGCGCGATGAGCCCGGAGATGCCGAGGAAGGAGGCGGCCGACATGTAGTCGCCCGCGAGGGCGAAACCATTCTCCATCGGGGAGAAGAGCCGGCCTCCGGCATAGAACTCCTCCGCCGAACCCCGCCGGTGGCGGCCCACCCACGTCGTGATGCCCAGCGTGACTGCGACGAACGCGCTGAACAGCAACAGGGCCGTCGTCTGGTGGTCGCCCGTCATGCCGCGCCGCCTCTCTCCCGCGCCAGCTCCTGGGTGTCCCAGCGCAGTTCCAGCGCCGCCCGGTCCCGGCGCAGCCGCGCGTGGCGCGCATAGGCCCAGGTGAGCAGGAAGGTGGACAGGAACTGCCCGAGCCCCGCCAGCATCCCCGCGTTCACCGCGCCCGCCACGGGCCGCGCCATCCACTCCGGCGCGGTCGTGGCCGTCACGACGTACGCCACGTACCAGGCGAGGAAGAGCACGACCGCCGGGATCACGAACCTCCGGTACCGGCTGCGCACCTCCCGGAAGGCCTCGCTGCGCTGGACCTCGAGGTAGACGTCGGCCACTGCCGGGGGCCGGTCCTCCCCCCGTGCCACGGGCACCGCCGCCGGCGCCCCCGCACCGGCCGACTCGCCCCAGCCCGAGGCGAGGGTGTCGTACCAGGGGTCGTACCTCAGGTCTCCGGCTCCCCCGCCGGGAACCGGGGGGCGGTCGTCGGCGTGCCCGACCGGACTCACGTGACCGTCCCCGCCCGTGCGGGGACGACCGTTGCTTGACTGCATGCCCAAGGATGGACAGAACGGGAAGATCCCTGACTCTTCTTCCCGTTCCCCTTCACCCCATCAGGTGATCCGGACCCCGCCGGAACACGCCCTAGAAGACTCATGAAGATCTTGGGGTTCTGGGGCCGCCGCGCCAAGGGGGGGGGGAAGGGCGGTTTTGGGGTGGGGGGGGGGGGGGGGGGGGGAAGG
>NZ_JBVITR010000005.1:0-17996 GCF_055574875.1 Streptomyces sp. NPDC034670
CCCCCCCCCCCCCCCCCCCCCCCCCCCCCCCCCCCCCCCCCCCCCCCCCCCCCCCCCCCCCCCCCCCCCCCCCCCCCCCCCCCCCCCGGGTGCCGCCCCGGGACGCCTCAGGACACCTCGGCCCCCGCCACCACGGGCGGCTCGCCCAGCCGGTCCAGCGCCGCCTTCGCCCGCGGCACCCGCAGCGGCGAGAAGTGCGGGTTGATCCGCAGCGCCTCCCGCAGGTGCCGCCGGGCCGCCCCGGACCGCCCCAGCTCCCGCTCGATCATGCCCCGGTGGAAGGCGTACAGCGCGCTGCGCACCCCGCCGCCCCGGGGCTCCTCCGTGGCCCGCACCGCGAACGGCAGCGCCTCCCCGGACCGGCCCGCCCGGTGCAGCGCCCAGCCCAGCGCGTCCGCCACCTCCGTCGACGGCTGCCGCTCCCACTGGGCCCGCAGCCGCCGCACCGCGGACTCCGCGTCCCCGTGGTCCGCCTCGAACCGGCCCAGCACCAGGTCCTCGTCGGCCCCGTGCGCCGCGGCCAGCCGGACCCGGTCGCGCACCAGGCCGTACTGCGCCTCGGCCTCCCGCCGCAGCCCCAGCGACTCGTACAGCTCACCCAGTTCCAGCGCGTACCCGGGCCGGGGCTGCCGGGCCAGCGCCGCCCGGTACGCGTCCAGCGCCTCGGCCGTCCGGCCCAGCGCCGCGAGCACCCTGCCCTGCCCGGCCTGCGCCGCCCGCTGGTCGGGGTCGAGGCGCACCGCCTCCCGGAAGTGCCGCAGCGCGTCCCGGAGGTCGCCGCGCTCCCAGGACAGCTGCCCGGCCTGCTCCAGGTACGCCGCCCGCTCGGCCGGCTCCCCGGTGGCCGACACCGCGTCGGCCAGCAGCACCTCCGCGTCCTCCCGCCGGCCCCGGTCCCGGTGCGCGGCCGCCGCCCGCGCCATCACCTCGGGCCCGGAGCGCAGCGCGGCCAGCCGCTCCAGCAGTTCCTCCGCCGCCTCGCGGTCGCCGAGCCCGGCGCACGCCTCGATCAGCGGCGGGTACGTCGTCCACCGCTCCGGCTCCAGCTTCCGCGCCTCCTCGCCCCACCGGCGCGCCGCGGCGTGGTCCCGGCGCGCGTTCGCCAGCGCCGCCAGGCCCCGCAGCGCCCGGGCGTTGCCCTTCGGCCGCACCGCCAGCGAGGTGCGCAGCGCCTTCTCGGCCCGCGGGTAGTACGCCGGGTCCGCCAGCCGCCGCGCCTGCTCCACCCGGGCCGCCCCGAGGACCGCCCAGGCCTCCGCGTCCTTCGGGTGCTTCCCCAGGTGCCGCTCGTGCTCCTCGACCAGCACCGTCAGGTCGGGCAGCGCGGGCGGCACCCCGCTGGTGACCGCCGCGAGCGCCCGCGCCCCCGGATCCGGCGCGTCCACCGGGCGCTCGCGCGGCGCCGGCGCCGGTCCCGGCAGCAGCACCCCGCCGAACACCGCGGCGAGCACCGCGCACCCGGCGAGCGAGGAGAGCAGCACCCGGCGGCGGACCCGCCGGCCGGGGCCGTGTGGCTTGTCGTCCATGGCGCCCACTGTGCGCCAGACCCCGCGTTCATACGATGAACACACCTCGGCGTGACGCTGTTGCCGTACGCGGGGTTCACACCGATGGCCCCGGGTGTCACGCTGTGATCATGAGCCGTATCGAAGCGCGACGCGACGAAGACACGGTGACGGCCGGCCCCCTCGTCGGCCGGCTGCTCGACGGCCTGCCCCCCGAGGCCGTCCTCACCGACCCCGACGTCACGGCCTCCTACGCCCACGACATGGCGAGCTTCTGCCCGGCCGGCAGCCCCGCCGTGGTCGTCCTGCCCCGCACGGTCGAACAGGTGCAGCACGTCATGCGCACCGCCACCGCGCTGCGCGTGCCGGTCGTCCCCCAGGGCGCCCGCACCGGCCTGTCCGGCGCGGCCAACGCGACCGACGGCTGCGTCGTGCTCTCCCTGACGAAGATGGACCGCATCCTGGAGATCAGCCCGGTCGACCGGATCGCCGTGGTCGAACCCGGCGTCGTCAACGCCGACCTGGCCCGCGCCGTCGGCGAGCACGGCCTGCACTACCCGCCCGACCCCTCCAGCTGGGAGACGTGCACCATCGGCGGCAACATCGGCACCGCCTCGGGCGGGCTGTGCTGCGTGAAGTACGGCGTCACGGCCGAGTACGTCCTCGGCCTGGACGTGGTGCTGGCCGACGGCCGGCTGCTGTCCACCGGCCGCCGCACCGTCAAGGGCGTCGCCGGATACGACCTGACCCGCCTGTTCGTCGGCTCCGAGGGCACCCTCGGCATCGTCGTCCGCGCGGTCCTCGCCCTGAAGCCCGAACCGCCCGGGCAGCTGGTGCTGGCCGCGGAGTTCGCCTCCTCCGCCGCCGCCTGCGACGCGGTGTGCCGGATCATGAAGACGGAAGGGCGCGGAGCGCGTCCGCGGAAGGGCGGTGGTGGGCGACGGGCGGGCGGGCACGTCCCCGCGCTCCTGGAACTCATGGACCGCACGACGGTCGCGGCCGTCAACGACCTGACCCGCATGGGCCTCCCGGAGACCACCGGGGCCCTGCTGCTCGTCGCCTTCGACACCCCCGACCCGGCCGCCGACCTCGCCGCCGTCGGCGCGCTGTGCGAGGCCGCGGGCGCCACCCGGGTCGTCCCGGCCGAGGACGCCGCCGAGTCCGAACTGCTGCTCCAGGCGCGGCGGACGTCCCTGGTCGCCCTGGAGGCGGTCAAGGGCACGACGATGATCGACGACGTGTGCGTGCCCCGCTCCCGGCTCGGCGAGTTCATCGACGGCGTCGAGCGGATCTCCGCCGGGCACCGGCTCACCATCGGCGTCGTCGCCCACGCGGGCGACGGCAACACCCACCCGACGGTCTGCTTCGACGCGACGGACCCCGAGGAGTCCCGGCGGGCCCGCGCGTCCTTCGACGAGATCATGGCGCTCGGTCTGGAACTGGGCGGCACCATCACCGGCGAGCACGGCGTGGGCGTCCTGAAGAAGGAGTGGCTGGCGCGCGAGATCGGCCCGGTGGGGGTGGAGCTGCACCGGGCCCTCAAGCAGGTCTTCGACCCGCTGAACCTCCTCAACCCGGGCAAGCTGTTCTGAATCCTCCGAACCGTGCGCGGATTTCCGGAAAATCTTTCGCCCGGTACCCCGTCGGTGCCCGAAAGGGGTGGGTCCGGCGGGACGGGCGGTCAGGCCCGCCCCCGTCTGATAGATGTGGTTTCCCCCCGACCCATCCCTCGAGCAGATACGGGACGACGGACATGAGCGCCCCAACCCCGGCCCCCGGCGACGACACGCCCCGCGAAGGGTATTACCCGGACCCGTCCATCCCTGGATACGTCCGGTACTGGAACGGCGCCGCCTGGGTGCCCGGCACGAGCCGTCCGGCGCCCCGGGACGGCGAGCCGCTCGCCCCGCCGCCCGGCGCGCGGCCGGCGCAGCCCGCCGTCGAGGAGACCGGCCCGCACTTCTTCGACGAGGACCCGGTCGACGCCCCGGACCCCTCCCCGGCCGGGTCGCAGCACGGCAGCCGGCCCGAACCCGCCTCGGCCTGGGGCGCCGACCGCTCCCGCCAGTCGGGCTTCGGCGGCGACCAGGACCGCCTGGTCTCCTGGGGCGCCGACCCGAGGGTCCCGCACGCCCCCGCACCGGAGCCGGCGCCCGCGGCGCCCGCGGGGACGGACGCGGACCGGCCGGAGGCGGACCCGGCCGCCCAGGACGGCACCTTCGTGTTCCGCAGGCCGGCGGCGGGTCCCCGGCGGGCGCCGGCCGCCCCGGCCGACGCCCCCGGGGACGAGGGCACCATGACCTTCCGCGCCGTCCCCCCGCGCGCGGGCGCGCCGGGCGGGGGACCGGCGGGCCCCGCCGCCTCCCGGGGACCCGGGTTCGGGGCCGGGAAGGCCGCCGCCCGTGCCGCCGCCGAGCGGGCGGCGGGCGCCGGCCCGGCCGTCCCCCCGGCGCCGTCCGGACCGCAGCAGGTCGCCCCGGCCGTCCCCCCGCAGGCCGGCCCGGCCCGGCCCGCCCCGGTCGCGGCCGCCCCCGCCCCCGCCCCCGCTCCCGGCGGCGCGCCGCTGACGAGCGGGCCCGGCGGCGGTCAGTCCTCCTGGGCGCAGCAGGTGCACCGGCTCGCGGGCGGCGAGGAGCCGCCGGCCGCGCCGTGGAAGCCGCCGGCCGAGGACCCGTTCCAGGCCGCCGCCCGGAGGCAGGCGGCGGCCCGGCCCGCGGCGCTCGGCAGGCGGCTGGCCGCTCGGCTGCTGGACACCGTCGTGCTCGGGGGCGTCACGGCCGCGGCCGCCGTACCGCTGGGCGTCAGGGCGGTGGACCACGTCGACGCGAAGATCGAGGCGGCCAGGCTGTCCGGCGAGACCGTCACGGTCTGGCTGCTCGACGGCACGACCTCGGTGTACCTCGGCATCGTCCTCGCCGTCCTCCTCCTCGCCGGTGTCCTCTACGAGGTGCTGCCCACCGTCAAGTGGGGCCGCACCCTGGGCAAGAGGCTGATGGGCCTGGAGGTGCGGGACATCGAGGGGCACGAGGCGCCGGAGTTCGGCGCGGCCCTGCGCCGCTGGCTGGTCTACAGCGTCCCCGGGCTCCTCGTCGTCGGGGTCGTCGGAATCCTGTGGTGCCTGTTCGACAAGCCCTGGCGCCAGTGCTGGCACGACAAGGCCGCGCACACGTTCGTGGCGGGCTGACGGCGCGGCACGCCCGGCCCGCGCGCCGTGCGGGAACGGTACTCCGGACGGCCGCTCGCCGGATGCGGGGGCGGGGGGTTCGCGGTCGACTCGGGCCATGAGCACCGAACCGCCCTCCGGCTCCGGTCAGCAGCCGCCGGACGACGACCCCTTCCGGAAGCAGCCCCCGCCGGGCGGCCCGTCGGGCCCCGGCGGCTCCGGAGCACCGGGACCGGGCTCCCCGTACGACGCCCCGTACGGGGACCGGCCCCCGCCGTACTCGGGCGGCGGCCCCGGCGGGGGCGGCGGTGATCCCTACGGCGGGGGCGGCGGCCCCTACGGCGGCGGCCCCGGCCCCGACCCCCTCGCCGGCATGCCCCCGCTCGCCGACAGCGGGCGGCGCACGCTCGCCCGCGTCATCGACATGATCCTCGTGGCCGTCGTGGTCTGGCTGCTCACCTGGCCGTTCGGCGTCGGCCGCTACACCGTCGACGGCGGTGACGTGAACGTCGGCAGCTCCTTCTGGCAATCCCTGGTCGCCGCCGCCCTCTACATCGCCTACGACACGCTCCTGACGGCACGGTCCGGCCAGACCCTGGGCAAGAGGTGGCTGAAGCTGCGGGTGGCCAACCTCTCCGACGGCGCCACCCCCTCCGTGCAGACCTCGCTGATCCGCGCGGCCGTGCTGTGGCTGCCGTTCGCGTTCTGCTGCGCCTGCGTCTGGACCGTGATCGCGGGTGGCTGGAGCTTCTTCGACCGGCCCTACAAGCAGGGCCTGCACGACAAGGCCGCCAGAACGGTCGTGGTCAGTACCGGCTGACCGGGCCGGACCGGGCGGCGGGAGGGCCGGACGGGGCGTCAGGACGCCGCGCGCTCCCGCACCGGTTCACGGGCCGGCTCGCGGGCCGGGGAGGGAACGGCGGCCCGGACCGCCCGCAGGGGAGCGGGCCGGCGCGCCGCGGTGGGACGGGGCCCGGACAGCGGGGCCCGCAGGGCCACCAGCACGCCGAGGGCGAGGGCCGCGACGGCGACGAAGGCGATCCCCACGGTCGACGTCGCACCTGACAACAGCAGCATGGCGAGGGCCGCGAGGACCACGGTGCACGAACCGCGGACGAGCTGAGCGACAGTCGGACGGGGCATGGCCATCGTGTCCTAGGAAGTCGGGGGCCTTCGGCCTGGCTTCGCACCGCATCAGGGCGTTCCGCCAAGCGACTTTACCGCGAGGGTGCCCGAGGGGAACCGGCGGTAAGCGTGACCCGGCCGACACGGCCGGTGCACGGGGGGCGCACGGATTCATGGCGCCCCTCCACCGGACGAATACGCGCGCCCGTTCGGTTTCGCCCCCACGTGTCCGGTACGCGAACACGATCTCCGCATAATGCACTTGATCTGTTCAAGTCAAGGTCTGTTTTTTCTGTCGAACCTCTAGTCGAATGTGGTCACTTGACTACACGCGTTGATCAACGTGCGACGCGGGCCCTCCACCGACGGACGCCCTGTCCGCGCGCACGCACGCGGGAGGGGATCTCAAGTGACCAGTAGACCCTGGACGTTCAGAGCAGCCGCGATAGGCGTGGCCCTCGCGGCGGCCACCGCCACCTGCTCTGCGTTCACCGTGGCCCAGGCCCACACGGCCGACGCGGCCGACCGGCCCGGCGCCGTGGAACGGCACGACCCGGCGGAGCACCACCACGTCGAGCACGACCTCGAGGGCCCGCTCTCCAAGACCCAGGAGGCCCAGCGCGAAGAGGCGCTGAAGCAGGTCCTCTCCGGCAAGGCCGAGGTGAGGAAGAAGGACGGCTCGAAGGTCGTCCAGCTCAAGGGCAAGAAGGGCGACACCAAGTACGTCGAGCTCGGCCGCGAGAAGACCGACAAGATCTTCACGATCCTGGTCGAGTTCGGCGACCGGATCGACAGCCGCTACGGCGGCACGCCGGGCCCGCTGCACAACCAGATCGCCAAGCCGGACCGTAAGAAGGATAACTCCACGGCCTGGCAGGAGGACTACGACCAGCAGCACTTCGAGGACCTGTACTTCGGTTCCGGCAAGGGCGTCGACTCGGTCAAGACGTACTTCGAGAAGCAGTCCTCCGGGCGCTACTCGGTCGAGGGCGAGGTCTCCGACTGGGTCAAGGTCCCGTACAACGAGGCCCGTTACGGCAACAACGCCTGCGGTCAGAGCACCTGCTCGAGCGTGTGGAACGTCGTCAGCGACGGTTTGGACGCCTGGGTCGCCCAGCAGAAGGCGGCCGGCCGCACCGACGCCCAGATCAAGGCGGACGTCGCCCGGTTCGACGAGTGGGACCGCTACGACTTCGACGGCGACGGCGACTTCAACGAGCCCGACGGCTACATCGACCACTTCCAGATCGTGCACGCCGGCGAGGACGAGTCCGCGGGCGGCGGCGCCCAGGGCGAGGACGCGATCTGGGCCCACCGCTGGTACGCCTTCGGCACCGACGCCGGCGCCACCGGCCCCGAGCAGAACAAGCTCGGCGGCGCCCCGGTCGGCGAGACCGGCATCTGGGTCGGCGACTACACCGTCCAGCCGGAGAACGGCGGACTCGGCGTCTTCGCCCACGAGTACGGCCACGACCTCGGCCTGCCGGACCTCTACGACACCGCCGGCGGCGAGAACTCCACCGGCTTCTGGACCCTGATGTCCTCCGGCTCCTGGCTGGGCACCGGCAAGAAGGAGATCGGTGACCTGCCCGGCGACATGACCGCCTGGGACAAGCTCCAGCTCGGCTGGCTGAACTACGACACCGCCAAGGCCGGCGTCAACTCCTGGCACAAGCTGGGCCTCGCCGAGTACAACACCAAGCACAAGCAGGCGCTGGTCGTCGAGCTGCCGAAGAAGGCGGTCACCACCGAGATCGTCCCGCCCGCCCAGGGCTCGACCCAGTGGTGGAGCGGCAGCGGTGACAACCTCAGGAACACGCTGACCCGCGGTGTCGACCTCACCGGGAAGTCGTCCGCCGAGCTGGCCTTCGACGGCTGGTACGACATCGAGGCCGAGTACGACTACCTCTACACCGAGGTGTCGACCGACGGCGGCGCCAACTGGACCGCGATCGACGGCACGGTGGACGGCCGGCCGATCCCGCGCGACGGCAGCGACAAGCCGGCCCTGACCGGCACGCTCGACGGCTACCAGAGGTTCGCGTACTCCCTCGACGCCTACGCCGGCCAGAAGATCGACCTCCGCTTCCGCTACCAGACCGACGGCGGCGTGGCCCAGAAGGGCTTCACGGCCGACGCGATCACGGTCACCGCGGACGGCGCGCCCGTCTTCGCCGACGACGCCGAGAGCGCGGACGGCGCCTGGACGGCCACCGGCTTCTCCCGCGTCGGCGCGTCCTTCACCAAGGACTACGCGCAGTACTACATCGCCGAGAACCGCCAGTACGTGTCGTACGACAAGACCCTCGAGGTCGGCCCCTACAACTTCGGCTTCACGGACCGTCCCGACTGGGTGGAGCACTACGCGTACCAGACCGGTCTGCTGATCTGGAAGTGGGACACCTCGCAGCAGGACAACAACACCAGCCAGCACCCCGGCACCGGTCTGATCCTGCCGGTCGACTCCCACCCGACCGCGCTGAAGTGGTCCGACGGCACGCTGATGCGCAACCGCATCCAGACCTACGACGCGCCGTTCAGCACGTACCGCACCGGCGGCATGACGCTGCACAAGGCGGACGTGGCGAAGTGGATCCCCTCGTCGAAGGGCGTGCCGGTCTTCAACGACCGCACCAACGACTACTACGACGAGTCGAACCCGACCGGCAGCGTCAAGATCACTGACACCAACACGAAGATCAAGATCCTGAAGGAGGCCAAGAACGGCTCGACGATCGAGCTGGAGGTCGGCCCCGCGGGGAGGTAGGACCACGTCTTCGCAGGTCAGAGCATGATCGGCGGCGACCCCCTGGCGGGTCGCCGCCGATCCGTGTTTAGGTGCGTCCTGTGGCTCTCTTATTGACACCGGATGACACGGGGGTATGACCACATGGCCGCAGGAGGTTTCTGCAAGCTGCCGGACGGCACCGTGGTGGTGGCGCTGAACCTGCCCAGCCCCGCCGCCGGCGGGCCGGCCGGGGTCCGCGTGCTCGTCCGCGCGCACAACCGGGCGCGCGCCCTGACCAGGCTGCGCAACCTGGGGCTGCGGGCGGTCTACCTGCGGGGCAACGCGGCCCCGCCGACCCCCGACGAGGTCACGGCGGTGCTGCACCACCCGGACGGCCTGATATGGCGGACGGCGCCCGACGGCGGCGGGCCGGCGACCGGCCTCGCCCCGGCCGTGGAGCTGTGGCGCCCCATCAGAGCCCTGTTCAGGCGTCCCGCGGCATCCGGTCCCACGGCACCCGCGTGACGGACGCCGCGGCACCCGCGTGACGGCCGCCGCGAGGCCCGCGTGAGGCCGCGGCGGGGCCCCGGGACCCCTGCGAGGGCGCACGGGACCCGGGTGCGGTCACCGCGGGGCCCGTGCGAGGGCCGTCACTGGACGACCGGCTTGCCCGAGAGTTCCACGCCCGCCTCGCGCAGCTCCTCGAGCGCCCGCTCGGTGGTCTGCGCGGACACCCCGGCGGTGAGGTCGAGCAGGACCTGGGTGCGGAAGCCCTCGCGGGCGGCGTCCAGGGCGGTGGCGCGCACGCAGTGGTCGGTGGCGATGCCCACCACGTCCACCTCGTCGACCTCCCGGGCCCGCAGCCAGTCGGCCAGGCCCGTGCCGTTCTCGTCGGTCCCCTCGAACCCGCTGTAGGCCGCCGAGTACGCCCCCTTGTCGAAGACGGCGTCGATCGCGCCGGAGGCGACCGCGGGGGCGAAGTTCGGGTGGAAGCCGACGCCCTCGGTCCCGGCGACGCAGTGCGCGGGCCAGGAGCGGACGTAGTCGGGGTTGTCGGCGAAGTGCCCGCCGGGGGCGATGTGGTGGTCGCGGGTGGCCACCACGTGCCGGTAGCCGGCCGGGGCCTGCCCGATCAGCTCGGTGATGGCGGCGGCCACGTCGGCGCCGCCGGCCACCGCGAGGCTGCCTCCCTCGCAGAAGTCGTTCTGCACGTCGACGACGATCAAGGCGCGGCGCATGGTCGGTGTCCTTCGGCTCTGGGGTCGGGTGGGGAGCGGCCCGGCCGTGGAGGTCCGAGCCTAGGGAACGAGGGTCGATGCGGACAGGGGCGAGGCGGAGCGGGCAGGGGCCCTGACCCGCCGGTGACGGCACATGCCGCTTTAGCTACCCGGGCCCGCGTGCACGTACTCCGTCGGGAGGACGGGTTCCCCGCGGGAGAGCTGCGTAGCGGACAGGGGGAGGCCCGCGCGGGCCGCCGCGTGCCGGTCGCGGACCACGTCCAGCGGCTCGCGCGCGAGCACCTCGCCGCCCTCGACCAGCTTCACCAGCAGCTGCCGGTCGGCCAGGTCGTCGGGCACCTCGCCGGTGCCGACCACCTCGGCCTCGGCGACACCGTACGCGTCCAGCCGCCGCGCGGCCCACTTCCGGCCGCCGAGGGAGGTCTTCCCGCCGGAGGACCTCTTCGCCACCGGCACCAGCGGCGCCCCGGGGTCGTCGGAGGCGGCGCGGGCGACCAGCTTGTAGACCATGGAGGCCGTCGGGTGCCCGGAGCCGGTCACGAGCTGGGTGCCCACCCCGTAGGCGTCCACGGGCGCCGCCGCCAGCGAGGCGATGGCGTACTCGTCCAGGTCCGAGGTCACCAGGATCCTCGTGCCGGTCGCGCCCAGTTCGTCCAGCTGCTGGCGCACCCGGTGCGCCACCAGCAGCAGGTCGCCGGAGTCGATGCGCACGGCGCCCAGCTCCGGTCCGGCGATCTCGACGGCGGTGCGGACCGCCTCGGTCACGTCGTAGGTGTCCACCAGCAGGGTCGTCCCGCCGCCGAGCGAGTCCACCTGGGCGCGGAACGCGTCCCGCTCGGTGTCGTGCAGCAGGGTGAAGGCGTGGGCGGAGGTGCCCACGGTCGGGATGTTGTAGCGGAAGCCGGCCGCGAGGTCGGAGGTGGAGGCGAAGCCGCCGATGTACGCGGCCCGCGAGGCGGCCACCGCGGCCAGCTCGTGGGTGCGCCGGGCGCCCATCTCGATCAGCGGCCGGTCGCCGGCGGCGGACGACATCCGGGAGGCCGCCGCGGCGATCGCCGAGTCGTGGTTGAGGATCGACAGGATCACGGTCTCCAGCAGCACGCACTCGGCGAAGCTGCCCTCGACCCGCATGATCGGCGAGCCGGGGAAGTACACCTCGCCCTCGGGGTAGCCCCAGACGTCGCCGGAGAAGCGGTAGCCGGCCAGCCACTCCAGGGTCGGGTCGTCGACGACGTGCTGGTCGCGCAGGAAGCGCAGGACGTCCGCGTCGAAGCGGAAGTTCTCCACCGCGTCCAGCACCCGGCCGGTGCCGGCCACCACGCCGTAGCGGCGGCCGTCCGGCAGCCGCCGGGTGAAGACCTCGAACACGCTGCGCCGCCCGGCCGTGCCGGCCTTCAGGGCGGCCTGCAGCATCGTCAGCTCGTAGTGGTCGGTGAAGAGCGCCGTCGAGGGGACGGTCACCGGCAGCCCAAGGTCCGCTGTGTTCATGGCAGGGATGCTACCCCCATTTCGTCAGTTTGACGATTTGAGGTCCGTGCACCGGAACGGCAGGCCGGTTTGTGCGACCACCCCCCTGCGGTGGCAGCATGGTCGGTGTGACGTCACCCGCACCCCTGGAGATCGAACGCACCGAGTCGGCGGAGGAGGCCTTCGCCGTCCCCGAGCCCGACGTCCCGTGGGTCACCATCGTCCACAACGACCCGGTCAACCTCATGAGCTACGTGACGTACGTCTTCCAGACGTACTTCGGCTACTCCAAGGACAAGGCCACCAAGCTCATGCTCGACGTCCACCACAAGGGCCGGGCGGTCGTCTCCAGCGGCACCCGCGAGGAGATGGAGCGCGACGTCCAGGCCATGCACGGCTACGGGTTGTGGGCCACCCTCCAGCAGGACCGGAAGTGACCGAACCGGACATGACCCGACCCCGCCCGCAGGACCGGAAGTAGCGAAACGCCTCCATGCCAGGACACTTCGAACCGCTCCCCGACGGCGGCGCGGCCGTCGCCCTCGACGACGTCGAGATCTCCATCATCCGGTCCCTGGCCGTGCAGCTGATGGAGCTCATCGGCCCCGGCCCGGCCGGGGACGCCTCCGGCGACCCGCTCGCCGAGCTGTTCTCCGAGGGCCCGAGCGAGCCGCCCTCCGACCCGGTGCTGCGCCGCCTCTTCCCGGACGCCTACGGCGGCCCGGAGCAGCCCGCGTCCGCGAAGGAGGCCGAGCAGCGGCGGGCGTACTCCGCCGAGTTCCGCCGCTACACCGAGAACGACCTGCGCGCCGGCAAGCGCGAGAACGCCCTCGCGGTGATCCGCTCCCTGGACGCGCTCGCCCCGGCCGGCGAGGGCGGGGCGGTGCTCAAGCTGGCGCCCGAGGAGTCGCGGCAGTGGCTCGGCGCCCTGAACGACCTGCGCCTGGCGATCGGCTCCCGCCTGGAGATCAGCGACGAGGAGGACGGCGACCTCCTCCTCCACCTGTCCGACGAGGACCCGCGCAAGCCGATGGTGATGGCCTACCTGTGGCTCGGCGGTCTCCAGGAGACGCTCGTCTCGACGCTCATGCCGTAGATCCGAGCGGTATGTCCGGATAAGTGATCCGATCTGTTCGCTCAGAGGAACCTCAAGTCCGAATAACGATCCCATTACCGCCCCTGTGGCTTTACACCACATGGGCGGTTTCATGTGATGCGGGTCACTCGAAGCCGCGAAAGTGACGTGGTAGAAATCGGCACCTCGCTCGCGGCCCACCCCGCCGCGGCCGAGGAAGCCGGTCATCGCCGGTGTGTACGACCAGCACGACAGGAGGACGACGGTCCCGGTCCGCGGGCCGCCGCCCCATCGCCGTCGCCGAACGGGACGTATATGGGCCCCGCCCGCATCGCCACCCGCTCCGCTGCGCACGCCAGCACGTCCCCGCGCCACTGAGGAAGATCGATGTCACTCGACTCCGTCACCACCACCATCGACGACGCCATCAGCGATTTCTTCGACCCCGTCGCGACCACCGTCGGCGACATCGTCTTCTACGCCGTCCCGGTCGGCGGGACCGAGCTCCCGCTCATCGTCGCCTGGCTCGTGATCGCAGGCCTGGTCTTCACCGGCTGGTTCGGCCTGATCCAGGCGCGCAAGCTCAAACTCGCCTTCGACGTCGTGCGCGGCAAGTACGACGAGGAGGGCTCGCCCGGCGAGGTCAGCCACTTCCAGGCGCTGACCGCGGCCGTCTCCGGCACCGTCGGCCTCGGCAACATCGCCGGTGTCGCCGTCGCCGTCTCCATCGGCGGCCCGGGTGCCACCTTCTGGATGATCCTGTGCGGCCTGCTCGGCATGGCCACCAAGTTCGTCGAGGTCACCCTCGGCGTGAAGTACCGCGAGGAGCACGCGGACGGCACCGTCTCCGGCGGCCCCATGCACTACCTGCCCAAGGGACTCGCCGATCGCTTCGGCAGCGGCGGCGCCAGGCTCGGCAAGGTGCTCGCCGTCCTCGCCTCCGTCATGATCCTGTTCTTCGGCCTGTTCGGCGGCAACCTGTTCCAGACCAACCAGAGCTACGCGCAGATCGCCTCCACCTTCGGCGGCGAGGACGGCTTCCTGGCCTCCTCCGCGGGGGCCGTGCTGTTCGGCCTGGTGGTGGCGGCCCTGGTCGGTCTCGTCCTGCTCGGCGGCATCCGCTCCATCGCCTCGGTCACCAGCCGGCTCGTCCCGGCGATGGCCGTCATGTACATCGTGGCCTGCCTGATCGTCATCCTGACCAACATCACCGCGGTGCCCGACGCGTTCGGCTCCATCATCGAGGGAGCCTTCCAGGCCGACGGTGTCGCGGGCGGCGTGATCGGCGCCCTGATCGTCGGCTTCCAGCGGGCCGCCTTCTCCAACGAGGCCGGCATCGGCTCCGCCCCGATCGCCCACTCCGCGGTCAGGACCAAGCACCCCGCGAGCGAGGGCCTGGTCGCCCTGCTGGAGCCGTTCATCGACACGGTCGTCATCTGCACCATGACCGCGCTGACCATCGTCATCGCCGCCCCCGCCAGCTGGGGCGAGGCCCGCTCGGGGGAGAACATCGGCGGCGTCACCATCACGTCCGACGCCTTCGGGACCGTCCTGCCCTGGTTCCCGAACCTGCTGACCGTCGCGGTGCTGCTGTTCGCCTTCTCCACGATCCTGACCTGGGGCTACTACGGCCTCAAGGCGTGGACGTACCTGTTCGGCCGGAGCAGGACCAGCGAGCTGGTCTTCAAGAGCGTCTGGAGCGTGTTCGTGATCGCGGGCTCCCTGCTCTCCCTCGACTCGCTGATCAGCCTCGCCGACTCGGCGCTCTTCCTGCTCTCGGTGTTCAACATCGTCGGCCTCTACCTGCTGGCCCCCGTGGTCAGGCGCGAGCTCAACTCCTTCCTCGAGTTCGTCCGCCGCCGCAACGCCGGCGGACCGGCGGCAGCCGAGCCCGCGAAGGACGGTCCCCGGGCCACCGAGGCACTCTGAGACCGCGGGCGGGCCTTCCGGCCCGCCCCTCCGGGACGCCCGTCCGCGCGGGAGCGCTCGTGGTGCTCCCCGCGGCGGCCGCTCAGGGCGTCCGGCATACGGGCCGTCGCGTACCACCCCTCGGTACGCGGCGGCCCGTTGCTTATCCTGACCCCATGCTGACCATCACCCAGGCCCTGTACGACAAGATCGTCGCCCACGCCCGCGAGGACCACCCCGACGAGGCGTGCGGCGTGGTGGCGGGCCCGGCGGGCTCCGGCCGGCCCGAGCGCTTCATCCCCATGGTGAACGCGGCCCGCTCGCCCACGTTCTACGAGTTCGACTCCCAGGACCTGCTGAAGCTGTACCGGGAGATGGACGACAACGACGAGGAACCGGTGGTCATCTACCACTCCCACACCGCGACCGAGGCCCACCCCTCCCGCACCGACATCGACCTCGCCAGCGAGCCCGGCGCCCACTACGTCCTGGTCTCCACCGCCGACACCGACGGCCTCGGCGAGTTCCAGTTCCGCTCCTTCCGGATCGTGGACGGCGAGGTCACCGAGGAGGAGGTCGAGGTGGTCGAGGCGTACTGACCGCCCGCCGGCCGCCCGCCGGTCCCGCCCCGGAGGCCGGGCACGCGGGTCTCGCCCTGCGGATGGAGGATGTCCGAGAGATGAGATCGCCTTCCGGGAAGCGGACCGGGAATCGATACGATGGGCCCATGGTTCTACTCGACGTGAGCGAAACGACGCCGGGCGCCCTGCTCGTGGCGCGGCTGCACGTCGACCTGTGCAGGCTGAACAGCACCCTCTGTTGACTCCCGCCGCCGCCGTACGGCCGTGAGCCGCGGCGCTCCCCGGGGCGGAACCCGGGGGACCCCCACGCGCGCCCACCGACCAGAACACACCCCCTTTCCGACAGGAGCCCGCAGCCATGGCCATCGAGGTCCGCATCCCGACCATCCTCCGCCAGTACACCGACGGCCGGAAGGCGGTGGAGGGCACCGGGAACACCCTCGCCGAGCTCTTCGCCGACCTCGACACCCGGCACGCGGGCATCCAGGCCCGCATCGTGGACGAGGGGCAGCTGCGCCGCTTCGTCAACGTCTACCTGAACGACGAGGACGTCCGCTTCCTCGACGGCATCAACACCAAGCTGTCCGACGGCGACAACGTCACGATCCTGCCGGCCGTGGCCGGCGGCATGGCCTGATCGGGATGCGGTACGACTCCCCGCTGGCCGCGGTGGGCAACACCCCCCTGGTGCGCCTGCCGCGGCTCTCGCCGTCCGCCGACGTCCGGATCTGGGCCAAGCTGGAGGACCGCAACCCCACCGGCTCGATCAAGGACCGCCCGGCCCTGTTCATGATCGAGCAGGCGGAGAAGGACGGCCGCCTGACCCCGGGCTGCACCATCCTCGAGCCGACCAGCGGCAACACCGGCATCTCGCTCGCCATGGCCGCGAGGCTCAAGGGCTACCGCATGGTGTGCGTGATGCCCGAGAACACCTCGCAGGAGCGCCGCGACCTGCTCGCCATGTGGGGCGCGGAGATCATCTCCTCCCCGGCCGCAGGCGGTTCCAACACCGCCGTGCGGGTCGCCAAGGAACTCTCCGCCGAGCACCCGGACTGGGTGATGCTGTACCAGTACGGCAACCCCGACAACGCCGGCGCGCACTACGCCGGCACCGGCCCCGAGATCCTCGCCGACCTGCCCTCGATCACGCACTTCGTGGCCGGCCTCGGCACCACGGGCACCCTGATGGGCGTCGGCCGCTACCTGCGCGAGCACAAGCCCGACGTGCGGATCGTCGCCGCCGAGCCCCGCTACGACGACCTGGTCTACGGTCTGCGCAACCTCGACGAGGGCTTCGTCCCCGAGCTGTACGACGCCTCCGTCCTCACCACCCGCTTCTCGGTCGGCTCCGCCGACGCGGTCACCCGCACCCGTGAACTGCTCGCGCAGGAGGGCATCTTCGCCGGGGTCTCCACCGGCGCGGCCCTGCACGCGGCGATCGGCGTGGCGAACAAGGCGCTGAAGGCGGGGGAGTCCGCCGACGTCGTCTTCGTCGTCGCCGACGGCGGCTGGAAGTACCTGTCGACCGGCGTGTACACGGCGGCCACGACGGAGGAGGCCATCGAGCGGCTCCAGGGCCAGCTCTGGGCGTAGGGCGGCACCGCCCGCGTCCCGCGCGGGCACCCCACCGCACGCGGGAAGGGACCGGAAGGGCACGCCTTCCGGTCCCTTCCCGCGTCCCGGGGCGTCACCCCGCGAGGTACCGCACCTGGTCCCACAGCGCCGGGTCCACCACGCCCACCCGGCGCCGGAAGTCCTCCACCGGGACCTCGCGCAGCTCGTCCGTCTCCAGGAAGCTCGCCCGCCCCCGCGCGTCCCCGACGGAGCCCGGGGGCAGCGCGATCACGCCCGCCCGCCCGTCCCGGAACCTCGTCGTGATCTTCGCGACGGTCGCCCGCCGCCCGCGCACCGACAGCACCAGGCACGGCCGGTCCTTGCTCCCCGGCCCGTCCTCGTAGGGCACCCCGGCCCACCAGATCTCCGCCGGCCGCGGCCCGTCCGCGCGGGCCCGCCCCCTCGGCCGCGGGAACCCGGCCCGGCGCTCCCGGGGCGGCCGCGTCCCCCGGCCCCACCCGTCGACGAGGGCGGTGACCAGGGCGAGCAGCACCACCGCGGCGAAGGCGAGCCACCAGGACGTGTCCATGCCCCGACGGTACCGGCGCGAGCCGTTGCCGCGCGCCCCCGGGGGTACCCGGAAGCACCGCTTCCAGCCGAACCGGTGACAGCACAGGTGAGTTCGCCCACAACGGCCCCTGGCGAAGGAGCGGCCAAAGGTTTCGCGCCGTACGCTCGACGAACCGCACGACCCCCGTTTTCACATCCCGCCAGCGGAGGTTTCTGCTTCATGAAGCTCACCGTCGTCGGCTGCTCGGGGTCGTTCCCGTCCGCGGAATCGGCCTGCTCGAGCTACCTCGTCGAGGCCGACGGCTTCCGGCTGCTCCTCGACCTGGGCAACGGCGCCCTGGGAGAGCTGCAGCGCCACTGCGGTCTCTACGACCTCGACGCGATCTTCCTCAGCCACCTGCACGCCGATCACTGCATCGACATGTGCGCGTACTTCGTGGCGCGCTACTACCGGCACGACGGCGGCCGCTGCGAGCCCCTGCCGGTCTACGGACCGGAGGGCACGGAGCACCGGCTGACCACCGCCTACGCCGACACCCCCTCGGCCTCCTCCATGAGCGAGGTCTTCGACTTCCACACGGTCAAGCCGTCCACCTTCGAGATCGGCCCGTTCACCGTCCACACCGAGCGCGTCGCGCACCCGGTGGAGGCGTACGGCATCCGCATCGAGCACGGCGGGAGGACCCTGACCTACTCCGGGGACACGGGAGTCAGCCCGGCGCTGGACGAACTCGCCCGCGACGCCGACCTGTTCCTGTGCGAGGCCGCCTTCACGCACGGCAAGGAGGACATCCCCGACCTGCACCTCAACGGCCGCGAGGCGGGGGAGACCGCGACCCGCGCCCGCGTCCGCCGCCTGATCCTCACCCACATCCCCCCGTGGACCGACCCGCGGGTCAACCTCGCCGACGCCCGCGCGGTGTACGACGGCCCGGTGGGGCTGGCGACGCCGGGCGCGGTGTACGAGGTCTGAACCCGCGGACGGGGGGGGGGGGGGGGGGGGGGGGGGGGGGGGGGGGGGGGGGGGGGGGGGGGGGGGTGGTCGTCGGGGGGGGGGGGGGGGAGGCTTTCGGCTTTGTTCT
>NZ_JBVITR010000005.1:18006-38668 GCF_055574875.1 Streptomyces sp. NPDC034670
TCGCCGCTTCCCCCCCCCCCCCCCACCCCCTCCTCCCCCCCCCCCCCCCCCCCCCCCCCCCCCCCCCCCCCCCGGCCCGTCGTGTCCGTCGTGTCCTCGCGGGGAGGACGGCTCACGCCTTCGTGGTGTCCTCGACCTCCTCCTCGGGCTCGCGGCCCGGGGTCGGCAGGTTGAACTTGACGATGGCGAAGCGGAAGACCACGTAGTAGATCACCGCGAAGACCAGGCCGATCGGAATGATCAGCCAGGGCTTGGTCGCCAGGTTCCAGTTGAGCGCGTAGTCGATGAAGCCGGCGGAGAAGGTGAAGCCCGCGTGGACCCCGAGCGCCCAGGTGATCGCCATCGACAGGGCGGTCAGGACGGCGTGGATCACGTACAGCGCCGGGGCGATGAACATGAACGCGAACTCGATCGGCTCGGTCACACCGGTCACGAAGGAGGTCAGCGCGAGGGAGATCATCATGCCCAGCACGGCCTTGCGGCGCTCGGGCCGGGCGGCGTGCGCGATGGCGATGGCGGCGGCCGGCAGACCGAACATCATGATCGGGAAGAAGCCCGACATGAACATTCCGGCGTCCGGGTCGCCGGCGAAGAAGCGGTTCAGGTCACCGTGGACCACCTCGCCCGCGGCGTTGGTGAAGTCACCGATCTGGAACCAGGAGACGGTGTTGACGAACTGGTGCATGCCGACCGGGATCAGCGCGCGGTTGATCAGGCCGAACAGGCCCGCGCCGACGGCGCCGAGGCTGGTGATCCACTCGCCGACGTTCGAGATGCCCTCGCCGATCGGCTCCCAGACCAGGCCGAAGAAGACGCCCATCGCGGTGCCGACGAAGGCCATGATGATCGGCACCAGTCGGCGGCCGTTGAAGAAGCCGAGCCAGTCCACCAGCTTCTTGCGGTGGTAGCGCTGCCACAGCACCGCCGCCAGCAGACCCATCAGGATGCCGCCGAGGACGCCGGGGTTGTTGTAGGTCGCGGCTATGTCCTCGCCGGCCTGCACCTTGGCCTCGGTGACGGGGAACGCCTTCAGGACGTTGCTGTACACCAGGAAGCCGACGAGGGCGGCGAGTGCCGTGGAGCCGTCGGCCTTCTTGGCGAAGCCGATGGCCACGCCGATGCAGAACAGCATCGGCAGGTTGTCGAAGATGGCGCCACCCGCGGTGGCGAACACGGCCGCGACCTTGTCCCAGCCGAGGCCGTCGGCGCCGAAGACGTCGGGCTGGCCGAGCCGCAGCAGGATGCCGGCCGCCGGCAGGACGGCGATCGGGAGCTGAAGGCTGCGGCCGATCTTCTGCAGGCCTTGGAAGAGGCCGGATCCCCGCTTCTTCGCGGGGGCCGCCGATGCGGTGGCGGTGCTCATTCTTCCTCCATCGGGTGGTGGTCTACACCACTCAGTGGTGTAGACCTTTTGTAGCACGATGGAGTGGTATAAGGAACCCGTCAATCCCGCTACCGGCGGGCTACGCACCGTACCCGCCCCGGGCGCCGCCCGGAACCACCCGGCGGCCACCCTCCCGGCACGCCGAAAAGCCCCCGGACCGAACCGTCCGAGGGCCCCGAAGCCGACCCCAGCCTAAGAGGTCGCGCCGCCGTCACGCCTTCGTGGTGTCCTCGACCTCCTCCCGGGCCTTCCGCCCCGGGGTCTTCAGGTCGAACCTCGTGATCGCGAAGCGGAAGACCGCGTAGTACACCACCGCGAAGCACAGGCCGATCGGGACGATCGCCCACGGCCGCGTCGCCAGGTTCCAGTTGATGACGTAGTCGATCAGCCCCGCCGAGAAGCTGAACCCGTCGTGCACCCCCAGCCCCCACGTCACCGCCATCGACACCCCCGTCAGCAGCGCGTGCACCGCGTACAGCACCGGCGCGACGAACAGGAACGAGTACTCGATCGGCTCCGTGATGCCCGTGACGAACGACGTCAGCGCCACCGACAGCATCAGGCCGCCGACCTCCTTGCGCCGGTCCGGCCGCGCGCAGTGCGTGATCGCCAGCGCCGCCGCCGGCAGCGCGAACATCATGATCGGGAAGAAGCCCGACAGGAACTGCCCCGCCTCCGGATCGCCCGCCAGGAACATGTTGATGTCACCGTGCACCACCGAACCGTCCGGCCTGGTGTAACTGCCGAACTGGAACCAGATCGGCACGTTCAGGAACTGGTGCAGCCCCACCACCAGCAGCGCCCGGTTCGCCACGCCGAACACCCCCGCGCCCCACGCGCCCAGACCGCTCATCCAGTCGCTGAAACCCTCCAGCGCGGCCCCGACCGGCGGCCAGACCCACAGGCACAGCGCCGCGAACACGATCGCCGCGAACGCCATGATGATCGGCACCAGCCGGCGGCCGTTGAAGAAGCCCAGCCAGTCCACCAGCTTCGTCCGGTGGAACCGCTGCCACAGGTACGCCGCCGTCAGCCCGATCACGATCCCGCCGAACACCCCCGGGTTCTGGTACGTGAACGCGGCCACCGTCCCGTCGGCCGCCCGGCAGCCGACCGCCGGCACCGCCCTCGACCCCTCGGGGCAGTCCTCCGGGAACTGCCGCAGCACGTTGTGGTAGACGAGGAACCCCACCACCGCCGCCAGCGCCGTCGACCCGTCCGCCTTCCTGGCCATGCCGATGGCCACCCCCACGCAGAACAGCAGCGGCAGCCCCAGCGAACCGTCCAGCAGCGCGCCGCCCGCGCCCACCATCACCCGGGAGGCGTCCGTCCAGCCGAGCCCCTCGTCCCCGAACACGTCCGGCTGCCCCAGCCGGTTGAGGATGCCCGCCGCCGGCAGCACCGCGATCGGCAGCTGCAGGCTCCGGCCCATCTTCTGCAGCCCCTGGAACAACCGGTTCCACCGCTCCCGCGCGTGACCGGCCGCACGCTCGGCCCCGACGGGGCTGTCGGCACTCATCCGGCCCCCTTCCCTCGGCTCCCCCCGACGGGTTTGGCGACAGTCAACCCCGTGGTGTAGACCAGTCGGAGGACGGTTCCGCTGTCGTGACGCCATCATCGGGCACCCACGACATGACCGCTCGCAAAGATGGGCCAACTGTGGGTTACTGCGACAAAGCGGTTCGGATCAGGGAGAACGAACATGGCCAGCAAGGCTGAGAAGATCATCGCCGGGCTCGGCGGCATCGACAACATCGAGGAAGTCGAGGGCTGCATCACCCGCCTCCGCACCGAAGTCGTCGACCCCGCCCTGGTCGACGACGCCGCCCTCAAGGCCGCCGGCGCCCACGGCGTCGTCAAGATGGGCACCGCCATCCAGGTCGTCATCGGCACCGACGCCGACCCCATCGCGGCGGAGATCGAAGACCTCATGTGAGAAGCCGGCACCCCGGCCTCACCCCCAAGGGCCCCTCCCCACCGCGGAAGGGGCCCTTCCCGTCCCTGCGGCTAGGCTCGGCGCCATGTCTCGAATCGACGGCCGCACCCCCGAACAACTCCGCCCGGTCACCATCGAACGCGGCTGGAGCAAACACGCCGAAGGCTCCGTCCTCGTCTCCTTCGGCGACACCAAGGTCCTCTGCACCGCCTCCGTCACCGAGGGCGTCCCCCGCTGGCGCAAGGGCAGCGGCGAAGGCTGGGTCACCGCCGAATACGCCATGCTCCCCCGCGCCACCCACACCCGCGGCGACCGCGAGTCCGTCAAGGGCCGCATCGGCGGCCGCACCCACGAGATCAGCCGCCTCGTCGGCCGCTCCCTGCGCGCCGTCATCGACTACAAGGCCCTCGGCGAGAACACCGTCGTCCTCGACTGCGACGTCCTCCAGGCCGACGGCGGCACCCGCACCGCCGCCATCACCGGCGCCTACGTCGCCCTCGCCGACGCCATCGGCTGGGCCCAGAGCAGGAAACTCGTCAAGACCGGCCGCCGCCCCCTCACCGGCACCGTCAGCGCCGTCTCCGTCGGCATCGTCGACGGCGTCCCCCTCCTCGACCTCTGCTACGAGGAAGACGTCAAGGCCGACACCGACATGAACGTCGTCTGCACCGGGGACGGCCGCTTCGTCGAGGTCCAGGGCACCGCCGAAGCCGAACCCTTCGCCCGCGACGAACTCGACGCCCTCCTCGACCTCGCCGTCGCCGGCTGCACCCAACTCGCCGCCGCACAACGCGCCGCGCTTGGTACCGTCGTCGGAAAGTAAAGGACGCACCAAGACGGACGGCCGACGCGGGCAACCGCGCCGGCCGCCCGCGCGTCCGAACAGGTACGGGCGCACGGCCCAACCCCGCGCGCCCGCCGACGACCCGGGCCCACGGCCCGACGAGGGAGGGACCCTTCCATGGCCTCGAGCCGCCGACGCCGCACCGCAGCCGTCGCCGCCACCCTGGCGGCCGCCGCGCTGACCGCCGGACTCACCACCGGCTGCGCCGCCGTCGACAAGGCACTCGACTGCATCCAGACCGCCGACGCCATCGCCGACAGCGTCACCGACATGCAACAGGCCGTGGAGAACGCCTCCAACGACGTCACCCAGCTCGAGGAGTCCCTCGAGTCCATAGAGAAGAACCTCGACCAGATCAACGACAAGACCGACAACGCCGACGTCACCAAGGCCGTCGACGACCTCGACCGGGCCGTCGGCAACGTCCGCACCTCCCTGCGGAACGGCGACACCACCCCCGACCTCGGCCCCGTCACCGACGCCGCCGGCGAACTGACCAAGGTCTGCACCCCCTAGCACCACCGCGCAGCACACCGCGACCCCCGCGGCACACGGCGACCCCCGCGGCACACCGCGACCCCCGCGGCACACGGCGACGGCCGAGCGACCGGCGAGGACCGGAATACTGGACCCCATGACCCGCCTGATCCTCGCCACCCGCAACGCCGGAAAGATCACCGAACTGAGGGCCATCCTCGCCGAAGCCGGCCTGCCCCACGAACTCGTCGGCGCCGACGCCCACCCCGAGGTCCCCGACGTCAAGGAAACCGGCACCACCTTCGCCGAGAACGCCCTCCTCAAGGCCCACGCCCTCGCCCAGGCCACCGGCCTGCCCGCCGTCGCCGACGACTCCGGCCTCTGCGTCGACGTCCTCGGCGGCGCCCCCGGCATCTTCTCCGCCCGCTGGGCCGGCCGCCACGGCGACGACCGGGCCAACCTGGACCTCCTCCTGGCCCAGCTCGCCGACATCGCGGACGAACACCGCGGAGCCCACTTCGCCTGCGCCGCCGCCCTCGCCCTGCCGGACGGCACGGAACGCGTGGTCGAGGGCCACCTGCGGGGAACCCTCCGCCACGCCCCCGCCGGCACGCACGGCTTCGGCTACGACCCGATCCTCCAGCCCGAGGGCGAGACGCGCACCTGCGCGGAGCTGACCCCGGCCGAGAAGAACGCCATCAGCCACCGCGGCAAGGCGTTCCGCGAACTGGTGCCGGTGGTACGGGAACTGCTGGGCTGAAAATGTCGGAGGGGCCGCCCCCATGGACGGCCCCTCCGTGAAAGTGCGGCCGGTGGGATTCGAACCCACACGGGCGTCCGCCCACGGCGTTCTAAGCGCCGCTTGTCTACCGTTCCAACACGGCCGCATGCCCGGCCATGCTACCTGTCACTTGGTGCTCATCAGAGAGGAACGTCGCTCGCCGCCGCGGCACCAGGTGCCAGTGATTGCGTGGCAGTTCGGACACAGCGACCGCAGCTTCTCCCGCCGCTCCCCGTTGAGGTGGTCGACCTCCAACGTCATCGGCTCGCCCGGCCATGCGGGCCCGGTACCGCACTCGGCGCACACCTCCGGTACGCCGATCTCGCGGAGTGCCCGGCGGAGCACCACGGTCTTGGTGCGATGTTCCCTGCTGTGCTCGACCAGGATCTCCTCAGCAGGTCTGAGGCCCGCCCCGGGTTTCCCCCGTCGGTGCGCCCGCCCCGGGAAGTGCTCCGTGGTGGGACCGTTCCCCTCCGTTTCCGGTCGCCCGTTCGCGGCCCCGTACGGAGTGACGAACCGGTTATCGGACGGTCACGTAAGGAATGCGGAGCGGCCCGTACCGGTGATGCGGTACGGGCCGTGCGCGGGGGGCGGGGATCAGACGCCCAGATCCTTGATGATCTTGGCCACGTGGCCGGTCGCCTTGACGTTGTACAGGGCCCGTTCGACCTTGCCCTCCTCGTCCACGACGACCGTGGAGCGGATGACGCCGACCATCGTCTTGCCGTACAGCTTCTTCTCGCCGTAGGCGCCGTAGGCCTTCAGGACCCGCTTGTCGGGGTCGGCGAGGAGGGTGACCTTCAGGGACTCCTTCTCGCGGAACTTCGCGAGCTTCTCCGGCTTGTCGGGGGAGACGCCGATCACGTCGTAGCCCGCGCCGGCGAGCAGGTCGAGGTTGTCGGTGAAGTCGCAGGCCTGCTTGGTGCAGCCGGGGGTGAGCGCGGCCGGGTAGAAGTAGACGATGACCTTGCGGCCCTTGTGGCCGGCCAGGGATACCTCGTTGCCGTCGGCGTCGGGCAGGGTGAAGGCGGGGGCCTCGTCCCCGGGCTGGAGGCGTTCGCTCATCGGTCTGGTCTCCTCGTACGTGCGCGCTGCGTGGATCGGGTGCCGGGATCGAGGGTAACCGGGGGTCCTGACAGTGCGGCGCGGCGTGGAGCTGACAGACTGTCCGGCACAGGTATCAGCGGATTTCGGAGGCGACACGGTGGCGGAGACGGCGGACACCAGAACCCCGGCGCAGATCGAGGCGGACATCAGGCGCCGTCGTGCGGTGCTGGCCGAGACCCTGGACGAGATCGGTGTGCGGGTGCACCCGAAGACGATCGTGGGGGACGCGAAGGCCAGGGTGGTCGCCAACGTCGACCACACGCTCGGGCGGACCTACGTCCGCGTCAACCGTGTGGTGAGCGACGTGAAGGCGCAGTTCGTGGACGAGAAGGGCGCGCCCCGGCTGGAGCGGGTGGTGCCGGCGGCGCTGCTGGTGGTGGGGGTCGTCGGGCTGCTGACGGTGACCGGCCGTCGGCGCAGGGGCTGACCCGCCCGCGTGCGGCCGCGGCGGAGGCAGGTAGGTTTCAGGACGTGAGCGCCAACAGAAACGAGCACGGCTCCCAGCACGACAAGCTGCCCATCCGGATGCTGCACGACCGCGTACTCGTGCGGCAGGACAAGAACGAGGGCGAGCGGCGTTCCGGGGGCGGCATTCTGATTCCCGCGACGGCGGCGGTGGGCCGTCGGCTGGCCTGGGCCGAGGTCGTCGCGGTGGGACAGAACGTACGGACCGTGGAGCCGGGTGACCGGGTGCTGTTCGACCCGGAGGACCGGGCGGAGGTCGAGGTGCGGGGCGTCGGGTACGTGCTGATGCGGGAACGCGATCTGCACGCCGTGGCCGCGGACCGGTTCGAGGGTTCGGAGGATTCGACCGGCTTGTACCTGTGATTCCGCTGATTCCGGTTCCGTAGTTCCGCGAAGGAGCCGGGGAAGGGGCTGGTGACCATGGTCACCAGCCCTTTTCGGGATGTCCTGGTTAGAGTGGAGGGCCCCGGGCGGGAGTTCCGGGGCCCCGACGAGACGCGCCGTACCGGGGGAAGGAAAAGACGACGCACCCCCGTTTCCGTTCGTGTCCCGGAGGTGCCTGTCATGGCGTGGGTCCTGTTGATCGTGGCCGGTCTGCTGGAGGTCGGCTGGGCGATCGGCATCAAGTACACCGAGGGGTTCACCCGGCTCGTGCCCAGTGTCCTCACGGGCGCCGGCATCGTGGGAAGCATGCTGCTGCTGTCGTACGCCGCGCGGACGCTGCCCATCGGTACGGCCTACGGCGTGTGGGTGGGGATCGGCGCGGCCGGGGCGGCGGTGCTGGGCATGGCGGTGCTGGGGGAGCCGGTGACCGCCGCCCGGATCTTTTTCATCTGTCTGCTGGTGGTCGCCGTGGTGGGCCTGAAGGCGACGTCCGGCCACTGACGGTCGTCGCTCACCGCTCACCGGTCGCCCGGTCGCCCGCTCGCCGGGTGGCCGGGCGACCGGTTTGCCTAGTCCCGTCCCCGGCTGCCGGTGAGGGCGCCGGTCAGGCCGCCGATGCCGCTCCGGCGGTCGTCGCCGCCGCCGTCGCCCCCCGTGTCGCCGGCCTCGCCGCCGGGGGCGCCGCCGTCCGCGCCGGCGCCGTCGGTCGTTCCGCCGTCGTCCGGGCTGCCGCCGGGGCCGCCGTCGGTCTGTCCCTGCGTCCCGCCGTCGGTCCGTCCTTCGTCCTGTCCCGGGGTGGTGCCGGGGGTCCGGTCCGGCGTCCCCTCCTCCGGCGTCTCCCGGGTGCCGCCGGTCGGGTCGCCGGGGGCGGGACCGGTGCCGGTGGTGTCGGCGGAGGGCCGGGGCCGGTCGGCGCCGGCCTGGAGCCGGAGGTCGAAGTTCTGGACCGGCTCGCCCTCGAGGGCCTCGCGGGTGTACTGGCCCCAGATCTCGGCGGGGGCGCCGCCGCCGTTGACGCGGGGCAGGCCCATGGCGCCGTAGAGCGGCTTCTGCGCGGCGGTGTCGGGGTCCTGGCCCATGACGGCGACGACGGTGGCCAGCTCGGGGGTGTAGCCGGCGAACCAGGCGGCCTTGTCCTCCTCCGCGGTGCCGGTCTTGCCGGCGGCGGGGCGGCCCGCGGTGAGGGCGGCGGTGGCGGTGCCGTTCTGGACGACGCCGCGCAGGACGTGGGTGGTGGTGTCGGCGGCCTGGCGGCTGACGGCCTGGCGGGTCTCGCGCTCGGGCAGGTCCACCGTCTCCTTCCCGTTCCTGGTGATCTTCTCGACCAGCGTGTACGTGCCGTACTCGCCGTGGTTGGCGAGGGTCGCGTACGCCTGGGCCATGTCCAGGACGCTGGCGGTGGCCACGCCGAGCGCGATGGACGGGGAGGGGTGGAGTTCGGGGGTGGTGGGGGGCAGCCCGAGGGCGACGGCGGTCTGCTTGACCTTGTCGGCGCCGACGTCCACGGCCATCTGCGCGTACACGGCGTTCACCGACTTGTCGGTGGCCTCGCTGACGGTGATGTCGCCGTAGTCGACGTTGTCCTCGTTCTCGGGGGCGTAGCGGCTGCCGCTCCAGCCCTGGACGGGGCGCTGGTCGGTGCCGTCGTAGACCGTGTTCGGGGTGATGGGGCGGCCGTCCTGGGTGCGGGAGCCGTGGGCGACGGCGGCGGCGAGGACGAACGGCTTGAAGGCGGAGCCGACCTGGTAGTCCCGGCGGGTGGCGTTGGCGGTGTACTGCTGGACGTAGTCGATGCCGTTGTACATCGCGACGACCTTGCCGGTCTTCGGTTCGATGGAGGCGCCGCCGGCGCGGACGTAGGTGTCGACCTCGCGGTTCTCCTTGTCGAGCCGGTCCATCAGCTGGTCGTTGACGGCGTCGACGAAGGCGTCCTGCTTGTCCTTGTGGAGGGTGGTGGTGATGCGGTAGCCGCCGGCGTCGAGTGACTCCTCGTCGACGATCCCGTTCTCGACCAGGTGGTTCTTCACGATGTTCACGAGGTAGCCGCGCTGGCCGGACAGGCCGGTGGAGAGGGTGGCCTCCTTGGGCGCCGGGAACCGCATGCCGGCGCGTTCGGAGGGGCTGAGCCAGCCTTCGTCGACCATGCCGTCCAGGACGTAGTTCCAGCGGTCCTCGGCGGCTTCGCGGTTCTCCGGGTGGGCGACGACGTCGTACTTGCTGGGGGCGTTGACGAGCGCGGCGAGGTAGGCGGCGCGGCCGGCGTCGAGGTCCTTGGCGTCGATGCCGTAGTAGGCGTGGGCGGCGGCCTGGATGCCGTAGGCGTTGCGGCCGAAGTAGCTGGTGTTGAGGTAGCCCTCGAGGATCTCGTCCTTGGTCTGCTCGCGGTCCAGCTTGATGGCGATGAAGAACTCCTTCACCTTGCGGGTGAGGGTCTGCTCCTGGCGCAGGTAGTAGTTCTTCACGTACTGCTGGGTGATCGTGGAGCCGGACTGCTTGCCCTTGCCGGTGGCGGTGTTCCAGGCGGCGCGGACCATGGCCGAGGGGTCGACGGCGGACTCGCTGTAGAAGTCGCGGTCCTCGGCGGCCAGGACGGCGTGCTGGGCGTCCTTGGAGATCCGGTCGAGGCCGACGTTCTCCCGGTTGACCTCGCCGTCGCGGGCGAGGACGGTGCCGTCGGCGTACAGGTAGACGTTGGCCTGCTGCACGGCGAGCGCGTTGGCGGAGGGGATCT
The DNA here is from genome assembly GCF_055574875.1 of Streptomyces sp. NPDC034670. Classification (NCBI taxonomy): domain Bacteria; kingdom Bacillati; phylum Actinomycetota; class Actinomycetes; order Kitasatosporales; family Streptomycetaceae; genus Streptomyces; species Streptomyces sp. NPDC034670. The sequence continues at coordinate 28,116 of NZ_JBVITR010000005.1, forward strand.
GCACCAGCGTGTAGCCGAGGAGGAAGCCGCCGAAGAGCAGCAGCGCGCCGACGAGGAAGGTGCCGAGCACCATGCGCCAGGTGGGGACCAGCCGGCGCCACCCGGTGCGCCCGTCCTCGCCCGCGTCCCCGGCCGGGCGCCGGGGGGCGTCGGCCGCCCGGGGCTCTTCCGGTGTCCGGCCCCCTTCGGTCTGCTGCGGCTGCGGCTCGTCGCTCATGTCGTGCTCGGACTCCTGTTTCGCCTCGTTCGTGCGCGTACGTCTGATGCGCTCCTCTTAGGGGAGACTGTCGCATCCGATGGTGCAGACTGTCGCATCCGGCGGTCGGTTCCCCACCGGCGGCGCGCACCGCGCGTGCACGCGCCCCGTCACACGGATGGCCCTGCCGGTCGTGTTCCCGTGCCCGCGGATCGCCGGAAAATGCGTGGCGGGTGCTCCGCCGTGCTCAGTAGGCTCCTGCGTCTTTGGCGCCGGGTGCGGGAGGAGGTGGGGGCGTGGGATCGGGGCGGTTGTACCTGGCCGTCGCGGTGGGGGGTTTCCGGCGGTACGCGACGTACCGGGCGGCCACCGCGGCCGGGGTGTTCACCAACACCGCCTTCGGGCTGATCATGGCCTACACGTATCTGGCGCTGTGGGAGGCCAGGCCCGGCCTCGGCGGGTACGAGCAGGCGCAGGCGGTCACGTACGTGTGGCTGGGGCAGGCGCTGTTCGCGATGCTGGCGGTCCAGGGCGGCGGGTTCGAGACCGACCTGATGGAACGCATCCGTACGGGTGAGGTCGCGGTCGACCTGTACCGGCCGGTCGATCTGCAGCTGTGGTGGCTGGCGAGCGACGCGGGGCGGTCGGCGTTCCAGTTGCTGGGGCGGGGGGTGGTCCCGTTCGCGTTCGGCGCGCTGGTCTTCCCGACGGCGCTGCCCGGGGACGTCGCCCGGTGGGGGGCGTTCCTGGTGACGCTGCTGCTGGCGGTGGTGGTCAGCTTCGCGATCCGCTACCTGTTCGCGCTGAGCGCGTTCTGGCTGCTGGACGGCCAGGGGGTCGTGCTGGCCCTGGCGGTCACGGGGGTCTTCTGTTCGGGCATGACCCTGCCGCTGAACGCCTTCCCGGGCGCCTTCGGCGAGGTCGTGCGGGCGCTGCCGTGGGCGGCGCAGCTCCAGGTGCCGGCGGACGTGCTGATGGGGGAGGCGGCTCCGCTGGGGGCGTGGGCCTTCCAGGGGGCGTGGGCGGTGGCGCTGCTGGCGGCGGGCCGGCTGGTGCAGTCGGCGGCGACGCGGCGGGTGGTGGTGCAGGGTGGCTGAGGTCCCGGTGCGGGAGGCCCCGGGAGCGCGGGGGGCCCCGCGGGTGGCGGAGGGGCTGCGGGCCTACCGGCTGATCGCCGGGATGTGGATCCGCTCCACCCTGGCCTACCGTGCCTCCTTCGTCCTCACGGTGTGCGGCAACCTGCTGCTGACGGGGCTGGACTTCGTCGGGATCCTGCTGATGTTCTCGCAGGTCGACGCGCTCGGCGGCTGGACGCTGCCGGAGGTCGCCTTCCTGTACGGGCTGTCCGTGACGGCGTTCGGGATCGCCCAGCTGGCGCTCGGTTCGGTGGCCTCGCTGGGCGGCCGGGTGCGCGACGGCTCGTTCGACGTGCTGCTGGTGAGGCCCGCGCCGGTGCTCGCCCAGGTCGCCGCGGACCGTTTCGCGCTGCGCCGCCTGGGCCGGGGCGTCCAGGGGGCGGCGGTGCTGGGCTGGGCGCTGGCGGCGGTCGACGTCGACTGGACCGCGGCGAAGGTGCTGCTGGTCCCGGTGGCGCTGGTCAGCGGCGCGGTGATCTTCGGTTCGCTGTTCGTGGCGGGCGGGGCCTTCCAGTTCCTGGCGCAGGACGCCGCCGAGGTGCAGAACGCGTTCACGTACGGCGGCACCACGCTGTTGCAGTACCCGCCGACCGTGTTCGGCCGTGAGCTGGTGCGCGGGGTGACGTTCGTGCTGCCGCTCGCCTTCGTCAACTGGGTGCCGGCGGCCCACGTGCTGGGGCGCCCGTACCCGCTGGGGCTGCCGGACGGGGCGGCCTTCGCGGCGCCGCTGGTGGCGGCGGGGTGCGGCGCGCTGGCCGGGGTGGCGTGGCGGGCCGGCCTGCGGTCGTACCGGAGCACGGGGAGCTAGGCCGGGGCGCGGGGAGCCGGGGCGGAGCACGGGAGTGGGGACGGAGCACGGGAGTGGGGACGGTCATGACGGCGGACGCGTTCATCGAGCTGGACCGCGTGGAGAAGGTCTTCGAGGTGCGCAGGAGGACCGGTTTCCTGAGGCGGGAGCGGCGGCGGGTGCGGGCCGTCGACGGGATCTCCTTCACGGTGGCGCGCGGCGAGATGGTCGGCTACATCGGCCCGAACGGCGCGGGCAAGTCGACCACGATCAAGATGCTGACCGGCATCCTGACCCCGAGCGGCGGCCGGCTGAGGGTGGCGGGGATCGACCCCTCCCGGGAGCGGACGCGGCTGGCGCACCGCATGGGGGTGGTGTTCGGGCAGCGGACGACGCTGTGGTGGGACCTGCCGCTGATCGACTCGTACCGGCTGATGCACCGCATGTACCGGATCCCCGACGCCCGGTACCGGGAGAACCTCGACCGGCTGGTCGCCCTCCTCGACCTCGGCGGCCTGCTGGACGTGCCCGTGCGCCAGCTCTCCCTCGGCCAGCGGATGCGCGGCGACATCGCGGCGGCGCTGCTGCACGACCCCCAGGTGCTGTACCTGGACGAGCCGACGATCGGCCTGGACGTCGTGTCGAGGACCAGGGTGCGGTCCTTCCTGCGGGAGCTGAACGCCGAGCGCTCCACGACCGTGCTGCTGACCACGCACGACCTGCAGGACATCGAGCAGTTGTGCTCGCGGGTGATGGTCATCGACCACGGCCGGCTGGTGTACGACGGGCCGCTCACCGGGCTGCACGAGGTGGGGGAGAGCGAGCGGACGCTGGTGGTGGACCTGGAGCGGGAGCTGCCGCCGGTCGACGCGCCGGCGCCGGCCCGGGTGGTGCGGGTGGAGGGGCCGCGGCAGTGGCTGGCGTTCCCGGCGTCCGGGTCGGCGGCCCCGCTCGTGGCGTGGATCGCCGAGCGGTACCCGCTGGCCGACCTGTCGGTGCGGGAGCCGGACATCGAGACGGTGATCGCGAGGATGCTGCACGGGCCGGGCGGCGCCCCCGGAACCCCGCCGGAGCGGTCCGGGCGGACGGTCTCGTAGCCGTGCCCGGCGGACAACTCGTAGGCTGCTGGGTATGACCGACGACGCAGCCCCGGACCTCCGTGCCTCCGACGCCGACCGTGAACGGGTCGCCGACGTCCTGCGGGACGCCCTGGCGGAGGGGCGGCTGGACATGGAGGAGTTCGAGGAGCGGCTGGACGCGACGTACCGGGCGCGGACGTACGGGGAACTGGCGCCGCTCACCCGTGACCTGCCGGCCGCCCGGGGCGCGGCCGGCCCCGCCGTCTCCCTCGTCAAGGAACCCGCCCGGGAGGGGGGTTGGTCGGGCCGGATCGTCGGCGGCGACGACGAGGGCACCTCGACGTGGGCCGTGGCCGTCATGTCGGGCTTCCAGCGCAGGGGGCACTGGACGGCGCCGCGCCGCTTCAACTGCTTCGCGTTCTGGGGCGGCGGGGAGATCGACCTGCGCGAGGCGAACTTCGCGGACCGCGAGGTCGTGATCAACGCCGTGGCGATCATGGGCGGGGTGGACGTCATCGTGCCGCCCGGCGTGGAGGTCGTGGTGCGCGGCATCGGCGTCATGGGCGGCTTCGACCACCGGGAGGAGGGCGAGCCGGGGGAGCCGGGCGCCCCGCGCGTGATCATCACGGGCTTCGCCTTCTGGGGCGGCGTCGGCGTCCAGCGCAAGCTGCCCCGCGCCGAGAAGCAGCGCCTGCGCGAGGAGCGCCGCCGCCAGAAGCTGGAGCGCAAGGAGGTCCGCAAGCAGCTCGGCGGCGCCTCTCGCCACCACGACCCGCTGCACCACCTGGACCTGCACGGCCGGCCCCGGACGCGCCACGAGGAGCGGGACGAGCGCTGAGCACGCCCGGGGGCCCGGGGGCGGGGCCCGCCCCCGGCGGGCCGCCTACAGCCGCGCCGGCGCCCCGCCCTTCAGGTCGTCCAGGTCGAAGACCTCGGCCATCCTCGCGTACCCCTTGTCACTCGGGTGGAGGTGGTCGCCCGAGTCGTAGTCGGAGCGCAGGCGGCGCGGGTCGTAGGGGTCGCGCAGCGCCTCGTCGAAGTCGACGACCGCGTCGAAGACGCGCCCCGCGCGGATCTCCGCGTTGATCCGCCGCCGCACCTCCTCGCGCGCGTCGGTGTAGCCGCGGTGGCCGCCGAAGGGCATCAGCGTCGCGCCGACGACCTTCAGGCCCCGCGCGTGGCCCCGTGCGACGAGGGCCCTCATCCCCGCGACGATCCGGTCCGGGTCGGCGGTGCCGGGGTGGCGCAGGATGTCGTTGACGCCGAGGGCGACCACGACGACCCGGACGCCGGGGCGGCCCAGGACGTCGCGGTCGAAGCGGTTCAGGCCGCTGGGGTTCTCCGGGGGCCGGCCGGGGCCGTCGGTGAGGATCCGGTTGCCGCTGATGCCCTCGTTGACGACGCCGTGGCGCGGCAGGTCGCGCCGGGCCGCGAGCGCCTCGCGCAGCCGGTCGGACAGGACGTCCGGCCAGCGGGTGTTGGCGCCGGTGGTGGAGGTGACGCCGTCGGTGAGCGAGTCGCCGAGGACGACGACCGTGCCGTCCGCCTCGTTGCTCAGCACGTCCAGCGCCGTCAGGTACCGCCAGGCGGTGCTCCGCCCGGTGTACGGCACCCCGGTGGTGTCCCGGGTGTGCTCGCCGTCGGCGACGTAGGAGACCTGGCGGGCGTGCGGGTGGTGGGTGACCGGCCCGGGCTCGACGGGGGAGTACGTGGTGACCAGGACGTCCCCGTCCTGCGGCACCGCGAGGCGCACGGCGTCGCTCACCACCTGCCCGCCGGCCGGGACGACGACCGCGGGGGCGCCGGCGAAGGTGAGCGGGCGCAGCGTCCCGGGGAGCGCCGCGGCCGTGCCGGGCCCCGCGGCGACGGCGATCGAGGCGTGGGTGACGGTCAGCGGCGACCGGCCGTGGAGATTGGACAGCGTGACGCGGGCACTCGTACCGCCGACGCTGGTGTGGACGACGTTGCGCACCGAGCGGCCGCCCGGCCGGGCCGCCCCGGTGCCGGGCTCGCCGCCGACCGGGGACGCGGCCCAGGAGCCGACCCAGGTGCCGGTGGAGGCGGGCGCGGCCGGATTGCCGCGGGCGCGGCCGTCGGTGGCGGCGCCCGCGCGCGTGCCGTCGTCGGAGGCCGCTCCGGCGTAGATGCCGGCGGACAGGGCCACGATCGCGGCGACGACCGCGGCGAGCAGGGCGCGGTGCTTGGCGGGAGGCGTTCCCACGCCCCCGTCATGACCCCGGGTCATGCTGTTCCGTTCTCCTCGGGAGACGGGAGCCCGAGGCTCCGGTCCGACCGGCCCATGATGCACCACGGGCGGGGGGAGGGGCGGCAGGACCGGGGTCCGGTCCCCCTTCCGGACAGACGCCGGGAACTCCCGTTCCGTTCCGGGAGTCGGTCAGGAAGGGACAATGTGTGAGGGATCACCTGAGAGATCACTTGGTCACCCGATCACCTGATCACCTGACGGGCGGAGCGGATGGGACGGCGGATGGAACGGACGAGAACGGCACGGGCCGGGGAGCGGGACACCGGGCGGCCCGCCCGCCCCGGCGCCGTCACGAACCGCGCGATGACGGCGTTCAGCCCCGCGGACGAGGAGAAGCGGCGCGGAGTGCGCCGGATGAAGCTCACCGCCACCGGACTGCTGCTGTTCGTCGCCGTGGTCTACGTCCTCGCCGAGTGGGCCTCCCACCGGGGCGCCGGCGCCTGGGCGGGCTACGTCTCCGCCGCCGCCGAGGCGGGCATGGTCGGCGCGCTCGCCGACTGGTTCGCGGTCACCGCCCTCTTCCGCCACCCCCTCGGCCTGCCCATCCCGCACACCGCGATCATCCCCACCAAGAAGGACCAGCTCGGCGTCTCCCTGGGCGAGTTCGTCGGGGAGAACTTCCTCTCCGAGGACGTCGTGCGCGGGCGGCTGCGCGCCGTCGGCATCGGCAGCCGGCTCGGCGCCTGGCTGTCCGTCCCCGAACACGCCGACCGGGTCACCGCCGAACTCTCCGCGGCCCTGCGCGGCGCGCTGGCCGTGCTGCGCGACTCCGACGTCCAGGCGGTGGTCGGCGAGGCCATCACGCGCCGCGCCGACGCCCAGGAGATCGCGCCCGGGATGGGCAAGCTGCTGGAGCGGATCGTCGCCGACGGCGGCCACCGGCGGGCCGTCGACGTGATCGTCTCCCGGGCGCACGACTGGCTGGTGCTGCACGGCGACTCCGTGATGGACGCCGTGCAGGGCGGCGCGCCCGGCTGGACCCCCCGGTTCGTGGACCGCAAGGTCGGCGAGCGCGTCTACAAGGAACTGCTGCGCTTCACCACCGAGATGCGCGACATGCCCGCCCACCCCGCGCGCGACGCCCTCGACCGCTTCCTCACCGACTTCGCCTCCGACCTCCAGTCCGACACCGACACCCGCGCCCGGATCGAACGCCTCAAGGGCGAGATCCTGCACCGGGACGAGGTGCAGGACCTGATCGCCTCCGTGTGGACCGCCGTACGGTCCATGATCGTCTCCGCGGCGGAGGACGAGCGCAGCGAGCTGCGGCTGCGGGTGCGCGCCTCGCTGCTGTCGCTGGGGGCCCGGATGGCGGGCGACCCCAAGGTGCAGGGCAAGGTCGACGGCTGGCTGGAGAGCGCCGCGGTGTACGTGGTCACCACCTACCGCAAGGAGATCACCTCCCTGATCACCGACACGGTGGCGAGCTGGGACGCCGAGCACACCACCAAGAAGATCGAGGCCAACATCGGCCGCGACCTGCAGTTCATCCGCATCAACGGCACGGTCGTCGGCTCCCTGGCCGGCCTGCTGATCTACGCGGTGTCGCGGGCGCTGGGGGCGTAGCGGGGCGCGGACGGGAGGCGGACGGGGAGGAGGGCGGGCGGAGCGTGAAGAAGCCCGCCCCGGGGCACACGACGGTGGTCACTTCGTCGAGGAGGGCGCCCATGACCACCGCGCAGGCCGGGACCGGCCGCACCGTCACCACCACCATTCCCGCCCGGCTGGACCGCCTGCCCTGGTCGCGCTGGCACTGGTCGATCGTCATCGGCCTGGGGACCGTGTGGATCCTCGACGGGATGGAGGTGACGATCGTCGGCAACGTCGCCGGCCGGCTCTCCGAGCCCGGCAGCGGGCTGGACATCACCTCCGGCCAGGTCACCGGCATCGCCGCCGCCCTCTACGTGATCGGGGCCTGCACGGGCGCCCTGTTCTGGGGCCGGCTGACCGACATCTACGGCCGCAAGAAGCTGTTCCTGATCACCCTCGCGGTCTACCTCGGCGCCACCGCCCTGACCGCGCTCGCCTTCGACACCTGGTGGTTCTTCCTCTTCCGCTTCCTCACCGGCTTCGGCATCGGCGGCGAGTACGCGGCCATCAACTCCGCGATCGACGAGCTGATCCCGGCGGACTACCGCGGACGCGTCGACCTGGTGATCAACGGCAGCTACTGGCTGGGCGCGGTCGCCGGCGCGCTGCTGTCGATCGTCGCGCTGGACACGTCGATCTTCCCGGCGGACGTCGGCTGGCGGCTGACCTTCGCCCTGGGCGCCGTCCTCGCCCTGGTGATCCTCCTCGTCCGCCGCCACGTCCCCGAAAGCCCGCGCTGGCTGCTGATCCACGGCCGGGACGAGGAGGCCGAGCGGCTCGTCTCCTCCATCGAGGAGCGGATCGAGGCCGAGAAGGGCGAGCCGCTGCCCCGCGCCGAGACCGAGATGACCATCCGCCAGCGCAGGCGCACCACCTTCACCGAGATCGCCCGCACCGTCTTCGCCAAGTACCGCAAGCGCTCGGCCCTCGGCTTCGCCCTCTTCATCGGCCAGGCGTTCCTCTACAACGCCATCACCTTCGGCTACGGCGCGATCCTCATCCGGTTCTTCGACGTCCCGTCCGGCCACACCGGCTACTACTTCGCCGTCATCGCGGTCGGCAACTTCCTGGGCCCGCTGCTGCTCGGCAAGCTGTTCGACACGGTCGGCCGCCGGATCATGATCTCCGGGACGTACCTGCTCTCCGGCGCGCTGCTGTTCGGCACGGCCTGGCTGTTCGACCGGGGCTCGCTGAGCGCGGCCACGATGACGGCCTGCTGGTGCGTGGTGCTGTTCTTCGCCTCGGCCGGCGCCTCCAGCGCCTACCTCACGGTCTCCGAGATCTTCCCGATGGAGACCCGGGCCATGTCCATCGCCTTCTTCTACGCCATCGGCACCGCCGCCGGCGGCATCAGCGGCCCCCTGATCTTCGCCGAGCTCACGAACACGGGCGTGGTCGGCGACACGGTCCTCGCCTTCCAGATCGGCGCCGGCCTGATGTGCGCGGCGGGCGTCGTGGCCGCCTTCCTCGCGGTGAACGCGGAACGCCGCTCCCTGGAGGACATCGCCACCCCGCTCTCCGTGACGAAGTCGTAAGGGGCCGCGCGTACCCGACGGGAGCGGGCGGCGGGCCGGCCTCACCACGCCGGCCGGCCCGCCCCTGCCGGGTCCGCCCCGGTCCGGGTCCGTTCTCGATCGGGTCCGCTCCCGGCCGGGACCGGCCGGTCCCGGCCGGGACGTCTCAGCCGCGCCGGTCGGCGACCGCCCACGAGGCGAGCGCCACGGCCCCCGCCGCCCCGAACACGGCGGGCCAGGCGCCGACCTTCCTCGCCAGCGGATGCGATCCCGCGAAGGCGGCGACGTACGCGGCCGACAGCGCCCCCGCCGCCCTCCCGCCGGCCTGCCGGCGCCACTGCCGCGCGGCGGCGGCCCCGGCGGCGGCGAGGACGACCCCGCCCAGCTGTCGCTTCCGCGTCCAGCGGGCCACGCCGTACCCGCCGACGAGTCCGCTCGCGGCCACCACGGAACTCGGAACCTTCGCCATGCCTGCCTGCCTTCCGCCACTGCCCCCACGGGGGCGGGGTCTCACGAACTCCGAGGTTAACGCCCCGGGCGACGGCCCCGGCGGCCAGGACCCGGTGGACGGGGACGGGGTGGCCCGGAGCAAGATGAGTCGAGGCTTGTCAACTTTTCTCTTTCGAGCTATATAAGAAAGCGAACGTGGGGCATCGCACGAAGGCACCAGGAGAGAGGGGTGAAGCCGTGATGCTCATGCGTACCGATCCTTCCCCGAGCTCTCGGCTGCGCTCGAGCAGGGGAGACCCCTACCGCGAACTCGACCGACTGGCGCAGCAGGCCCTCGGCACGGCCGCCGCCCGCCCGTCGGCCATGCCGATGGACGCCTACCGGGCGGGGGACGACCTCATCGTCCACTTCGACCTTCCCGGCGCCGACCCCGAGGCGATCGAGCTGGACGTCGAGCGCGACGTCCTCACCGTGCGCGTCGAACGCCGCTCCCCGGTCCCCGAAGGCGCGGAGCCGGTGATCGCCGAACGCCCCACCGGCACCTTCACCCGCCAACTGTTCCTCGGGGACACCCTGGACACGGAACGCATCGGCGCGTCGTACGAGGCCGGCGTCCTGACCCTGCGCATCCCGATGGCCGAGCAGGCCAAGCCGCGCCGCATCCGGATCACCGGCGGCGACGACCGCAAGCAGATCGGCGACTGACAACCCCCGCACACCACGCGTCCCGCGGACCCGGCCGTCCGCGGGGCGCATCCCCGCGCCCGTCCGGCCGGAGGGCGACGGGGGCCCAGGAGAAGGAGAGGAGCGAGCCAGTATGACCACGCTGACGCCGCAGAAGCCCGCACTCTTGAACCCGGGAGGGGGCGTCCCGGGTGAGGCGCCCTCGTCCCCGGACCGCGCCCCGCACGCCCTCCGCGGCGACACCGGCGACCGCCGCGACTGGCACGAACTGGTCGACGCCGTACGGGAGGCGGGCCAGTACCCGACCCGGTCGGAGGCGGAGAGCGTCACCCGCATCGTCCTCTCCGCGCTCGGCGGCCACGTCGTCGGCGACGAACGCGTCGACCTGGCCCGCGCCCTGCCCGAGGAGGCGGCGAGGGTGGTCGCGTCCCAGGTCCCGGCGACCCGCGAGCTGACGGCCGCGGAGTTCGTCGACTCGGTGGCGGCCCGCATCGAGGGCGCGACCCCGGCCACGGCCCGCTGGGACGTCAGCTCGGTCCTGAGCGTCCTGGCCGAACGGGTCGACGACGACCTGGTGACCCGCGTCCTGGACCAGCTGCCGCCGGGCTACGCCCTGCTCTTCGGCCGGGCGGAGCTGGCCCCGGCGGAGTGACCGCCCCGGGCCCGGCCCCGGCGGAGCGACCGCCGCGGATCCCCCTTCCGTACCCGCCGGAGCCGGCCCCCGGCGGCCCCGCCCGCACCGGGGCCGCCGGGGCCGGGGGGGGGGGGGGCCCCCCCGCCGGGGCCCCCCCCCCCCCCCCCCCAGGAAAAAGGCGGCGACCATCCTCCCCCCAGAAGACGTTCGGGAGAGG
>NZ_JBVITR010000005.1:38678-106482 GCF_055574875.1 Streptomyces sp. NPDC034670
CCAGGAGAACCCACCCCCCACCCCCCCCCTTTCCTCCCTCCCAGCCCCCCCCCCCCCCCCCCCCCCCCCCACCGCCCCCTCCCGGCCCCGCCGCGCCCCCCCCCCCCCCCCCGGGCCCCGCTCCCGCCTCCCCCCGGTAAACGGTTCGACGCCGCCCTCCCCGCAGGACATCCTGTGAACGCGCATCCCGCCGACCGACCGCCCCGGGAGGGCCGTTGAGGAACCCCGTCATCCGCCACATCACCTTCGACTGCACCGGAGACCCGTACGACCTCGCCTCCTTCTGGAGCGCGCTGCTGGGCCACCCGCTCTCCGACGACGACAAGCCGGGCGACCCGGAGGCCCTGGTCGAGGACCCGGACGGCGGTCCGGGCCTGCTCTTCGTCCGGGTGGAGGAGGGCAAGACCGCCAAGAACCGCCTCCACTTCGACCTGAGGCCGACGGACCGCACCCGCGAGGAGGAGGTGGCCCGCGCCCTCGCGCTCGGCGCCCGCCGGATCGCGGACCGCACCCGCCCCGACGGCACGGGCTGGGTCGTCCTGGCCGACCCGGAGGGGAACGAGTTCTGCGTGGAACGGGGCGAACGGGGCTGACGCCGCCCGCCGGGCCGCCCCGGTGAACCCGTCGGCCGGTTCGCCCCTCCGCGCACGCCTTCGGAGCGTACGCTCGTACGCATGGCGACGGACCACTTTGCGGGCGATCCCCGCACCAACCTGGAACGCATGCTCGCGGGCGACCTCTACATCGCCGACGACCCGGAGATCGCCCGCCGGCTGCGCGACGCCATGCGGCTGGCGGCCCGCTACCAGGCCGTCTACCTCGAGGACCCCGCCGAGGCCGGGTCGGTCCTCGCCGAACTCCTCGGCTCCGTCGGCGAGGGCGTCGACGTCCGCCCGCCGCTGTACGTCGACTACGGCAGCAACATCTCCATCGGGGCCCGCACCTTCGTCAACTACCACCTGACCGCGCTGGACGTCGCGCGGATCACCATCGGCGAGGACTGCCAGATCGGCCCGAACGTCCAACTCCTCACCCCCACCCACCCCGTGGAACCGCAGCCCCGCCGCGACAAGCTCGAGGCCGCCCGCCCCATCACCATCGGCGACAACGTCTGGCTCGGCGGCGGAGTGACCGTCTGCCCCGGAGTGACCATCGGCGACGACTCCGTCGTCGGCGCCGGCGCCGTCGTCACCAAGGACGTTCCCGCGGGCGTCGTCGCCGTCGGCAACCCGGCCCGCCCGGTCCGCACGCTCTGACACCCTTGCGCCATGGCCACCGGACACACCGACCCGCAGCGCCGCGCGCGCATCCTCGCCGCCACACTCGACCTGATCGTCGAGGAGGGCGTCGCCGGTGTCTCCCACCGCAAGATCGCCACCCGCGCGCAGGTGCCCCTGGGCTCGATGACCTACCACTTCACCGGCATCGACGACCTGCTGCACGAGGCGTTCACCGGCCACGCCGACCACATCGTGGCCGTCTTCGAGCGGCACCTCGGCGGCGCCCGCACCGCCGACCAGGCCCGCGAGGCGGTCACCGACCTCATCCACACCCTCTCCGGGACCCCCGGCCGCGACCTGGTCCTGGCCCAGGAGCTCTACACCCTGGCCGCCCGCCACGAGTCCTACCGGCAGCTCTGCCGGAAGTGGATGAGGCGCAGCCGCGACCTCCTGGAGCACCACTTCGACCCGTCCACGGCCCGCCAGCTGGACGCCCTGATCGAGGGCCTGACCCTGCACCGGGCCCTGGACGACACCCCGCCCGACCGGGAACTGACCCGGGAGGCGGTGGCCCGGATCACCGGGACCCGGTAACCGCACCGCCCTCCCTCCCCCCGTAACCGCACCGTCCTCCCTGTGGGTGAGGGACGCGCCCCGGGAGCCCGCCGCGCCGGCACTCTTCCAGGTGAACGCGTGCTCCCCGGACCCGCCCCGGCCCGTCCCCGGCGCGGCTCCGCGAAAGGCCCGGGACGACCGGTGACGCACCGGGACGCGGGACGCCCGGCACCCCGCGGGGACGCGGACGGCCCGGGCGGGGGCGCCGGACCTTTCACCCACCCTCGCTACGATCTGCGCCACTGTGGGCCGATGCATCCGGGCTTGCCGTCATGCACGCGGCTGACCTGCCGTTATGCGGCGATGCAGACGCCGGGTACGCCGGCCGTTCCGCACGACCAGGGGGAGAGACACGGACATGGCGCACGAGTCGACGGGCCGGGACCGGGACCGGGAGCAGCGGCCGGGGGTGCAGCTGGCGCGGCTGCTGCGCCGCTGGTGGGAGGAGGCCGGGAACACACCCGGCGGCACCCGGCCCACCCAGCAGGCGCTGGCCGCGAAGGTCGGCATCGACCAGACGACGCTCTCGCGCTACCTCAACCCGAAGCACACCTCGACCGCCCCGCCGAGGGTGGTGGAGGCGCTCCACACCCACCTGCGCGCCCCGGAGGCGGAGCTGGCACGGGCCCGGGAGCTGTGCCGGGCGGCCCTGGAGGAGAACAACCGTCAGGGAGCCGCCGCCCACGGGCCGGAGCCCGCCGGAGGAACCGGCGCCGGGAACGGCGCGGCCGGCACGGGCGACGAGGACGGCGGGGACGGGCGCGGTACCTGGGGCCGCCGGTTCCGGTCCCGGTGGGCGGTCCCGGCGCTGGTGGCCGCGGCGGTGGTGCTGGCCTTCCTCGCCGGGGCGGTGGTGCGCGACCAGTACGTCTCCGGATCCCGGACGCCCGCCGACGGCGGGGCGGCCGGAGCCGCACCGGCGAGCGGCCCGCCGACCGCGTGGGCGCTCGAGTGGCCGCTGCTGATGAAGCAGAAGGAGGACCACTTCAGCCGGGGCCGCGCCCTGCAGCACCTGCTGAGGGAACACGGTTACCGGGTGAGGGCGGACGGGTTCTTCACGGACGAGACCCGGGACGCCGTCATGGACTTCCAGCGCAGGAAGCATCTGTCGCCCGACGGCAAGGTCGGCAAGCACACCTGGCCCGAACTGGTGAAGGAGGTCGGACCCGGAGCCGAGGGCGACGCGGTCCTGGCCCTCCAGGAACTGCTGAACAACGCGGGCCAGGGGGGCACGGAGGTGTCGGGGAGGTTCACCGCGGCGACCTCCGAGGACCTGAAGTTCTTCCAGCGCAGCCACGGCCTGACGCCGACCGGCCGACCGGACGTGCAGACCTGGCTGGCCCTGCTGGTCTTCCAGGACCCGCCCGCCCACGCCCCCGGGTACCAGAGGAGCACGAGCCCGCTCCCCTCCGCGTCGGCGTGAGCGGACCGTGCCGGTGAGAACGAACGAGCCGTGCCGACGCGAACGGACCGACCGTGCCGACGTGAACGGACGGGCCGTGCCGGCGTGAACGAACCGACCGTGCCGGCGTGAGTGGGTCGTGCCGGCACGGGTGGACCGCGTCGGTGTGAGCGGACCGCGTCGGCCGCCGCGGGGGAGACCCGCCCCGACGGCCCGCTCCCATGCCGCCCGCCCCGCCCCGCATGGCGCGCAACTCCCCCTCCCCAGGACATAACCGCAGGTCGGAGCCCTCTCCCTCAGGATGCACGGAACCTGCATGGATGCCCCTATGCAGGCCCCCGGAAACGACTCCTCGCACCTCGTCCCCCCGGGCAGTCTGGTTGCCGTGCCCGGCGCCCCGTGCCGGGCACGGCCGGTGGCGGCGCAGCGGCACGCCACCGGGTCCCCGGCCGGCGACCGGCCGCCGGGGCGGATGACGAAGGTCGGAACGACCGCATCCGCCCCTCCCACCCACAGACGCGGGGCCGACCGACGTCGGCCCCGAGGGAAGAACGAGGAGAAGGACATGAACGCGAGCAACGGTTTCCTGCGCGGCCTCCTGACGGCAGGGGTGCTGACGACCACCCTGGCCCTCGCCCCGGCCGCCGCCGCGGGCGGCCCCGCCGCCGGATCCGCGAGCGGCGCGGCCGCGGCGACCACCCTGGTGTTCGACAAGAACCAGGGGGACCCCACCAACTCGAGGCTCTCGGTCTACCAGGGCAGGAAGCTCATGGCCACCTACCGGGCCGGATCGGGGGTCGGCGTCAAGGACGACTGCGCCCTCTCCCGGGGCTGGATGCCGAACGGCAACTGGAAGATCAGGTCCAAGACCCGCGCCTACAACGGCAACGTCATCAAGGGGTACGCCGTCTACCTGCAGGACATGCGGTGCTCCAAGCGCACCGCGACCCGCACGGAGATGTTCATCCACTCGGAGATGAACCGCGACGGCAGCCAGGGGCGCACCGAGCCCCGCCGCTGGGACGGGGCCGGTGACTACAAGTCCAACGGCTGCGTGAAGCTGAACCCGACCGACATCAAGAAGATGTTCGGCCTCCTCGACCGCATCGGCTGGCCGACCCACCTGCGCGTGGTGTCCTGACCCGCCCGGCGGCACTCCCGGCGCCGCGCCCCGTTCCGGGGTGCGGCGCCGGTGCCGGTTCGAGGGGCCGGCTTCCGCGCCGTCGTGTGCCACCCGCACCGACGCGGCCGGGGGCCGGTGCCGGAGCACCGGCCGGTTCGGCTCACCACCCGCGATGAGTTCCGGCCGGATCGCGAGTCTTTCCTGGTGACCGTCGCAGGACGGCGTCGTGCCCCGTCGTACGACGCCGCCCGGCACGAGGCACCCCGGAGAACGCCATGACGAACACACCGAGTGACCCGACCACCGCACCGCCCGGCCGCCCGCCCGTGGTCGACCTCGCCACCTGGCAGGCCGCCCGGGACGAGCTCCTGGTCCGCGAGAAGGCCCACACCCGCGCGGGCGACGCCCTCGCCGCGGCCCGCCGCCGGCTGCCGATGGTGGAGTTCGACGGGACGGCCGAGGCCGTCGGACCCGACGGCCCGGTCCCGTTCCTGGACCTGTTCCAGGGCCGCGACGAGCTCGTGGTCTACAAGCACATGTGGTACGACGGAGCACCGCACCAGGGGCAGTGCGAGGGCTGCACCACCGCGGCCTGGCACCTGAAGGACGCCGTCTACCTCAACGCCCGCGGCGTCTCCTTCGCCGTCCTGACCACGGGCCGGTGGGACGAGGTGGCCTCCTACACCGAGTTCATGGGCTACACCCAGCCCTGGTACTCGGTGCGCGACGTGGACGAGCCGGTCGGCGGGGAGATGGGCCACCTCGCCTGCTTCCTGCGCGACGGCGACCGCGCGTTCCTCACCTACTCCACGACGGGTCGCGGCATCGAGCCGGCCAACAGCTCCTTCGGCCTGCTCGACCTGACTCCCTTCGGCCGCGGCGAGGCGTGGGAGGACAAGCCCGAGAGCTGGCCCGAGGGACGCCACGCGTGCTGGTACTGGCGCACGGACGCGGACGGGAACGCCACCTGGGGCCCGACCAGCCGCCCCGTCCCCCAGTGGACCCGCCCCGGCGCGACCCCCGTACAGACCCTCGGCCGCCACGGTGACTACCACTGAGGCGTTCCCTCCCGCCGCGACGACGAGCCCGTCACCCCGCCGCCGGACCCGTCGGGCCGAGCGGCGGGGCGACGCTGTGCGGGCACCGGAGGGGAAGGGCGGCACCGAGGACGCGGCCCGGCAGGTCAGGGTGACCGGCGATCGTCCTTGAGGGCTCGGACGAAGGACGTCCAGGCGCGGTGCCCCACGGTGACCTCGGGCACTCCCGTGTCCTTGGAGTCACGTACGTGGACGCGCTCCTCGGCGAGCGCGCACTCGACGCACTCCCCTCCCGCACCGTTGCTGTACGACGACGTGAACCACATCAGAGGAACCCCCGCGGGCTTTACGGCGTTCACTTCGAGTACTCCTTCACGACGGACTTGCATCTGATCAGCAACGCACACTGCCGACTTGCGTGAACTTCTTCCTTCGATGCTCGCCGATGGCCGGTGAGGCGACCCGCTCTCTTCAGGCCATCTACGGGGGTGTCCCGCCAGGTGATGTGGAAGATTTACGCGACCCCTGCGCTGCGGGGCCGGAGACGGACGCCTCGTGGAAAAGCGTGAGCAGTCGACGGGCATGTGTCACATGGGCGCTCAAACGAGCAGCATCAGGACAGCGGTAGTCAAAGTGCTCACGCTTTTGGGGCCGTGTGCCACCCCTGGGGCGTAGGCGCGTGTCCCGGCATCGCTCCACCTCGGAACTCGGGTCGGCGTGCCGACCGTTCTCCCCGGATTCCCTGCACGAAGGACACCCAGGCGTGGTGCCCCACCGTGATCACACGGCCTTGCGTGTCCTTGGAGTCGCGGACGTGGGTCTGGCTTCCGCCGATCGCGCACTCCACGCACTCGGTGCCGCTGCCCCCGCTGTAGGAGGACTTGAACCACTGAGGGCTGGGGGCCGCTGTCATCGTCACTCCGCAGGCAGTCATACGGACGTGCCGGGCTGGTGCTGGCGCAACCCGTTCACGAAACACCCCCACGCACTGGCGCCGACAGGGATGACAGAGCCGTCCGCGTCTTTGGAGTCACGTATGAGCACGCCATACATGACATGCGCGCACTCCACGCACTCGGTTGTGTTCGCGCCGCTGTAAGACGACTTGAACCATGCGAGCTCATGAAGGGCGGGAGAACGGGCGGGCATCTACAGCTCCTTGCGTGCGCGATGGATCAGGGCGGAGGAAGCCTCCATGTCCAACGCTTGTGCGCGAAGGTACTCGAACGCAAGTCTGTATCGCTCCAGCTCCTCGTCCTTCTCCAGGAAGAGGGAGCCGGTGTGGAAGTCCACGTAAACCACGTCAAGGGCTGACTCCGTACCACCGATGATCACGAAGCTGCCGAGAGCAGCACCATGGGCTCCGTTCGAGAACGGCAGCACTTGCAAGGTGATGTGAGGTGACTCGTTTACTTCGAGGAGTCGCCCGAGTTGCTCCTTCATGGTCTCCGGCGAGCCCACGACCCGGCGGATCACGGACTCATCGAGGATGGCCCACAGCCGGAACGGCTCCGGCCGGGTGAGGATCTCCTGCCGCTTCATGCGGATGTCCACCAGCCGCTCGATCTCGGCCGGCTCCAGAGGAATCTCGTTCGCCTTCTGCAGAGCGGTGCTGTAGGCGCGAGTCTGGAGGAGACCAGGGACGTAGACACAAGAGAAGTGGTCCTCGCGTACGGCCTCGTCCTCCAGCGTGAGCAGCAGGTTCATGCTCTCCGGGATGGAGTCGGCGAACGAGCTCCACCAGCCTTGCTGCTTGGCGTCCTTGGCCAGTCTTACGACGGCCTCCCGCTCGGCGTCCGTGGCTCCGTACTCACGGCACAGCGCGTCGACGACGATCCACTTCACCGGACCCGCCTGAGTCTCATACCGGCTGACCGTCGCTTTCGATACGCCGACCAGTTGCCCGGCCTCCTCCAGGGTCATCCCCTTGCGAGCGCGCAACTTGCGCAGCATCGCGCCCAGTTGACGGCGGCGTGTGGTGGTCCTTACGGACATGGGACTCCTCTGTGCGTAACCCCGGGCAACTGTCCGGGACTTGGACAGGCTAGGCAGCGCGGCAGCCGGCTCACTACGGGATTCACTCGATAGAGAGTCATGAGAAGTTACACAGTGAGAGTTCTCTGTGTCATTCTCACGTACAGGTCGCTACGCAATGCAGCCGTACGGATACGGCGGGCGCAGCATGCGCGTGGCTCGGGAGGGAGGAATGCTCATGCCCGCTATCGACACCAGGGGCCGCCAGCACCGCTGTGTTCTGCCTTTTGCGGCGCTGCCGGCGGAGGTGCGGCTGCTGCGGAGGGCTGCCACCGCGCAACTGGACCAGTGGGGTGTGCCGACAGCCGGTGATGAGGCGAGGCTTCTCGTTACGGAACTGGCGACGAACGTCATCAAGCATGTGGGCGAGGGCACGCTGGCGACACTGATCCTGGAGTGGAAGCGCGAGCGGCTACGTGTCGAAATGCACGACAAGAGCCGCACGCTCCCCGCCCTGCGTGGTGCCGACTGCGATGCTGAGTGCGGCCGCGGCCTGCACATGATCGCAGCCATGGCAGTGGACTGGGGGATCGTTGTCACGGCGCCCGGCAAGGCGGTCTGGTGCGAGATCGAACTGGGCGCTGGGGCCGCATGCCGCCGAGTGCAGCGCGCTGTTGAGGCGTTGGAGAGCTACCAAGGACACGGTGGCGCGGCTCCGGAAGGGCGGCGACACGAGGCGGCTCTGGAAGAGTCAGCGATCGAGTTGATCGTCGACTTGCTGCACTGGACCTCCGCGCGAGGCATGGACCCGGATGACGTACTGGACCGGGCCCAGATGCACTACGAGGCCGAAGCGGACGCTGCTTAACGGGTGACTGCCCTGGCAGGGTCTTGTATCAGCTCCCGGAGAGCAGCAGGTGTACGCCAGGATTCCCCGAGATAGCTCCTGTGGCACATGCGGTGGCAGTTAGCGCAGAGGCAGGCAAGGTCGTCCAGGGCAGTCTTCCGCATCCCGGACGCGTAGAGAGGAGTGACGTGGTGCACCTCGATGTACCTGGAGCCGAGATCCCCATAGAAGCGGGCAAAGTCGAAGTGGCAGACCTCGCATCGGAGTGGCTGGCTGCTTTGTCGGACTTTCTGGATCTTGAGTTTCCGGAGTTTCGGGTCCCGTTCCCGGACGAGCGCCCGACGAAGGAGGAGCCGTCCTTCAATGGCAGTGAACCCGTCTTCGTCAAGTTCGTCAGGCTGCTGGGGGAGGAGCTGCAGTTCGCCCGAGCCGATGCCTTCTTCGATCGCTCGGGCAGCCTGAAGCATCTCAGACTCACGCTGGGTGAAGGCTTCGATCATCCGAAGCGTCAGCTGACCGCACCGAGTGCGGCCCCCCTGGTAACGGCTGTAGTTTGTGGCGAAGTCTGCCGTCTTGCGGCTGATGCTGTCTGGCGACCGGAACTCGGGGAGAGCCCGGGCTTCCGGGGGATGCAGAGGCAGCGAGCGCAGCAGCTCGGAGAGCTCCTGTACTTCCCGGTCGCCCGTCCTCAGCTCTCGCCACCCGTTCTCTACGACCAGCGCGCCGGCCAGTACGAGCTCATCCTCAGTCCACGCAGGGCTCCGCATGAGCAATATCGTATGTGTGTTCGGCTTGAAGGAGGGTGCGTTCAACGGATGACGGGGCATGCTGCACACTTGGTCGAGTCACGTTGTCAGTGGGGTCTGTCACCCTCAGTGATGGTGGACTGCAGGATGTGTCTACCGCTGCACGGTTGTAAGGAGGGGGCATGACCCACATGAACGAACCTGGACCCGCTGCTGAAGGACTCAGGGACCCTGAGTACACCTCGATTGAGATCTGTGCCGGGGCTGGCGGACAGGCAATCGGCCTTCATCAGGCTGGCTTTGGCCACCTTGCCCTGGTGGAGATCGACTCCCATGCGGTTGCCACGCTTGAGAGGAACATCAAGGAGCGGGAATCGTGGGCCTGGGAGAGAACGCATTGTGACCTCCTTCCGCCAACGGACGTCAAGGAGTTCAAGCCTGACAGGGATCTCAAGAAGAGCAGCAAAATCCTCCAGGAACGCGGGCTGGACCTTCTTGCAGGCGGCGTGCCCTGCCCTCCGTTCTCGCACGCTGGCAAGCAACTCGGCCGGGACGACGAGCGTGACCTCTTCCCGCACATGCTGAAGCTTGTGGAAAAGCTGGAGCCTCGCGCGGTGATGATTGAGAATGTCCGGGGCATCATGGACCCCAAGTTCTCGGATTACCGTGACTGGATTAAGGCGAGGCTGCAGGGCGGCTCCTACCGGGCCGTGGACGGCCAGATGATGTCGGACCCGGGCCTCGGCTACACCGTTTGTAAGTGGGACGTCTTGGAAGCCAGCGACTTCGGTGTTCCCCAGCTTCGCCCGCGTGCCATCTTGGTTGCATTTCGTAAGGACGTGATCGAAGATCTCAAATACGAGTGGCCGACGGCAACTCATGAAGATCCGGTCAGCATCGCTGAATGCCTGCAGCCGTCTATGTACGAACGCTATGCACCGTATTTCGAGGGCACGCACGCTGAACGCGCGCGGCAGGCATATGAGCGCTGGCTGAACAGGGCCCGCGAACGTGACATGGAACTCAAGGGCAGAGGCGGTGGTATCGCGCCGACCCTCGTGGGCGGCTCGAAGAAGCACGGCGGAGCGGATCTGGGGCCGAGCCGGGCAAAAGCTGCCTGGAAGCTGCTGGGTGTCTCCGGGCTAGGCGTGGCCAATGACAATGCTACGTGCAGGCTTAAAGGTACCGAGGAGCGTGACCTTTTTGGCCCGGACGGGCCGATGCTCACTGTTCAGCAAGCTGCGATCGTCCAGGGATTCCCGCCGGAATGGAACTTCTCCGGGGGTAAGACTGCACAGTACCGGCAGGTGGGAAACGCTTTCCCACCGCCTGTGGCCAAGGCGGTGGGGGAGTCAATCATCGAAGTGCTCAGGGCGGCGAGGGAGCGTGACCAGGAGAACAGCTGATTAACTGTTCCCCTGGTCTCCGTGGCGGATGGCGCGGCGCTTCTCGACCTCAGTTGCGATCCGTGCCGCGCAATCCGCCGCCGGCTCATGTTCCCAGAACCGGAGCACCGTCCAGCCAGCTTTTGCGAGTTGCTGATCAGTGTCCCGGTCGCGGGCCATATTCCTGGCCACTTTGTCTGACCAGTAACCCGGGTTTGTTTTCGGAGGAACGTAGTGCTCCGGGCAACCGTGCCAGTAGCAGCCGTCAATGAACACTGCAACCTTCACGGGGCGGAAGACCATGTCCGCAGTGCGACGCAGATCAGGCAGGGGCTTGGCAGCGACCCGATAACGGAGGCCCTTTGCGTGCACGAGCCTTCGGATCAGCCGCTCCGGCTTGGTGTCCCGGTTT
The DNA here is from genome assembly GCF_055574875.1 of Streptomyces sp. NPDC034670. Taxonomy (NCBI): domain Bacteria; kingdom Bacillati; phylum Actinomycetota; class Actinomycetes; order Kitasatosporales; family Streptomycetaceae; genus Streptomyces; species Streptomyces sp. NPDC034670. The sequence continues at coordinate 49,440 of NZ_JBVITR010000005.1, forward strand.
CGGATCGCCTGCATGTTCCGGCGCCGTGCAGCAGAAGAAGCCCACGAGCCGGACGGCGGTGACCAGTCGCTATCAGGGCCGGAGGGAGCGCGTGATGGAGTGTCCATAGTGGTTCGTGTCTACCAGGTTGCCAGGGTAGAGGCGAGCTCCTCATAAGGGCGGAGACGCCCCTGACCGATACACTCTGCCAGGTCATCCTTCTGCTGTTTGCTGCCCACTTCAGCTACCGCTGCCCGCAGTGCATCGAAGGCGATGTGGTAGACAGCATCAACTTCACCAGTGCCTCGTGCGATGGAAGCAATCCTGCTTGGCATAGGTTCAGCGGTCACCGTCACCAGGTGCGGAAGACGGCCCCGCCTGTGACGGATCATCTGCAGGAATTCGTGCCGGATGTTCTGTACGCGGTCGGAGCGTATCGTCCACTTACAGGATACGGCTGCGTGCAGGAAAGGCTTAAATTCCTGCGCAGTTGATGCTGTAGGAATTCCGACAGTGACATCAGGCCGGATGAGGTAGTCACTTCCCAGGTCCGTACGGAGGGTAGGATTAGCCCTCACGACGTCTGCGATCTTGCGAAGGTGTGAGTACTGGGAAAAGTCGGAAACAATTTTGTTATGCTCAACACGCCAGGGGCGGGACTGGTCGATCTCGGGCAGGAGCTTTTTCAGGTCGGTGCTGACTGCCTGTTCCAAGGCGGGACCCAGATTACCTGGGGCATCTGGAACGATTTCCTCGGTTGTGACACCAAGAAACTCAAGAATCCTCCCAGCCAGTGCTCTCGATGTACTGCTGTCGCTGTCGGCACTGTTAGGGACTAGGTCGCCTGACTTTTTCAGCTTCTTCCAGCCGAGAAGCTGGGTAGCGGCTGAGGCGCTCATCTCAATTCTCGCTTACTTTGTGTGAGACGGGAGTGAAGGTGCTTCTTCGGGAGGGTCAGCAGGAGTGGCGAGTACCCAAGTCTGCCCATCTAGGAGAACCTGCCGCGCCCCTTGATGATGAGGCCGAAGCCTTGCGACCCGGGCACTCACAAACTCCCCTTCGCGGGGAGCTGGGAGGCCGAGCTGTTCTGCTACCAAACGATGACTGTCGTAGTCACCCATGATGATAATCCCCTCGGGTCTGAGGGCTGAGCGCGATCCTCCGTTGCCGCGGACGCGCTTCATGTAGTCCTTCTGCTGCGCAACTGTACGGACTACGTTCCGTCCTATGCGGCGCCTCTGGGTGCGTCGAAAGAGTTCATTGACTCGCCGCTGTCCAGAATTCAAAGCATAAATTGCTGCACGATCGGCTGAGTTCATGTGCAGCAGAATATTTTCTGCAAGTTCCTCGTCCTTCCAGAGCCACATGATTTTGCTGCGGTGCTCGGACTTTATAGTGAGCTTCGCGTCACGGTTGCTTCCTTGGTTCAGCCAATCTTCGCGAATTCTAAAGAGTCCGGCGCTCCATTGACTTTTGTAATCATCCGCCCAGACGAGCAGGCATAGGTGGCCCTTGGCTTCTGGGGGGATCATCCACCCGCCGAACCTCTGCGAGTATTTGCAGTCTACTTCAACGTCTGCAATTCGATAGTCCATCGCGAGACCGTCGGCGAATCTGAATTCGCGCTGCAAGTTAATCTCGACAAGAGTCCCGGCGTGGGTCCTCTCAGTTTTGTACAGAGTGTTCCAGTCGTAGCGACCTGTGATTTCGCCGTTCAGGAGCTGGTCGATAGTGTTCCGCAGAACGGTTGCGAATCTTTCGCCCTTAGGGTCCAGGTTTTTCAGCTCCGCGTACACGGCTAGGAGCTCGGAATCCTGCCCGAACTCCTGAGCTGAGGCAATGTTCAGTGCGGCAGATATGTCAATGGGTAACAAGTGCGATTCCCTCCCCGCTGGGTCAACTGATCGGGATAGTGGCTTCATTGTGATGACGTGAGTCCTTGGCGCGGAAACGCACCAGGCGGCGGTCTGCGCTGGCGGCTGACCTTGGGGGGATGAGAGTGAAGGCCATCACGACTTTTGATGGGTCGGCGACTCCATTGCGGGCAGCTGCCCGGACGCTGTCAGGGCTGCTCCCCTCCACTACTGGGTAGATCAGTGCGACTCCAGTCCTGGAGCCGATCTCCGTATCTGTTCCGGCGGCGGCTTCGTTGATAAGCCGCTGTGCCGCGGTTCGGTGCTCGACGCTGGCGATACGGCCGAAGGAACTCTTGCCGTCCTGAATGCTCCGTCGGACCAGGGACAGCGGGACCGAGCCGAGGATACTGGCCTCGATGCGACTGTCCGAAGCAAGCCTGGGTGAGATGAGCAGCCAGTCATCGACCTGTGCAAGGGTGCCGTCAAGCTGGCGGAGATAGGTCAGGTGAGGGTCAAAGTACCGGGGGCGCTCCCATTCAAGACCGGACAGCACGCTGAGGAGATCACCATGAGCAACGGTTCCAGTGAGTGCCGTGAAGGTTCGCGTAAGCGTGCTCGAGTTGTCCGGAGGGTTGCTGAACGACACAGGGGTCGCATCCAGTGCTCGCAGCAGCGGTCGCCAGCGCTCGGTGTTGCGCTTGGTCAAGGTGCTGTTCAGCGGGTAGGAGGCGGGCTCGATGGGCCGGCCCGGGGACCGGATCTCCACGAGTTCTGCGTTGAACATCTTGTTGCGGGCTGAGGGCTTGAGCCATGGCAGGTGCTGTGCCACCAGAGGCGGGATCTGCACAGGGGTGACCTGGGGCTCCCCGTCCACCATCGCGGCGTACTGGGCTAGCTGCTCCCGGAAGGTCTCCTCGTCACGGCAGACGGCTTCGTAAGCCTCGTAGAGGTCGATGAACTTATTACGACCGAACGGCTCCTCCCGGCCGATGTACAGCCGGACCAGGTCCCGGTATCCGGAACGGAAACCGAACCAGCGCCCCATCTGCATGAGGGTGTCAGCCTGCTGAGTGGTACGGCGGTAGTAGGTGACGGTCAGGCCCTCAACAGTGAAACCGCGGGAAAGCTTCGTGCCGCCCACGAGGATCTTCCAGACGTTCGGCGTCCGGTCGAAATCCAGGTCGAGCTGGGCGAAGTAGCGGTCGGTGTCCCCATTCACGACGATGACCGGCTGGCCTCCGCTGCCGATGCGTTGCCGTGCGCGGTTGACGTACGGTTGCAGATCGCCGTAAGAGGACGGCGAGGGAAGGTCGCTAGCGTGAGCCGCGCTCACCGGTGCGAAATCCGCCTCCCACAGTGCAGCAAGACGCTCGTGTCCCGCCGCCGAGTGGTAACCAGCCTGGTGCCACATGGAGTTGATGCGCAGCGCCAGATCGGCGTGATCATCCTGACGTACCGACTCATGGACGAGCATCGTGTGATGCCGGAAGTTGGCGCCGGACACGCCATGGTCAGTCCGGTAGAGCTTCAGGGCGCCTGACAGAACAAAGGCGTCCATGGCCTCCTGGAGTCTGTCGCCCGTGGAATCGTAGATTCCTCGCACGTGAGCCTTCTCCTGAGAGTTGGCGTACGTACGCTCCTGTACAGGCACGGGCGAGTTCAGGTCGTGGAAATCCTGGACACCCATGTAGTCGGCCGGGCGCGGGAGAGAGATCAGGAAGTCGCTGGGAAAAATGTCCTCCTCGTCACCCGGATCGATGAAGACGTTGGCGAAGGGCGTCGCGGTGTAGCCGACGTACTGAGCGCGCGGAAGCAGTCCCAGGAGCTTGGATATCAAGCCGTTGATGGCCGTGCGCTCGGTGCTCCCCCGTTCCCACTTCTTCGGGTCCGAGGTGTTCACGGAGGCCTGGTCGGACTCGTCGTCGATGATGAGGGTCGGCAGCTCTCCCAGGATCCCGTGGATCTGCTTGAGGTCCTTGACGAGCTTCGTGAGGACGGCCTTGTTCTTCTTCACCACGAGGATCCGCGCTGCGGCGTGGTGGAGGTTCGCCGGATCGTGCAGCGGGCGGGTGGGGACGCGCTTCTCGAACTCCAGCGCCCGGATGCCCTGGGCCAGGCTCTTGTAGTCGTTGTCGCGTGTGGTCAGGCGCTCGATGTCGAACGCGCCGAGCGTGGAGGGACGGCCACCGTGTCGTACGAACTCCGGCCAGTCCTCGTCGTCACCCACGTAGTCCACACCGACCAGGGAATCCACGTCTGTGACATCCGCGCCCCGCAGGATGTTCTCCTGGCCGATCAGCTCCATGTCGAGGCGCCGCTGGGTCTGGGCGCGCAGCAGGTTGAGGGTGCCCCCCAGGACGATGACGAGGCGGTAGCCGGCGTCAATGGCCTTCGCGGTCACGCCGGTGAAGTTCGCCGTCTTGCCGGACTGGACATAGCCGACGACCAGGCCCTTCGCCTGACGGGCCGTCGGCTGCTCGGGATCGGTGAGGCGCTCGACGACTGCCCGACTCGCCTGGTCAAGGCTGGCGACGGCGGCCTCGGACCATCCCTTGTCGCGGAGCTTCTGCTCGTACGCCGTCCAGTAGAAGGACCTGGCCGCCGCACGTTCCGGGGTGTACCACGGGGTGAACTCCCGGGTGATCACCGTCGCACCGGGCACCTTCGCCACGGGTACGGCCTCGTCCAGGGCCTTGCGCAGTTCACTTCCGAACCGGAGCCGTTCGTACACCACGGCACGCCGCTCGTCGGTGCGCGCCGGGGAGTCCGCTCCCCACTGCGGGTTCTCCGCGAAGTCCCAGGCGGTCAGGTGGCGGTCCCACAGAGCGGTCAGCGCATCGTCACCGCTGATGAGAAGGGAGCGGAACAGCTCTTCGCTCAGGTCCGCGTCGGGGTGTGAATCATCCGCGGCAAGCGCCGCCCAGCGTTCGAAGTGACGCGGCATGCTGCCCATCCCCGCCAGCGCGGAGGTGTGGATGTCGAGGAGCACACCGGACGGAGTGTTGGTCATCTCTTGTCCTCGGTCAGGGGCCAGAGAGGCCGGGAGCGAGAGCGGTACCGAATCAGTCGGTTGCCTGTGCGCGGCGGTCGCGGTGCGCGCCTGCCGCTGCCAGAAGGATGGCGTTCCAGTAGTCCACCCGGTCCTGGCGGCCCCGCTCCCAGCGCCCGAGACCGAAGCAGTCCTCGAGCAGCAGGTACAGCAAGGTCTTCGTGACGGGAGCGTCGTTGCTTCCGCCGCGCCTCCCGTCGTTGAAGTCGCTGCGGAAGGCCTTGTTGAGGAGGACGGTGTTGTTCTCGCGGTCCAGGTCGAAGAACTTGTCATCGGGGAGGGAGACCCAGGCGAACGCGATGGGCTCCTCACCCGGCTTCTCGGGCAGCTCCTCCTTGACGACCCGCTTGACCCTCGGGTCCATCCCCTTGCCCGGGAGCGTCACGGGCTTGCGGACGATCTCCGTGCGCTTCGCGCCCTCCCGGTAGGCAGCCTCGGCGTCGCCGAGGAACCCGTGGAAGGTGTTTCCGGAGGCGTCCACGGCCTTCTCGACGCCGAGCGTGAAGGCGGGTGTGACGGTGACACTCTCCTTCTTCACGTCGAGACTCAGGACACTGTTCTCGTGGGGCGGGAGGTCGACGGCCACGCGAGCAAGAGCGAGGTGGCCTTCAGGGTTGCGCAGGCCGTTCCAGCCACCGGCCTGGACGAGGCGGTCGTTGCGGTAGAAGTAGAAGCCCTGACGGTCGGCGAGGGATCCGATCTGCCGGAAGCCGGCCTGCTTCGACTTGGCGGGCCAGATGTGTGCGGTCAGCCGTACGTCTCCCAGGCCTTCTACGGGGGCCGTGAACGTACGGGGGTAGCCCGCTTTCCCGGGCACCTTGTAACCGAAGGGGTCCAGCGCCTCGACAGCGATGTGGTCCACTTCCTCGCCGAGCCGGCCCTCGCCGCTGCTCACGTCCCACACGGCGATGTCGAGCTTGAGGCCGTTCTGAAGGAACCGGTGCAGGTAGAGGCCGAGATGCGTTTCCAGGCGCGCGATCGCCTTTGACAGGTAGTGGTCGCTCTGACCGGTCGTCACCGTCTCGAAGACCCGCACCTGGTCCCAGCGCACGATCGTGCCGTGCCACTCGATGATGCCGTCGTACCGGTCCACGAGCTCCTGTGCGTAGCGAGGGTCGACGGTGTCACAGCGGAAGCCGTCCTCGAGGCCCTCCGCGGTGAGACGGCGCCCCGCGGCACGACTGCGCTTGGTACGGCTGACCACGGTCAGCGATGACGCATGGGACAGCGAGGCGGCCTTCAGGCCTGTGCCGTACATGCCGAGGGCGCTCTCGCCGTAGTCCCGGCGCCGTCCCACCGTCATGGCGGCGTCCAGGCCTGCGTCGTCCATGCCCTTGCCGTTGTCGATGATCAGGAGGGTGAGGATGCGCTTGGCGTCACGCAGGAAGTGCACGACGATCTCGTCGGCGCCGGCGTCGATGGAGTTGTCGATCAGGTCGGCGATGGCGACCTCGAAGCCGTAGCCCTGGTTGGTCAGAGCCTTGCCGTAGCCGGCGTCCGGGGGCAGATGGGTGCTGCCGGTCGTGGGGACCTCGTACTGCCAGACGGTGCCGGGCTCGTAGGTCATCGTGCTTCCTCGCGTACACAGGTCTGGGCCTGCTCAGCGCGTGACGGCCCTCCGGATCGGTTGGTCTGTGTGACCGTACTGCAAAGGTCGGACATAGAGACGGTTGAACTGCGAGGTGGGGGGATTGATCCCGAATCCTCCGCGAGGTGATGTCCTGACTCACGGGTGGGGAGGCGGACCTTCTCGCGTACGGCGGGTCGTCCGGGGGCGCCGAGCGGCGATCTCGGTATGAGATGACCTCTGACTGCCGTGTGCGGCTCGACGTCGGCGGCGTCGTGGTGGACGAAGACTGGTCCGTCATCGTGCGGGCTGACCTGTCGGGCGTGAAGCTCTTGCCCGAGCTCACGGTGAAGGAGGGTCATCGAGTTCACCCGGAGTGCCTTCGCTACCACCGGAAGTACGGGGAGCAGAGGGTCCCTACCGAGGAGCTTCGAAGGCGTGGTAAAGCGCTGCTTCCTCGACGCGGACGAGGAAACGGCAGCCTCGGGAAGCGTCGACCGGCTGGTGGTCCTTGGAGCTCGCAGGCGTCTCTTCGGCAGGGCGCCCTTCACGGTCATCCGGAAGACGAAAGCTGCTCGCGCACCCACTCCGGGTCGGGGTTGGTGTGCGGGCGGCCCGCCACGATGACGGTCGGTACGGTCTCGTTGCCGTCGTTCGCCTCCCGCACCGTCGCCGCTCCGGCCGGATCGCGCCAGATGTCGACCCAGTGCAGCCGGCGGGCGCTGCGGCCCAGGCGGATGCGCAGGCGCAGGCAGTACGTGCAGCCCGGGCGCCAGAAGACGATCGGGCGGCCGTCGGCCGCGCTGCGGCGTCGTGCCTCCGACGCGCTGACCGACCTCGGGAAGATCAGGGGTGAGTTCAGGCAGGCGAACAGGGTGAAGAACAGCAGGAGTGCCGCGGCCGTGCCGAAGTTCCCCCTGAGGACCGGACCGACGGCGAGAGCCGAGCCGCAGAGCACCAGCAGCATCGGCAGGATCCACACGCGTGTCATGGAGGCGCAGGCTATCGGTATGGGGGTGGGGTCCGCCGTGGCTCCGTCCTGGCCGCCGGTGAAGGGGAGCGATGTCCGGAAGGCCACCGACGCCCCGCTCGCCTTTCCGGCCGAGTGGCCGGACGGCCCCACGGCCCCACGGCCCCACGGCCCCACGGCCCCACGGCCCCACGGGGCCACGGCCCCACGGGGCCACGGCCCCACGGGGCCACGGCCCCACGACCCCGCCCCGGTCACGCAGTCCTGCGGTGGCCGCGTGACCGGGACGGGGAACCGCCGTTCAGGTGCGGGCGGTCCAGCGGGTGAGCATGGCGGTGGCCTCGGCGCGGTCCGTGGCGGGGAGGGCGGCGATGTCGGTGTGGTGGTTGGCGCCGGGCACCCACAGGACGCGGGAGTCGTGGCGGCCGGGCGGGAAGGACTCGGCGACCGAGGGGTCCTGCGTCCCGTTGACGAACAGCAGGCGGCTGCCGCGGCGGCGGACCCAGCGGTCGATGTCCCGCATCGCGTCCGGGTCGAAGCGCAGGGGGACGTCGCGGGGGACGAAGGAGCGCGGCTCGATGGCGCCCGGGTGGCGCAGCAGGTCGGCCAGGTGGGCGGTGGGGACGTCGAGGTAGCCCATCTCCGTGCCGAGCTGGTACCAGTACGGGATGTACACGCGGGCGACCGCGTCGGAGTAGAGGGCCAGGCCCGCGGTGTCGTCCAGCCAGGTGTAGAGCTGGTCGGCGGTGGCGTCCGGGCCGGGGAGGGCGGCGCGGTCCGCCGCGCCGCCGCCGTTCTGCCAGAACATGAACGGGGCGCGCAGGACGGCGATCTCGAACGCCTTGTCGGCGCTGCCGACGATGCGGAAGGTGTCCCCGGCGGCGGTCGTCTCGGCCTCGTAGCGGGCGACCAGTTCCGCGCGGTGCTGCAGGAGCCGGCGCTGGGCGTTCCCGATGGCCTCGCGGTCGGCGGCCGTGCCCACGGTCTCCAGGAAGCGGAGGTAGGCGGAGTCGTCGCGGTCGTCGACGTTGTGCGGGGCCGCGTAGGCCACGGTGCCGTCCACGTCGTGGGGGTGGAAGCGGCGGTGGTAGACGCTCGCCATGCCGCCCTTGCTGCCGCCGGTGGAGATCCACGCGCCGGGGTAGAGCCGGCGGAAGGTGCGCACGACGCGGTGGTGGTCGTCGGCGGCCTGGCGGACGGTGAGGAAGGAGTAGTCGTGGGCGCTGGGGCGTGAGGTGCCGAAGTAGCGGTGCTCGACCTGGAGTTGGTTGCCGCCCAGGAGGACGGTCGGTTCGGTGAGCCGGGACGTGAGCACGGCTTCGTACCCGGTCGTGAACAGGACGGTGGGGCGCTCGGTGGACGCGTGGAGCAGGGTGAGGCGCTGCTCGAACGTGCCGGCCGAGGGGTCGGTGTGGTCGACCGGCTGGCGCAGCCCGAGCACGAAGAAGCGGTGCCCCGGTCCGGCGTCCGGCCGTTCCTCCACGATCCGCACGCCCGGCAGGGAGTTCAGGCGCCGCACGATGTCGTCGTCGGCGGCGGGCGCGGGGGGCGCCCCGGTCAGGGCGCGGGCCGGTGCGGACGCCGCCGCGGCGAGAGCGGCCGCCGAGGCCGCCGAGGCGGTCGAGAGCAGCAGGCGTCGTCTCGTCCAGAGGTGCATCGGGTGTCCTTCCCTTGACGTCGGCTGCCCTCAGTACAGCCGCCGCCCCGGTGCGGGAGGATCCCGTGCGCGGGGGATCCGCCTCCCCCGCGCGGGGGAGGCGCCGGGGCCGGTCGCCCGGCCCGGCGCCCCGCGGACGCGGGTGCGGGCGCCGGTCACCCCGCCCCGTGGCACTCCCCGTACGCCCGCCCCGACCCGCACCAGCACGCCGCCCCCGGCTCCGGGGGCCAGGCGACCGCCCGGCCCCGGGCGGCCAGCGTGGTCGCGTACTGCGGCAGCAGCGTCGCGTCCCCGGGCGCCGCGCCCTCCGACGCGGCGAAGGCCTCGTACGACGGGACCGTGCCCGTGACGACGCCCAGGTTCGGGGTGCCCGACGCCGCCAGCTCCCGCAGGGCCGCCTCTATGGTCGCGAGGTGCTCCCCGTAGGACGGGTACTCCCGGGCCAGCTCCGGGTGGGCCTCGGTCAGTTCCGCCAGCTCGTCCGCCGGCCAGTGGAGGACCGCCACCGGGAAGGGGCGGGACAGGGCCTCCCGGTACGCGCCCACTTCCGCCCGCAGCCGCGTGATCTCCGCCTGGAGCTCCGCCGGGTTCTCCGAGCCCAGGGTCCACACGCGCTTGGGGTCGTGGAGCTCGTCCAGGGTGATCGGGAGGGTGTGCACGGAGTCGGCCAGGGCGTCCCACTCGTCGTGGGCCGCGCCCAGCATCCGGCGGACGCGGTGGCGGCCGAAGAGGAGGGGGCGGGTGGCGCGCGGGGGCTCCGCCCCGTCGGTCAGCAGCAGGCGGACCGCCTGCGTGAACGTCTCGTGCGCCTGCTCCAGTTCGTCGTGGGCCTCCAGGGCCTCCGCGGCGATCACCCAGGGGGCCGGGTCGCGCGGGGACGCCGCGCGGATGCCGTCGATGATCGCGCGGGCCTCCGCCTCGTGGCCGTACTCCCAGAGGTTCGAGGCCTTCAGGGCGCGGACCAGGGCGGGGTTCTCCAGCACGGCGCCGGAGGCCAGCAGGCGGTCGTAGAGGGCGGTCGCGGCGGGGCGGTCGCCGGCGAGCTCCCGGTGGGCGGCGGCGCGCAGCAGCAGGGCCTCGGCGTCCTCGGGGTACAGCTCGGCGGTCCGCTCCAGGCGTGCCGCTTCGGAGGTGTGGTCGACGTTTTCGGCGGGCGTGTCGGGGCGCATGGGGGACACCGTACTGCCGACGGCCGACAAAGGTGAGACGGCCGGGGGGCGGAGGGCGCACCGGCCCGGGGAGGGGGCGCCGGGGTGTCGCGCGGGGAACGAACGGCCGTACCGGACCCTGCGGTTCGCCGTGCCGGTGCGGGGCCCGGCCGCGCGGCGGACGCTCCGCCGGGAACCGCCGTGCGCTCACGGGCGTTGTAGGGGGTGCCGGTCCGCAGTGGAGGAGGGAGGGCGAGTGAGCCGCAGCCGGACGATGCCGCGTTCCGCCGTTCCCGCCCTGTTCCTCCCGCTCCTGCGGCTGCTGCCGATCGGCCTGGTGGTCCTGTTCCTCCTGCCGGACGCCGGTGGCCTGACCGCCGGTGTCACGCTCGCCGCGACCGCCGCGGCCGGTGCCGCGCTCGCCGTCTGCGCCCTGGTCGCCGCGCGCTGCGCGCCCGCCGTGCCGCCGACCCGGGTGCGCACGGCCCTGCGCGACCGTGACCGGCGCACCGCCTTCCTGCCGCAGCGCGACCCCGACGCCCGGGGGCGCACCCGGCCCCGGGCACCCGGACACGCCCTCCCGGCGACCGCCGCGTAGGGCACCGGCTCCGTCCGTCCAGCAGGCCCCGCGCGGGTCGTCATGCCGTCATCCCCCCTTCCCGTCCCGGTGCGTCCGGGACCCCGGCACGACGAGACCCCCGGAGGGCTCACCCATGTCCGTCTTCGCCAGCCTGGTCGAGCACCTGGCCGACCTGCTCCGGCCGCTGTTCGGCGCCTCGGCGGCCGCCGCCGCGATCGTCCTGTTCACCGCGCTCGTACGCCTCCTCGTCCACCCCCTGTCCCGGGCCGCCGCACGCGGGCAGAAGGCCCGGGCCGCGCTCCAGCCGAAGATCGCCGAGCTGCGCCGCAGACACGGGAAGAACCCCGAGAAGCTCCAGCGGGCCGTGCTGGAGCTGCACGCCCGGGAGAAGGTGTCGCCGCTGTCCGGGTGCCTGCCGAGCCTGTTCCAGCTGCCGGCGTTCTTCCTGCTGTACCACCTCTTCTCCAGCGAGGAGATCGGCGGGCGGGACAACGAGCTGCTCGGGCACGAGCTGTTCGCCGCGCCGCTCGGCGGGCGGTGGACCGACGCGCTGGGCGCGGGCGGCCCGTTCGGCGGTCCGGGGCTCGTCTACGCCGGACTGTTCGCGCTGGTCGCCGTCGTCGCCGCCGTCAGCTACCGGCTGACGAGGCGGGCGATGGACGCGAACGCGGCCCTGACGGCGGCCGGGGGCGGCGGCGGGGAGCAGCAGGTGCCGGGGATGGCCGCGATGACCAGGGTCATGCCCTTCATGTCCTTCCTGACGCTGGTCACCGTGGCGGTGGTGCCGCTGGCCGCCGCGCTGTACGTGGTCACCAGCACGACCTGGAGCGTGGTGGAACGGGCCGTCCTGTACCGGTGACGTGTACCGGTGACGGCGGAGGGCGCCCGGTGACGGCGGAGAGACGGATGGCGGCCGGCGGATGACGGCCGTCGGCCGCCGGCCGCTCGGGGGCCCGGGCGCGCCCCCGGCGGGCCGGCCCACGCCGGGGCCGGCTCACACCGGCGCGGCTCACACCGGCCCGGCTCACGCCAGGAGGGAGGCGAGCCGGCGCCAGGCCTCCCGGGGCAGGGCGTCCCGCGGGGCGTCGTCGACGATCTGGAGGGCCACGTGGTCCGCGCCCGCCGAGAGGAAGGTGTCGACGCGGTCGCGGATCCTGGCCTCCTCGCCCCACGCGAACACCGCGTCGACCAGGCGGTCGCTGCCGCCGTTCGCCAGGTCGTCCTCGGTGAAGCCGAGCCGGAGGAAGTTGTTCGTGTAGTTGGGCAGCGCGAGGTACGGCGCCAGGCTCGTGCGGGCGAGCGCGCGGGCCCGGCCCGGGTCCGGCTCGAGGACCACCTTCAGCTCGGGCGCGAGCAGCGGGGCCTCGCCGAGGATGCCGCGCGCCCGCGCCGTGTGCTCCGGGGTGACCAGGTACGGGATCACGCCGAGCGCCCGGTCGCGGGAGAGCTCCAGGGTCCTCGGGCCGAGGGCGGCGACGACCCGGCGGCCGGCCGGGACCCCGGCCCCGTCCAGCGCGTCGAGGTAGGCGACGAGGGCCGAGTAGGGGCGGCGGTACCGGTCGGTGAGCTTGGCGTGGCTGACGCCGATGCCGAGCAGGAAGCGGCCGGGACGGGTCGCCTCCAGCTCGGTGAAGGCCGCGGCGGTCTCCTCGGCCCCGTGGTCCCAGATGCTCTGGATGCTGGTGCCGACGGTGAGCGTCGAGGTCGCCTCGACGAGCGGCACCGCGTGGCGGACGGCGCTGCTGCCGCCCAGCCAGGCCGCGCCGAAGCCGAGTTCCTCCAGCTCGGCGGCGGCCTCGGCGATCTCACCGCGCCGGGAGGGGTCCTCCGAGCGCAGCCCGACGCTCCAGATGCCGTACCGGCCGATCTCCTGCTTCGGGACGTTCGCGGTGTCGCTCATCGTTTCCGGATCCCTCCGTGACGGGGTGCGGTGCCTGCCGTGGCTGATCACGCCTGTGCCAGGCACCAACCCCGCGCAGGGCACCGGTAATCCCCGGTACGGCCGGACGGGGGACCCGGCAGGGGCCTAACGGTCGGCCAGGAACCGCTCCAGGGCCTCCACCACGAAGCGGTGGTCCTCGAGCTGGGGGAGGCCGGAGACCGTGACCGCGCCGATCACGCCCACGCCCTCGACGGTGACCGGGAACGAGCCGCCGTGCGCCGCGTACCGGTCCGGGTCGAGGCGCGAGGAGTCCTCGAACGTGGTGCCCTTGGCCCGGTGGCGGGCGCCCACCAGGTAGGACGCGCTGCCGTAGCGCTCCACGACCCGGCGCTTGCGGGCGATCCAGGCGTCGTTGTCGGGGGTGGAGCCGGGGAGCGCGGCGTGGAAGAGCTGCTGGCCGGCGCGGTGGATGTCGACGGCGACCGGCGCCCGCCGCTCCCGGGCCATCTCGACGAGGAGCGAGCCCAGCTCCCAGGCGTCCTCGTGGGTGAAGCGCCGGAAGACCAGGCGGCGTTCCTGCGCCTCCAGCTCCTCCACGCCCGGGGCGGGTTCCGGCTTGCGGGACGGGTCGGTGGTCACAGCGTCACCGTCACCTTCTCGAGGGCCGAACGGCGGGCCGCCTCCAGCACGTCCAGGGCGGCGGCGGCCTCCAGCGCGGTCACCGGGTTGGGGCCGCCCTCCCGCAGGGCCTTCGCCACGGCCGCGTAGTAGGCGGGGTAGTCGCCCGGCAGGGTCGGCTCGGGGCGTCCGCCGCCGGTCACCGGGGACTCGCCGGCGCCGACGCGGCCCCACAGCTCCTCGGGCTCCGTGCCCCAGTCGCCGCCCGCGGCGCCGGGCCGCAGGCCGTCGCGCAGGGCGGCCTCCTGCGGGTCGAGGCCGTGCTTGACGTAGCCGGCCTTCGAGCCCAGGACGCGGAACCGCGGGCCGAGCTGGGCCGTGGTCGCGGAGACGTAGAGGTGGGAGCGGACGCCGCCGGCGTGGGTGAGCGCGAGGAAGGTGTCGTCGTCGGTCCGCGCCCCGTCGCGGCGGACGTCCACCTCGGCGTAGACGGAGGTCACCGGGCCGAACAGGACGAGCGCCTGGTCGACGACGTGGCTGCCGAGGTCGTAGAGCAGGCCGCCGATCTCCGCGGGGTCGCCGGACTCCCGCCAGCCGCCCTTGAGCTGCGGCCGCCAGCGCTCGAAGCGGGACTCGAAGCGGTACACGTCGCCGAGCGCGCCCTCGGCGATCAGCGCCCGCAGGGTGAGGAAGTCGTTGTCCCAGCGGCGGTTCTGGAAGACGGAGAGGAGCAGGCCGCGCTCCTCGGCGAGCGCCGCCAGCTCGCGCGCCTCGGCGGCCGTGCCGGCGATCGGCTTGTCGACGACGACCGGCAGGCCGGCCTTCAGGGCGGCGGTGGCGAGCGGGACGTGCGTCCGGTTCGGCGACGCGACGACGATCAGGTCGAGCTCGCCGGCGCGGCCGAACAGCTCGTCCGGGGTCGCGGCGACGCGGACGTCCGGGAACTCGGCGCGGGCCTGCCGCTGCCGCTCGGGGTTCGAGGTGACCACGGTGTCGAGCGCGAGGCCCTCGGTCGCGGCGATCAGCGGGGCGTGGAACACGGAGCCCGCGAGGCCGTAGCCGACGAGGCCGACGCGGAGGGGAGTGCCAGTCATGACCCTACTTTCGCAACGCTGTTGCCAAAGTGCAAGCGCGGGGGACAATGGGCGGGTGAACAGGACGAACGGCCCGGGGATGCGGGGAGCGACCGGCGGGGTCAACCTCCTCGCCCTGCGCAGCCACAACACCGCGCTCGTGCTCGACCTGCTGCGGACGGCGGGCCCGGAGGGCATCAGCCGGCTGGAGCTCGCCGAGCGCACCGGGCTCACCCCGCAGGCGGTCAGCAAGATAACGGCCCGGCTGCGCGAGGACGGCCTCGCGGCACAGGCGGGGCGCCGGGCGTCCACGGGCGGCAAGCCGCGGACGGTCCTGCGCCTGGTGCCGGAGGCGGGCCACGCGGTGGGCGTGCACCTGGACCGGGACGAGCTGCGGGCCGTGCTGGCCGACCTCGACGGGACGGTGGTGGCCCGGCGGCGCGCTCCGCTGGACCTGGGCGCCGGGGCGGAGGCGGTGCTGGCGCGGGTGGCCGCGGTGGTCGAGGCGCTGCGGGCGGGGGACGGGCCGGCCGGGCGGGCGCGCCCGCTGCTCGGCGTCGGGGTCGCGCTGCCCGGGCCGCTCGACCACGAACGGGGCGTGCTGCACCGGGTGACCGGGTTCCCCGAGTGGGACGGCTTCCCGCTGCGCGACGCGCTGGCCGAGCGGCTGGGGGAGGTGCCCGTGGTCGTCGACAAGGACACCAACGCGGTGGCGCTCGGGCTGGCGGTCGGGGGCGAGGGCGGGTCCTTCGCCTACCTGCACCTCGGCACCGGGCTCGGGGCCGGACTGGTGATCGGGGGCAGCGTGCACCGGGGGCCGCGGACCGGGGCGGGGGAGTTCGGGCACCAGGTGGTGCAACTGGACGGACCGCCCTGCGGATGCGGCGACCGCGGCTGCGTGGAGGCCCTGTGCCTGGGCGCCGTGACGCGGGGCGAGACGGCGGAGGCGGCCCGGGTGCTGGGCACCGGCGCCGCGAACCTCGTGGGCCTGCTGGACATCGACCGCGTCCTGCTCGGCGGCCGCACGATCGAGGCCGCCCCGGAGCCGTTCGTGCACGGCGTACGGGCCGTCCTGGAGGCCCGGGCCCGGCGCACCGGGGACGCACCCGTCCCCGTCCGCCTCGCCGCCGGCGACGGACGCGGCGTCGCCGAGGGCGCGGCCCACCTGGCGCTGGCACCGGTGTTCGGGCGGGGGGACGGATAGGGGCACTCCCCCGGGGGGAAGGGGGCCCTCCCACTCGGGGGAGGGCTCTCCTTCCCAGGCCCGCAGGCTCCTCCCCGGCGAGACGGTGGACGGATCCGCTCCTCGGCCGAACGGGCGCAGGCACGCCCCGGACGGCCGGAAGCGGCCGGGTCCCGGCGGGCGGGGTCGCCGGGTGTCCGGCAGGGTCATGTATTCATGCGACCCTCCACGCACGCGTCCCTCTGCCTGGCGGCGATGACCGCCGTCCTCCCCGCCGCGGTGCCGGCCCACGCGCGGGCCCCCGTGCGCGCGGAGGCCCCGCTGCCCGCCTGCGCCTCCGCCGGGGACCGCGCCTTCCCGCTCACCGCCCGCCTCCACGGCGGCCCCGCCGCCTATCCGGCCGGCGGCGGGTTCGGGACCTGGGACCTGGAGCTGACCAACACCACCGACCGCGCCTGCACCGGCATCCACCCCGTCGTCGTGCTCGTCGACGAGGGGCGGGCGCTGCTGCCCTCGCAGCTCCGCCTGGAGTTCCTCGACGGGGGGCGGCACCACCCCGTCCGGTTCGAGACCACCGACCGGGACGAGCTCGTCGGGCCCTTCGCCGACGACGACGCGGGCTTCTCCGGGTTCACCGTCGGGCCCGGCCGGACCCTCACCGTGGAGGTCCGTCTCGCGTTCGCCCCGGACGCCGTGCCGGGCGAGGTCACCGCCCACGCCGCCGTCGTGCAGCGCCACAAGGACGACGGCGACTGGGTCGGCCAGTCGAACGGCTACCGGTTCCGCGTCGAGGCCGCACCCGGGCCGCGGGACGGCGCCGCCTCCCCCCTCTCCGGCGAGGACCGGGACGCCCTCCCCTTCGCCGACGAGCTCGCCCGTACCGGAAGCGGCCGGCGGGCCCTCGCCGTCACCGCGGCGGCGCTGCTCGCCGGCGGCACGGCCGCCGTGCTGCTCGCCCGGCGGCGCCGCTGACCCCCGCCGGATCCCGGGCCCCGGTCCGCGGCGGTGGCCCGGGGCCCGTTCACCCAAGATCCGGGTCTGTCTAGGCTGGGACACACGGAGAACCGCGTACGGCAGGAGATCCCGCACATGGCAGACCGCAAGCCCATCGAGTCGTGGCTCACCGACATGGACGGGGTGCTCATCCACGAAGGGGTGCCGATCCCCGGCGCCGATGCCTTCCTGAAGAAGCTCCGCGAGCTGGGCAAGCCCTTCCTGGTCCTCACCAACAACTCGATCTACACCCCGCGCGACCTGCACGCCCGGCTGCGCCGCATGGGCCTGGACGTGCCGATCGAGAACATCTGGACCTCCGCCCTCGCCACCGCCCAGTTCCTCGAGGACCAGCGCCCGGACGGCTCCGCCTACGTCATCGGCGAGGCCGGGCTGACCACCGCGCTGCACGACATCGGCTACGTCCTCACCGACCACGACCCGGACTACGTCGTCCTCGGGGAGACCCGCACCTACTCCTTCGAGGCCATGACCAAGGCCGTACGGCTGATCAACGCCGGCGCCCGCTTCATCTGCACCAACCCCGACGAGACCGGCCCCTCCACCGAGGGGCCGCTCCCGGCGACCGGCGCCGTGGCCGCGCTGATCACCAAGGCGACCGGCAGGCAGCCGTACTTCGCCGGCAAGCCCAACCCGCTGATGATGCGCACCGGGCTCAACGCCCTCGGGGCCCACTCCGAGACCAGCGCGATGATCGGCGACCGCATGGACACCGACGTCCTGGCCGGCATGGAGGCCGGGATGCGGACGTTCCTGGTGCTCACCGGCCTGACCCGGCCGGAGCAGGTGGAGGACTTCCCCTACCGGCCGTCCAGGGTCGTGGACTCCATCGCGGACCTCGTCGACCTCGTCTGACCCGCCGCCGCCCGGGGCGCCGCCCGTGCCCGCCCGTGCCCACCCGTACGGAGCAATCACCGGGACCCGAGGGTGCGGTGCCGCGGGCCGCGGGGGACGCTCCGGGTGTCTGGAGGTTCACGATGGGTTCCCTGCGGCTCGTTCTCTGTACCGGCGCCCTCGCCGTGGCCGCGCTCGCACCGGCGGCGTACGCGGCGGACGGCGAGGGCGTCTCGGTGGCCCCGGCGGCCTCCCCGCCCGGCGCCGACGTCGCCCTCGCGGTGGCCGGGTGCGCCGGGCGGACGGCGCTCGCCGTGTCCCCGGCGTTCGTCTCCGACGTGCGGCTCACCGCCGCGGACGGCGTGCTCGCCGGCGAGAGCCGCGTCCGGTCCCCGCTCACCGCGGGGACGTACGACGTGCGGGTCGACTGCGGCGGGACCGAACGCAGGGGCACCCTCGAGGTCACCCCCGCGCGAAGGCCCGGCGGGACGGCGGGTTCCGTCGTCGTGCCCCACGCCGCCCGGCCCGCCGCCCCCGCCGTCCACACCCCCGCCGCCGACGCCTCCCGCGCGCACGGCCCCAACACGGCCCAGACGGTGACCGGCCTGGCGCTCGCGGGGACCGCGGTGGTGGCCGTCGTGCGCGACCGCCTCCGGCGGAGCGGCGGAACGGACTGACCACGCCGGGGCAGGGCCGTCCCCCGTCCGCACGACGGCCCCGCCCGCCCGCACCACGGCCCCGCCCGCCCCGCCCGGGCCGGTCCCCGGCCGCGCGGGCGCGGCCCGCGGGAGCCCGCGGACGACGGAGGGCTCGTCCTCGTGGGTGCCGCCGGGGGTGTGTCAGGATGGGGCCCGGAACACTTGGAACAAGTGCACCCAAGGGGGGTTGGATGTACGGCAGCAGGGGGGTCGGGGCCTTCGCCGGGAGGCGGGCGGCCGCGGTGGCGCTGGGGGCGGCGCTGCTGATCACGGGGTGTTCCTCCGCCGACGGCGAGGGGGAGGAGCCGGAGGCCGGCGCGGGCATCACGCAGCAGCCGAAGGAGGCCGATCCCTTCTGGGTCAACCCGGACGGCACCGCCGCGCGGCAGGTCGCCGAACTGGAGAAGGCCGGCAAGGAGGCGGAGGCCGAGCAGATCCGCAAGATAGCCGAGCAGCCCGTCGGCGAGTGGATCAGCCCGGAGAACCCCGAGGAGCAGGCCCGCGACTTCACCGAGGCCGCCGACGAGGCGGGCCGCACCGCGCTGCTGGTCCTCTACAACATCCCGCACCGCGACTGCGGCCAGTACTCGCAGGGCGGGGCCGCCGACGGTGACGCCTACCGCGCCTTCGTCGACGGCGTCGCCCGGGGCATCGGGGACCGGCCGGCGACCGTGATCCTCGAACCCGACGCGGTGCTGCACCTGGTGGACGGCTGCACCCCGGACGAGTACCACGAGGAGCGCTACGACCTCCTCGAGGGCGCCGTGACCAAGCTGAAGTCCCTGAAGAACACCAAGGTCTACCTGGACGCCGGCAACGCCGGCTGGGGCGACCCCGACCAGATCTTCGAACCGCTCACGCGGGCGGGCGTGGACCGGGCCGACGGCTTCTCGGTGAACGTCTCCAACTTCTACTCCACCGAGGACTCCATCGCCTACGGCAAGACGCTCTCCGCCAAGATCGGCGGCAAGCCCTTCGTCATCGACACCAGCCGCAACGGCAACGGCCCCTACACCGGGGGCGCCGCGGACGAACGCTGGTGCAACCCGCCCGGCCGCGCGCTCGGCGAGCCCCCGACGGTGAGGACCGCGGACCCGCTGGTCGACGCCTACCTGTGGGTGAAGCGGCCCGGCGAGTCGGACGGCGAGTGCAAGGGCGGGCCCAAGGCGGGCCAGTGGTGGCCGGAGTACGCGCTGGAGCTCGCCCGGGCCGGCGACTGACCCCGCCGGGTCACCGGCCGGGGCACACGTCCTCGACCTCACCGCGGTCGGCCGCCAACCGCCGCTCCTCCCCGTTCAGTTCGCGCTGCGCCAAGGCGCACACCCGCTCGGTCCACCGCTCGGGGGCGAGCGGGACGACGGCGGCCCGCGATCCGTCGAGGATCGTGAGGGACTTCCCGTCGGCGCCCGGCGAGATCACCGAGCCGTGCCCCACGTGGTAGCGGTACAGCTCCCGGTGCCCCGCGACGTCCCACACCAGCTGTTCGCCGGCCTCGGTGGTGGTGTGCAGGGCCCGGTCGTCCAGGAAGCGGCCGAGCCAGTGCACCCGGTCGTGGGTGAGGACGCCGTTCTCCTTCCTCTTCCGGAGGTCCCACAGACGCACTGCGCCGCCCGCGTGCTGCACGGCCAGCTGCTCGCCGTCGGGGGAGAGGAGGACCGCCCGGACCGAACGGGCCGACCGGTCGAACGCCTCGCTCTTGAGTCGCGTGAACTCGCCGGAGTCGAAGTCCCAGAGCCCGATCCCGTCCACCGTCCGCACCACCGCCCGCGGCATGCCCGGGACCGCGCCGGCGAAGGTCCCCGCCGCCTCGTTGGCGAGCTGCTCCGGCTCCTGGACCGGGGGCTGGAACCTCCTCCCGGCCTCCTTGCCGGTGTCGAGCCGCCAGCGGGAGACGTACGACAGGCCCGAGATCACGGCGTGGTCGTCGTCGGGGAAGCCGATGTTGATCCAGGCCGGGGTGAGGCCCGTGCGCGGGTCGGGTCCGGCGGCGGTCAGACCGGGCGGGGAGGGCAGTTCCAGGACGTGCTCCTCGGTGAGCGCGGTCCCGCCCGCCTCCTCGGAGATCCGCCAGACGAGGACCGTGCGCTGGTCCTCGGCGACGGTCAGCACCCGCCGGCCGTCCGGGGTGAAGGCGGCGTACAGGGCGGCCAGCGGCCGTGACGCCCGCGCCGACGCGAGGAACTTCCGCCCGGTCAGGTCCCACAGCTGCAGGACGGTGCCGTCGGTCCCGACGACCGCCAGCCGGTCGTGCGGCGCGTCCGGCGTGCGGACGCGGTGGATCAGGGCGTTGACGTCGAACTCGGTGGGCGGCCGGACCCGCACGGTCACGATGCTCCCGCCGGTGGCGACCGCGGCCCGCAGGTTCCCGGGGGGCCCCACGAGGGCGACCGGCGGTGCGAACGTGCGGCCGGTGACGTTCTGGTCCTCGGCCGCGGCGGCGGGGGTGTCGAAGGTGGCGGGCCAGCCCTTCTCCAGGTCGACGACGAGGAAGCGCACCCGGCCGAGATCGGTGCCGATCCGGCCGGTGGGGTTGACCAGGTAGCGGCCCGACGCGTCGAGACGGGGCGTGTACAGCGGGCACAGTCCCGGGAAGGAGCTGTTCTCCCAGCTCTGGAAGCGGCGGGGCGCCGTGCCCAGCCGCCAGGCCTCCAGGGTGCCCTGTCCGGTACAGGTGACCAGGACGCGTCCGTTGCCGCTGACCGTCGCGGAGGCCGCGGCCCGCTCGCCCCAGGGGCGGTGGAGGGTGCCCCGGTCCAGGTCCCAGGAGACCAGCCGGCCGCGCCCGTCCTCGGCGCCGGCCCCGGAGGGCACGATCCGCGCCACCACCGTGCCGTCCGCACCGAACCAGGCCTGCGCCGCGTCCCAGCCGCGCGGCGGGGCGAGGGTGCGGCCGGTGCGCCGGCCGTCCCCGGTGCGCCAGACGAGGACCCCCTCGCGGGGGATCGCGGCGAGGATCCGCTTCCCCGCGCCGTCGAAGCGCAGGTCGTGGACGCCGCGCGGGTTCCTCCCGGTGTCCTCGGCCCTGCGCAGGGGGAGGAGGCGAGGGGCGCGTGCGCCGGGGCCGGCGGCGTCCCGCACGCCGAGGGAGATCAGGCCCCAGTCGCTCGCCCGGGCCACGATCCGCCCGTCGGGCGAGACGGCGATGCGGCGGTTGTCGTCGTTCCTGGTGAGCCGGAGCGGCTTGGGCCGGTCCTTCCCCCGCAGGTCCACCTCCACGAAGTCGCCGCTCCGCAGCAGCGCGTACAGCCGCTCGCCGTCCTCGGTGAGCGCGACGTGCCCGACCTCCTCGCGGTTCTCCACGGCGATCCGCTCCACGTCCCGGAACCGCAGGTACTGCGCGAGCAGCGCGGAGCGCGCGTCCGGGCGGTCGGCGGTGCGGTACGCGGCCGCGGTGTACAGGGAGGAGGTCACCAGCGACACGTCGTCGTAGGTGACGGCCTGCCGGGCCAGCCGGTCGGACGCCAGCCGGCGCTGCTCCTCCAGCATGTTGAGGTACAGCACCGACACCACCGACGCCGCCGCCACGGCCAGGACGGTGACCCCCACCCCCAGGAACCGCAGGTACCGCCGGATGCGCCCGGACCGCGCGGCCTCACGCTGCTGGCGCTCCCGCAGGGCGACGCCCGCCGCGATGAACTCCCGGTCCTCGTCGGTCAATTCGTCACCGCGCTCGGCGAGCCACTGCTCGGCCGTCCGCAGCGCGGGGTCCTCCAGCAGGGCGCCGTCCGGCCGGCCCTCCCGCCACCAGCGGGCCCGGTCGTAGCGCAGTTCGCCGCGCCAGGCGAGGAACGCGCGGTCGTCGCGGAGCTGCTCCGCCAGCGGCTGCCAGTGCTCGATCAGGGCCTCGTGGGCCAGCTCGACCGTCTCGCCCCGCTCGGGGTCCGCGCCGAGCACGAGGACGCGGGCCTCGGCCAGGTTCCGGGCGATGGCCCACCGCTCCTCGCCCGCGTCGCGGCGGGCGAGCCGGGCGCGCAGCGCGGTCGTGCCGCCCGGCGGGACCTGGATCAGCGCGCGCAGGAGTCCGGCCGCGGCCCCGGGCGGCGCGCCGTGCAGCGCGCGCCGCCAGGCCGAGTCCGCCCGGCTGCTCAGCACGCCGCCGACGCCGCCCAGTTCGCGGTAGGTGTCCAGGCGGAGCCGGCCACCGGTCTGCCGTTCCCACAGGATCTCCAGGACGAACCCCAGCAGGGGCAGGGCCCCGGGCCGGCCGGCCGCGTCCTCGACGAGGAGGTCGGCCAGGCCGCTGTCGTACTCCACGCCGGGGAAGGCGCGCAGCGGCAGCCGGACCACCTCGGTGAGCTGCTCGCGGGTCATGAGGCCCAGCTGGTGGGCGGGCGCGCCGCCGACCAGTCTGCTCAGCTGCGGGTGCCGCAGCGCCGCGTCCTGGAAGTCGGCCCGCAGGGCCACGAGGACGCCGACCCCGGGAAGGGCGCCGGCCTCCAGGAGACGGTCCACCAGTGCGCGCAGGTCCTCCTCGGGGCGCAGGAGCAGGGCCTCCGCCTGGTCCAGGGCCAGCACGAGGCCGGGCGCCGACCGGTGGCGCTCCAGGGCGTCGCGGACCGCGCCGGCGTCCGGCAGCCGGCCCTCGGCGCGCAGGACGACGCCCTTCGTCCCCCGCTCCCTCAGCCGGGGCAGCACCCCGGCCATGAGGAGGGAGGACTTGCCGGACCCGGAGGGCCCGGTCAGCGTCACGCAGCCCTCGGGCGGCCCCTGCGGACACAGCAGGGCGGTGACGGCGTCGACGTCCTCGTCCCGGCCGAAGAAGTGGGTGCTGTCCTCCTCGGTGAAGGGGCGCAGCCCCGGGAACGGGGACGCCGGGGCGAGCAGCTCGGCCAGCTCCGGGACCTCGTCGAGCACCGTGCGGGTCGGGATGCAGAAGCTCTGCCCGCGGCGCGGCGACGAGACGGACGCCACGACGCCCACCACGGCGCCCAGTTCCAGGTCCCAGACGGCGGAACCGCTGAACCCGGGCTGGACCGGGTCGGCCTGCGCGTCGAGCGGCGACATCTGCAGCCGCCCGGTGCCGGTGCGGCCGCGCAGCACCGCGGTGTGCCAGCCGCCCCCGGTACCGTCGTCCGGCAGTCCGAAAACCATCGCCCGGTGGTCCCACACGGCGCGGGGCGCCACCATGAGGACCGGCCGGGCGCCCGCCGGCGGACGGTCCAGCGACAGGACGGCGACGTCCCCGCTGCCGTCCCCGCGCACCGGCACCCAGTGCCGGACGACGGCCCCCGTCTCCTCGCCGTTTGCCGCCAGGGCCAGGCGGACCCGCACGGGCGCGTCGGGCGGCTCGGCACGGGTGAGGGGCAGGCGCGCGGCGCCCAGGACGACGTGGGCGCACGTCAGCACCAGGGTGGGCGCGATCAGCACGCCCAGGCCGCCGATGTGGCCGTCGGCGGCCGCGACCTGGACGGTCGCGGCCGCGAGGACCTCCTCGGCCGTCCGGTCCGATGCGCTCGGCTCGGCCATCTTCCGTCTCCCCCGAAACCGTTGGCCCGATGCGTCAGCGACGTCCCCCAGAGGTCACACCAGGCGCCGCGCCCGGACAAGATTGTTTCGGGCCAACACGCCGCAGCGGCGACGGGGCGGCGGCGGGAACGAGAAGGGGAGAGGGCGCCCTCCGCGACGGAGGGCGCCCTCTCCCCTTTCTCTGCCGTCCCTGCCGTGCCGTACGGCGGTCACGGCACCTGGACCCACCGGGCCTTGCTCGGCGTGCCGTCGGCGTCGGTGACGAACAGCATGTACCAGCCGGCCTGGACCAGGTTCCGGTTCTCCGGCACCGTCACGGTCAGCCGGTCGCCGTCGGCCTCGAAGTCCAGCGCGATCGACCGCTGGTCCACGTCGGTGACGTGGGTCGAGGCGCTCGGCCGGATCAGGCGGACGCTCTTGACGCGCGCGGCGTCCTTCGAGGTGAAGGTGCCCGACTCACCGCGCTCGATGGTCTCCGGGCCGTCGGACAGTTCGGGCTGCTCGCGGTCGCCGTGCAGGTACGGCGGCGTGTAGATCTCGATGCGCTGCTCGAACTCGCCCGGCTTGGTGTTGGCCTTGTCGCCGTAGAGCGAGTCCGAGCCGAAGAACATCACGCGGCCGTCGGGCAGCAGGATCGAGCCCGCGTGGTAGTTGCGGCCCACCAGCGGGTCGGCGACCCGCCGGAACTCGTTCTTCTCCGTGTCGTAGATCCGCGCCTCGAGGATGTTGGAGTCGCTGCGGCCGCGGTAGTCCTCCGAACCGCCGGAGACCAGGATGTCGTCGTTCGGCAGGATCGACGCCTGCGGGTAGCGGGTGCCCTTGTCCAGCGAGGGGCCGTCGACGAACTTCGGGTCGTCGGCCTTGAGGTCGACGATCCGGGTCTTCTCGCTGGACTTCCGGGACTCGCCGACCCCGCCGCCGCCGATCACCATGTACTTCTCGTCCTGCGCCGGGGGCAGCAGCACCGTGGCGGACGTCTCCATCAGGTCCGGGTCGCTCAGCCCGGGGACCTCGGTGAACTCGTTGGTCTCCACGTCCCAGACGCCCGGGTCGCGGCCCTCGTCGGCCGGTCCGTAGCCCGCGTTCGAACCCGAGTAGAAGACCTTGCCGTTCTGCATCAGGAACAGCGCCGGGTAGGTCGGGAACTGGCGGACCTTGTCCGTGTAGGTCCACTTCCTGGTCTGCGGGTCGTAGATCTCGTTCTTGCCCGGGACCAGCTGGCCGATGTCGTCGAGGCCGGAGACGCTGAGGATCCTGCCGTCGCTCAGGGTGGTGAGCGTCGGGTACCAGCGGGACTCCTTCATCGGGTCGACCTTGATGTACTTCTCGGCGACCGGGTCGAACTCGAAGGCGTCGTCGATGCCCTGGAAGTCCTTCTTGTCCAGGGCGAGCTTCTCGGCGATGCCGTACGTGTTGCGCGCGTCGTCGCCGGTGAGGCCCTGCACGGTGTAGTTGTCCTGCGTGCCGGTCTCGTACTCGGCGCCCTCCTTCTGCGCCTCGACGTAGACGCGGCCGTAGCCCGGGGTGTTGCCCAGGAACCTGCCGGTGGCCTTGTCGAAGTTCTTCTTCGCCCGCGGGACGAGCACCGGGTCCTTCGAGACGAAGGTCTTGCCGTTCTCCTTGCCCGTGAACCTCGTCCCCGCGGGCAGGGTCATCGGCTTGTCCGGGTTCTCGTTGTGGACGATCATCAGGCCGCCGGCCTTCTTCACGTCGCCCTTGAGCTTCTCGTACCGCTTGGTGCCGCCCGCGATCAGCAGGTTGCCGTTGGCGAGCTGGGTGTGGCCGGTGCAGAACAGGTCGCTCGGCGTCGGGACCTTCTTGATGGTGCCCTTGACCGGGTCCCAGACCCGGGTGTCGTACTTCTTGGCGTCGAAGTTGTCCTTGTCGTTGCCCGAGCCCGCGACGAGCAGCACCTTGCCGGTGCGCAGCAGCGCCGCGTGGATGGTGTTCTGCCGGTACTCCTCGGGGAACTCGATGATCTCCCACTTGCCGTTGGCGGCCTTGTACTCGGGTCGGTCGATCTTGTACGCGTGGTACTTCTCGGTCCCGAAGCGGTACAGCCACGGCCCGTTCATCCCGGCCAGCGCGAGTACCACCGCCGTGCCTATCGCGAACCGACGGGCCCGACGGCGGCCTGCACGGTCAGTCATTCCTTACGTCCCCCAAGTCCACCAAGGGCGATCTGCATGGTCTGGTCGTTGCCCGGGGCGTGCCCGGTTCCTCCCGGTCCGCCGTGCGGGTCGGCCCAGCCGGGCCGGTCCTGCGGGGCGTGCGGCTGCGGCATCTGCGGCAGCGGCTGCGTCCGGGGCGCCTCGGCGGCGTCCTGCCGCTGTCCCGCGGCGTGGGCGCCCGGCGGCTTCTTCTTGTCCTGGCGCATCTCGTGGCGCCAGGCGAACATCGGCGCCGCGGTGATCAGCAGGGCGAAGGTGGCCCAGATGACCATGGCCGGGTGCGAGTGGCCGTAGACGAAGCCGGCGACGATGGAGCCACCGAAGATCAGGATGAAGTACCAGTGGTACCGGAAGGTTCCGAACCAGGTGTCCGGGCTGGCCGAGTCGCCCTTGGGGGTGACCACGAACTTGCTCTTCCTGCGCAGGACGGAGTCGATCAGCGCCTTCGCGTAGAGCGGTGCCGACAGCGCGGACATCACCATGCCGGCCACGCCGCCGGAGCCCTCCGGCTCGTGCGGCGAGACGTTGTGGCGGCGGTTCCAGACGTACAGGCCGATCTGCAGCGCGGAGGCGTTGCCGTAGAGCATCAGCCAGACGGCCGGGTCGATGTTCACGCCCGAGGCGCCCAGGCCCAGGAACAGCGCGCAGCTCAGCGCCGCGAGGATCCAGTTCAGGGCGGACATCGGGTAGAAGATGATCATCATCGTGTAGTTGAAGAGCTTGCTCGGCGGGAGCGAGTACCAGCCCTTCCAGTACTGCTTGAGGATCGTCTCGTACGTGCCCCGCGACCAGCGCATCTGCTGGGTGAAGAAGTCGGTCCAGGCGTTGGGGCCCTCACCGACCGCGAGCACGTCCGGGGTGTAGACCGAGCGCCACTTCCGGCCCGTCTCCGGGTTCTTGGCGCGGTGCATCTCGAACCCGGTCGCCATGTCCTCGGTGATCGAGTCGTACAGCCCGCCGATCTGCTTGAGCGCCTTGATGCGCACGGCGTTGGAGGTGCCCACGAACATGGGCGAGCCGTAGCGGTTGCCGGCCCGCTGGATCAGTGCGTGGAAGAGGAACTGCTGCGACTCGGCGGCCTTGGTGACGAAGTTGTCGTAGTTGCCGTACACCTGCGGGCCGATGACGAAGCCGACGTCCGGGTCGCGGAAGAAGCCGAGCATCCGCTCCAGGTAGTTCGGCAGCGGCACGTGGTCGGTGTCGACCGAGGCGAAGAAGTCGTAGTCGTCGCCGTGCGCGTCGAGCCAGGCGTTGTAGTTGCCGTGCTTGGTCTTGGCGCGGTGCGGGCCCTTGGCCTGGTTCCACTTCGCGACGCCCTTGCGGGAGAAGTGGCGCACGCCGAGCCGGGCGCAGACCTCCTTCACCTCGGGGTCGTCGCCCTCGTCGAGCAGCCAGACGTGCATGACGCCCCGGTGGCGGATCCTGACGGCCGCCTCCAGGGTCTTCGTCACCATCTCCAGCGGCTCCTTGCCGGGCACGAAGGAGGTGAGGAAGGCCACGCGGGTGCCGGTCTCCGGCACCACCGGGACCGGGTCGCGGGCGACCAGCGTGGCGTGCGCGTTCGACAGCACGTTCATGCAGCGGAAGAACTCGATCAGACCGATCGAGACGAGCATGACGACGTCGAGGGCGGGCAGCCACTCGAACGCCGGGTAGTCGCGCTCGGTCCAGTGCGCGGGCTGCAGCAGCCACACCAGCAGCACCAGCGACAGCACCGGGGCCGCGGCCAGCATCAGCGCGATGCGGATGCGGTGCGGCTCCTGCGAGATCAGCGAGCGGTACTGGACCTTGTACGGCTTGTTCGGATCGGGCTGGGTGAGGGGACCCGCGAGCCGGCTGTAGTGCTCGTAGTCGTACCTCGGCAGCGTCTTCTTGATCCGGCGGAACGCGCCCGTGTTCCAGTTCCGGTGCGAAGGCACCCTGAGCTGGGTGGTCCGGGACGGGTCGTCGTCCCCCCGGGCGCCCGTCGGTGTCGACGTCATGAGTCATCCCCCCGCACACGGCGACGCCGTGTGTCGTCTCGCTTCCTTCCGTCCGCGCAGGGCCCCACGACCTCCACGGACGTCATCAGTGGCAGACCGCCGCCTCCACGTCATCCACACCTTATAGACATGGAACAGCCGTCTTCCGGTTGCATGATGCCCCCTCGGCATCCCCCGCGGACGAGGCCCCTCGCCCCGTGCCGCGGCAACCGGTTCCCCGCCCCCCCCACCAGCCGCACATCGGCGGCTTTGTGAAGAAACCAGGGTGTCCGGTGTCCATCATGATCGCAAGGTGCGAAACACGGTGTTCACCGGTCATAGGCGCCCATGGTGACCTCTGGGGGAAGCCCGTGGGGCCCATGTTCCATACGTGGGACGAGCGGGTCCCGTTCAGCGGGCGCGAGAGGGGATCCGGCCAAAAACCGACGGGCCCCTCGTCTGCACGAGGAGCCCGTCCTGTCGGTGCGCCGCCAGGGACTCGAACCCCGGACCCGCTGATTAAGAGTCAGCTGCTCTAACCAACTGAGCTAGCGGCGCGCGCTGACGGATCAACTCTACAGGACGCCGGGGGGTGCTCCCGACCACCGGCCGCCGACGTCTTCCGGGAGGACGGCCCCGTCCCCCGGACGGCGCACCGGGCGTACGTCGTCCGGACCGTCCGGCATGCGCGGGGCGAGAACGGTGGTGAAACTGCCGTCGTGCACAGGAGCGGAGTTTTTCGACCACAGGGTGAGGGGTGACGCATGGGGTCACCGGTATGCGAGGAATTCGACCCGGAGGGCGAGTGCGACTGCCCCGGCTGCGTCCGCCGGCGGCGGGTCCCGCCGCACGCCCCGGACGGACGCCCTCCCGGTCGTCCGGCGGCGCACCGGGCCCCGGCCGCTTCCCGTGTCCTTGCGGGCGAGGCCCCTGCGGTTCCGCGGGGGCCGCGTGCTGTGCCGCCCGGTCCCGGTGGCCGGGCGGCCCTCCTCGAGCGGGCCCGGACCTGGGTCACCGAGAGGGTCCCGTACGGCACGACCGCGCACCGGTCCGGCGGTGGCCGGCGAGGCCGTCCGGGCGGTGCCCCGACGGTGTGGGGGCCACCCGGGGACGAAGGGGCCGGAAGTCCCGCAAGACGCGCGGGGGAGAGCCGGGAAAGCACCGGGGGGAGCGGGGGGAGCGGGGAGGACACCGGGGGCGGATTCCGGCCGGGCGGCACCGCACCCTCCTCGCACGGGGTGCCGGGCTACCCGGGCCGGGCGCCGTTCGGACCCGGCGCCGACAACGCCCACGTCGCCCGGCTGGGGAGGCGGCTGGTGGAGAAGGGGTTCGGCCGCTACCTCACCGGGGGGCCGGGGCCGCGCTGGAGCGAGGGGCACCGCCGCGGCGTGGAGGCCTTCCAGCGCGCCCAGGGCTGGCGCGGCGGCGCGGCGGACGGCCGTGTGGGCCCGGAGACCTGGCGGCGGCTCTTCTCATGATCCACGGACCCACGGGGCCGCGGCCCACCGGACCTCCGGGCCCGCGCCCCGCCGGGCCCTCGGGCTCGCGGCCCCCCGGGCCCGGACCCGGGGCACTCCCGATGTGACGCGTCTGGCGCGGAGGCTGGAGGCACGCATGACCACGACCACTTCCCCCGTCCCCGAGTCCGGGCGGCCGCCGGACGGCGCCCCGGCGCCCCGTCCGGTCCGGCTCATCCACACCGACTCCACCACCGAGATCCCCGCCCACCTGCTGTTCCGCGACGACTCCGGCCCGGTGCCGGTGCGGCTGCGGCCCGCGGCCGCCGGCCGCCGGCCGGGCGCGGCGGAGCGGAGGGGGGAGCGCGCGGGGGAGCAGGCGGCGGAGCGGACGGAGGAGCGAGCGGGGGAACGGACGGGGGAACGGACGGAGGAGCGTTTCGGGAAGCGGCCGGGGGAGCGGCCGTATCCGCGGCGCCCGGGCGCCGTACGGCCCCGGAGGTCCGTGCCCCGGGTGGACCCCGGGCTGGTGGAGCGGCCGGCCCGGGTGCTGCCCGGTCTCGCGGGGGTGCTCGCCGGGATGTGCGGGGCGGCGGGCTGCGTGGCCACCTCCTGGTGGGCGGGGGTGCTGCCGCCGTTCACCGCCGGGGCGCTCGCGGGCCCGGCGCACGGCGGCGCGGCCGGGCTCGGCCCCGCGCAGTGGGCGGCGTACGCGGCGGCCGGGACCCTCGGACTGTTCGGGTTCGGCGGGCTGGCCCGCGGGCGGACCGGGCAGGCCTGGGTGCTCGGCCTGTTCGGCCGCTACCGGGGGACGGTCCGGCGGACCGGGCTGCTGTGGGTCAACCCGGTGCTGCTGCGCCGCCGGGCGGACGTGCGGCTGCGGCACTGGCGCAGCGAGCCGGTGCAGGCGGCCGACCGGGGCGGGGTGGCGCTGCGGGCGGCCGTCCTGGTGGTGTGGCGGGTGCGGGACACCGCGCGGGCGACGCTGGTGGTCGAGGACCACGAGGGGTACCTGCGCGCGTGCGTCGAGGCGGCGCTGCTCCGGGTGCCGGTGGCGGCGCCCGGCGCGGGGCAGGCCGCGACGGACCTGACGGAGGACGCGCTGACCCGGCTGGTGGCCCAGGACGCCGCGCCGGTGGGGCTCGAGGTGTTCGCGGTGCGGCCGGTCCGGGTGGAGTACGCGCCCGAGGTGGCCGCCGCGATGCACCGGCGCCGGATCGCCGCGCTGGACGCCGAGCACCGGGCGAGCGTGCTGACCTCGGTCGTGGACTCGGTGGAGGACACGGTGACCCGGCTGACCATGCGGGGGCTGGTGGAGCTGGACGACTGCGAACGCAAGGCGCTGGTGAAGGACCTGACGGTGGCGTTCTGCGCGGGACGGGGGGAGGCGGAGGGGTGAACGGCCGGGGCACGGACTTGTGTGATTGGTATGGACATGCTCAATCCCTGCCCCTACTCTGTGACTTGGTCTAGACCTACCTGCACGCCTCACCCTCCCCACGTCCTCCAGGAGCGGCAGCATGCGCACACGGACCAAGCTGTACTCAGCCGCGGTGGGACTGGCCACGACCGGAGCGCTCGTGCTCTCCTCCGGCGGTGCCAGCGGCCACGGCTACACCGATCTCCCGGTCAGCCGGCAGAAGCTCTGCCAGAACGGCGCGGTGGCCAACTGCGGCTCCATCCAGTGGGAGCCGCAGAGCGTCGAGGGCCCGAAGGGCTTCCCCGCCTCCGGCCCCGCCGACGGGCAGCTCTGCTCGGCCAACAACACGCGGTTCGCGCAGCTCGACAGCCCGAAGACGCCGTCGGGCGCGGACTGGCCCACCACCCGGGTGACCGGCGGACAGAACTACACCTTCCGGTGGCAGTTCACGGCCCGGCACGCCACCACCGACTTCCGGTACTACGTCACCAAGCCGGGCTGGAACCAGAACCAGAAGCTGTCCCGTTCCGCCCTCAACCTCACCCCGTTCCTGACCGTGCCCTACAACGGCCAGCAGCCGCCGCAGACGCTCTCGCACAGCGGCCGGCTGCCCTCCGGGCTGAGCGGACACCACGTGATCCTCGCGGTGTGGACGGTCCACGACACGGGCAACGCGTTCTACGCCTGCTCGGACGTCACGTTCTGAGGCACGCCCCGCCCCCTCCGGCGCCGGAGGGCAACGCACAAGGGCCTCCCGCTCCCGCGAGAGGCCCTTCGCTGTGCGCCGCCAGGGACTCGAACCCCGGACCCGCTGATTAAGAGTCAGCTGCTCTAACCAACTGAGCTAGCGGCGCATGACTCCCGCCGTCCGCTTGCGCGGGCGGCGACGGAGTAAATAGTACCCGCCCCGCGGGGTGCTCCCGACCACGCGACACGGGCGTCCCGGGACAGCACACCTAGATCGTCAGCGAGAGCAGCACCGGGGCCGCGTTGCGGTTCAGGGCGTCCGCGGCCCGGCGCAGCCGGTGGGCGTGCCGGACCGGCAGGGACAGGGCCAGGCAGCCCACCGAGGAGCCGGCCGTGATCGGGACGGCCGCGCAGACCGTGCCGACCGCGTACTCCTGGAGGTCCAGGACCGGGACGGTGGGCGGCTGCGCCTCCAGCCGGGAGAGCAGCAGCTTGTCGCTGGTGATGGTGCGCGAGGTGAGCCGGGCCATCCGGTACCGGGCGAGGTGGTCGCGGCGGCCGTCGTGGTCGAGCTGGGTGAGCAGGCTCTTGCCGAGCGCGGTGGCGTGCGCCGAGCAGCGGAAGTCCACCCACTCGTTCACCTTCGGGGTGGCCGGGCTGTCGGCGTACTGCGTGACCCTGACCTCGCCGTCCACGTACCGGCTCAGGTAGACGGCGGCCCCCACGGAGTCGCGCAGCCGGTCCAGGGTGCGCTGGAGCGTGTCGCGCTGGGCCTCCTCACGGCCCTGGGCCGCGCCGAGGCGGGCGAAGGCCGGCCCGGTGGCGTAGGCGCCGTCGGCGGTCTGCTCGACGTAGGCCTCGCGGCGCAGCATCCGCAGGAGCGTGGTCAGCCGCTCCGTGCCGAGGCCGGTCTGGCGGGCGAGTTCGGTGTCGGTGACTCCTGCGGTGCGCCGGGCCACCGTCTCCAGGACGCGCAGCGCGTCCTGGACCGAGTGGCGCGGGGCGGTCGGCTCCCACCTCATGACGGCTCACCTCGCGTGGTCGTGCAGGGTATGAGCGGGTTCGGCCGGAGACCCGGTGGCCGTCCCCCGGGACGGCGCAGCGGCGCCGCGGTTCCCCCCTCGGGCGCTTCCGGGGCCGCGATCCGGTCGGAGCATCCCCTCCACGATAGCCGTCGAACGGCTCCGCGGAAGCGGGGCTTGACAAGACCGCGACCCCTCCCAACTGCACGGCAGGCCCCTTGACACATGCCAGAGGTATGCGCCGGAGCGGGGAGCCGGGACGTTCGCCCGCACCCGCCCCGTGGTCACAGGACCGCGCTGAGGAACTCCCGCGTCCGGTCGTGCTCCGGCTCGTTGAAGATCTTCTCCGGCGCGCCCGCCTCGATGACCCGGCCGGAGTCGAACATCAGCACCTGGTCCGAGATGTCCCGGGCGAAGTTCATCTCGTGGGTCACGCAGAGCATGGTGATGTCGGTGGAGCGGGCGATGTCCCGCAGCACGTCCAGGACGCCCGCGACCAGCTCCGGGTCCAGCGCCGAGGTCACCTCGTCCAGCAGCAGCACCTGCGGCCGCATCGCCAGCGCCCGCGCGATCGCCACCCGCTGCTGCTGGCCGCCGGACAGCTGCGCGGGGTGCTTGTCGACGTGGCTCGACAGGCCGACCAGCTCCAGCAGCTCCCGCGCCCGCTCCTCGGCCTCGTCCCTGGACAGGCCGAGCACGGTGACCGGGGCCTCGGTGATGTTCCTCAGCACCGTCATGTTCGGGAACAGGTTGAACTGCTGGAACACCATCCCGATCTTCTTGCGGACCTCGCGGACCTGCTTCTCGGGCGCGGGGAACAGCCGGTCCCCGTCGACGGTGATGGTGCCCTCGTCCGGCTTCAGCAGCGTCATCAGCAGCCGCAGGATCGTGGTCTTGCCCGATCCGGACGGGCCGATCAGGGTGACGTGCCGGCCGGCGTCCACGGAGAAGTCCAGGTGGTCCAGGACCGTGTGGTCCCCGAACCGCTTGGTGACCCGCTCCAGACGGATCAGCTCGCCGGTGCTCCTCGGACTGCCGGGCTTCTTCCCGAACGGGGCGTGGGTGTCAGTGGACAAGGCGTCGCTCCAGGGCTCGCAGGGCAAGGGAGGCCAGGTAGGAGATGACGATGAAGGCGAGACCGATCACCGTCAGGGGCTCGGTGAACTGGAAGTTCTGCTGGGCGAACAGCCGCGCCTCGCCGAGCATCTCCAGCACGGTGATCGCCATCAGCATCGGGGTGTCCTTCAGCATCGAGATGACGTAGTTGCCGAGCGCGGGCACCACCCTGCGCACGGCCTGCGGCAGGATCACCGCGGTCCACGTCCGGCGCAGCGGCAGGTTCAGCGCCGTCGCCGCCTCCCACTGGCCCGCCGGCACGGCCTCGATGCCGGCCCGGTAGACCTGCATCGTGTACGTCGAGTAGTGCAGGCCGATGGCGAAGACGCCGGTGGTCAGCGCCGAGAAGGTGAACCCCCACTCGGGCAGCACGTAGAAGAGGAAGAACAGCTGCACCAGCAGCGGGGTGTTGCGGACGAACTCCGTCAGCGCCCCGACCGGCCAGGTCACCCAGCGCGTCGGCACCCGCATCAGCAGCGCCCACACCAGGCCCAGCACGAACGAGATCAGCGAGCCGAGGACCAGGATCTGCAGGGTGACCAGCAGGCCTTCCCAGAAGTGCGGCATGAAGTCGGCGACCGCGCTCCAGTCCCACGTCACGAGACACCACTCCCCTCGGGCACGCGGGCCGGGGCCGCCTGCTGCCTCTTGCCGACGCCCGCCTTCAGCTTCTTCTCCAGGCCGCGCATCAGGCGGGTCAGCAGGAAGGCGATCACGAAGTAGATCAGCAGGATGTACGTGTAGATCTCCGCGCTCTCCTGGAGGGCGAGGCGCACCAGGTTGCCGCTGAACGCCAGGTCGCCCATGCCCATGATCGACACCAGGGCGGTGCCCTTGAGCAGCTCGACCAGCAGGTTGGAGAACGGCGGGATCATCTCCGGCACCGCCTGCGGCAGCAGGATCAGCCGCATCCGCTGCCAGGGCGTGAAGCTCAGCGCGATGCCGCCCTCGCGCTGGGCCGGGTCGACCGCGGCGAGGGCGCCGCGCACGATCTCCGAGCCGTACGCCCCGTAGGTCAGGCCGAGCGCCAGCGTGCCCGCCCACAGCGGCACCAGCTGCCAGCCGAAGGCCGGGGGCAGCACGAAGAACACCCAGAAGATCATCACCAGGGCCGAGGTCCCGCGGAACACCTCGGTGTAGAGGCCCGCGAGGAAGCGGACGATCCACCGGTGGTGGGTGCGCGCCACGCCGACCACGAAGGACACCGCCGTCGCCAGCAGCGCGCTGAGGACGAGGAGCTGGACCGTGACCCAGGCGCCTTCGAGTACGAGTTCCCAGAGTCCCGGGGTCATCCGCCGCACAGCTCCTTCGCGGTCAGATCCGTCATCTCGTCCTCGGTGAACCCGAACGGCTTCAGGATGCGCAGCAGCTCGCCGCTCTCCTTGAGTCCCCGCAGCTCGACGTTGAAGGCGTCCCGCAGCCTCGTCTCGGTCGGCCGGAAGGCGAAGCCGCCGCCGTCCACGTGCGGCTTGCCGCCGACGATCGGCTTGAACGGCTCCGTGACCTCGGCCTTGCGCGACTTCTTCACCACCTCGCGGGTGGTGAGCGCGGTGCCGGCGAAGACGTCCACGCGCCCGGCCTCCACGGCGTTCAGCCCGGCGACCTGGTCGGGGACGATGAGGATGTCGCTCTCCGCGTACCCGGCCTCCACGGCGTACGCGATCTCCGCGTACCCGGTGCCGGTGGCGAACCTCGCCTTCTTCTCGACGACGTCCCGGTAGTCGCGCAGTCCCAGCGGGTTGCCCTTGCGCACGATGAAGGAGTCGAGCATCTGGTAGTCGGGGTCGGAGAAGATGACCTGCTCGCAGCGGTCGGGGTTGATGTACATCCCGGCGGCCACGACGTCGAACTGCTGGGAGTTCAGCCCCGGGATCAGCGAGCCGAACTCGGTCGGCACGGGCTGGACCCGGTCCACGCCCAGCCGCTTGAAGATGACCTTGGCCAGTTCCGGCGCCTCGCCGGTGAGCTCGCCGTCCTTGTCGATGTAGCCGAAGGGTATCTCCCCGGCGATGCCCAGGCGGACGACGCCCGCCGCCCTGAGGCGGTCCAGCAGGTCACCGCCGTTCGTGCTCGCCTCGGTGGGGACGCGGGAACAGCCCGCGGCGCCCAGCGCGCCGAGCGCCGCGACCCCCGCGAGCAGCGACCGGCGGGAGGGCCCGGAGGTTCTCCGATGTCGGAATGGATGCAGTGGTGGAGCCATGGCGGCGCCGCTACCCGATGCGATGCGAGTTATTCCGGCCGGTTCCGGCCCCGCTCGGCGGTCGGGCCGTCCCGACCGGCGCGGGAACAGGGGACGCATGGCTGACCGGTATCTCGAGCTCGCGCTGGTCAAACGCGGAATCACCCGCACGGCCCGACGGTCCGGCGACCGGGCGCCCGTCACCCGCGCCGCGGTCCGGAACTCCCTCCCGCCGTCCGGTGACGTCCATCACGCCGCACGCGCGCAACGGGATGCACGCCCCTGTTCCCACCCTTCGCGGCATCCGGGCCGCCGCCGGAGGATCCGGCCGTCACGCCCCTTGCCGGAGATCTCCGCTGTTCCCCCTCCGGGCGCCGAACCGGGCCACGGCCCCACGGCCCCGGCTCCACGGTCCACGGCGCCACGGCCCACGGTCACGACCGCGAGGTCCGCCCCGGCACCACCCGCGCGGACCCGGCCCGCTTCCGCGAGCGGAACGATCCGCTGCCGGACGGCGACGTCGGCCGGGTACCGGGCCCCGCCCCCCGGGGCAGGCGGCGGAGGGCCCGGAGGCCGTGGCCGAGGGCTGCGACGGCCCGTGGTGCTCGGGCGGGGCCGGGGCGCGCGGGAGGGGCCGGGGAGGCGCTCGGCTTCCGGCGGACGCGAGGCCCGCCCCCGCCCCGTGCGGCGCCGGGGGCCCCGCACGGGGCGTCAGGGCCCGGGGACGTATCCGCGCCGTTTGTCGACCACGTTCACCAGTGGCTTGCCCGCCGCCCACAGCTCGTACAACTCCACGAACTGAGCGGCGAGTTCGTCCCGCCAGCCCACCGTGTCGCCGCTCATGTGCGGTGACACGACCAGCCCCGGCACCCGCCACAGCGGGCTGTCGGGGGCGAGCGGCTCGGACGCGAACACGTCCAGCGCCGCGCCCGCGATCCAGCGCCGCCGCAGCGCCTCGGCGAGCGCCTCCTCCACGACCAGCTGCCCGCGGCCGACGTTGACGAAGTGGGCGGAGGGCTGCATCACGCCGAAGCGGCGGGCGTCGAACATGCCCCGCGTCCGGTCCGTCAGGGGCGCGGCGGCGATCACCCAGTCCGCGCCGGCGATCAGCCGGTCCAGGTGCTCGGGGCCGTGCACGCCCGTGCGCCCGGTGCGGCCGACCAGGGCGGTGGTGACGCCGAGCGCCGTGAGCGTGCCGGCGATCGCCCGGCCGATCGGCCCGGAGCCGACCACGACGGCCCGGGTCCCGGCGACCCGGCGCGTCTCCCGGTGCCGCCAGGTCCGCTCCCGCTGCAACTCCAGCGTCCGCGGCAGGTCCTTGGCGAAGGCGAGGACGAGGGCCGCGACGTACTCGGCGACCGGCCGGTCGAAGACCCCGCGCGCGTTGGTGACCACCGTGTCGGAGGCGGCCAGTTCCGGACCGAGCAGGTGGTCCACGCCGGCGCTCGCCGCGTGCACCCAGCGCGGACGGGGGCCCTCGCCGGGCCACGCCTCGCGGACCGCGTGGGAGGTGAAGTCCCACACCAGCAGCACGTCCGCGTGCGGGAGGCGCTCGGCGAGCGTCGAGGCGTCGGCGTGCTCGATCCGGACCCGGCCGGTGAGCCGGCCGAGACGGGGGAGCGGGTCGGCGTCCAGGACGAGCAGCGTGGGAGGGGTCATGGGCCGCCGGTCCTCCAGGATGGCCGGGAGTCTTCGTGGTTCCGGATGCTCCGGGACACGCGGACCGACCACGCTCGCACCCGGACCCGCCGTCGTCAACACGGCCGTTCCCGGGGCCGTCGCCCCCGCCCGCGACGCCGGGCGGCTCCGTCGGCGGCGTCGCGGGCGGGCGCGCGGGGCGCGGGGCGGGCAGCCGGGCGGGCGCGGCACCGGCGATCGCCGCCCCGGCGCGCCGCTCCCGCCGTGCACCGGCCCGCGACGCACCGGCCCGCGACGTGATCCCCCGCCGGAGGCGGGACTTCGCATACCGGGCATCCCGGTCGACCGGGTGATCACGGGAGCGGCGTTGCGCCGACGGGGTACCCGGGCGGTGGGACCGTATCGGGCGCCGGCCGACGTGACGGCGCGCTCCGGGACCGCGCCGCCGGGCCAGGGGGTCCGGCGCGGTGGTGCCGGAGGAGGAGAAGCAGCAGGAAGGCTGGACATGACCGCACTGGGATTCCTCTATCCGGGCCACTCCGCGGAGGACGACTACCCACGCATGGAGCAGTTGCTGGGCAGCGACATCCGGGTGGACCTGGTGCACACCGACAGCGGCGTGGACGCGCTGCGGGAGACGGGCTCGCCGGAGCGGCTGGCGGCCGGGCTGCAGGACCTGCGGCTCTCGGGCGCCGAGGCCGTGGTGTGGGCCAGCACCAGGGGCAGCTTCGCGCACGGCTGGGACGGCGCCCACGAGCAGGTGCGCGGCCTCGCCCTGGCGGCCGGCATGCCCGCCTCGTCCACGTCCTTCGCCTTCGTGCACGCGCTGCGGGAGATCGGGGTGCGGCGGGTCGCCGTCGGGGCCACCTACCCGGACGACGTGGCCGGGCTCTTCGCCGACTTCCTGCGGGCCGGCGGGGCGGAGGTGACCCGGGTGCGCGCCTGCGGGATGACCACGGCGGAGGAGGCGGGCGCCTGGGGCGGGACCGAGCTGTTCGCCCTGGCCCGCGCGGCCGACACCCCGGACGCCCGGGCGCTGCTCCTGCCGGACACGGCGCTGCACACGGTCGCCCACATCCCGGCCCTGGAGGAGGAGCTGGGCAAGCCGGTCCTCACCGCCAACCAGGTCACGGTCTGGGAAGGGCTGCGCCTGGCCGACCGCCGGGTGAACGCCCCGGAACTGGGCGCGCTGTTCACCCGGGAGCCGGTCGTGCAGGTGTGAGCACCCCGCGCCGGGGCGCGCGGCGGGCCCCCGCACCGGAGGAATAAGCGGGGGCCGCCCCCTGTTGTCGGCCGGAGTGAGGGCGCGCGGACGGCGCGCCGACCACGCACGGCGACACACAGGAGGCACCGCACCGTGGCCGCAGACGACACCGCAGCCGACGAGATCCGAGGCACGGCCCGGGGCACCGCCCCCGTCCCGCTGTCGGTGCTCGACCTGGTCACCGTGGGCGCCGGCAGCACGGCGAGCGACGCCCTGCGGACCAGCGTGGACATCGCGCGCCTCGCCGAGGCGCGCGGCTACCACCGCTACTGGGTCGCCGAGCACCACTCGATGCCGGGCGTGGCCTCCTCGTC
The DNA here is from genome assembly GCF_055574875.1 of Streptomyces sp. NPDC034670. NCBI lineage: Bacteria > Bacillati > Actinomycetota > Actinomycetes > Kitasatosporales > Streptomycetaceae > Streptomyces > Streptomyces sp. NPDC034670. The sequence goes on from NZ_JBVITR010000005.1 coordinate 88,243, forward strand.
CCCCGCCGTGATCCTGGCCCACCTCGCCGCCCGCACCGAGCGCATACGGCTCGGCTCCGGCGGCGTCATGCTCCCCAACCACGCGCCGCTCGTCATCGCCGAGCAGTTCGGCACCCTGGAGGCCATGGCCCCCGGGCGGATCGACCTCGGCCTCGGCCGCGCCCCCGGCACCGACGGCGCCACGGCGGCGGCCCTGCGCCGCGCCGAGCGGCTGAACGAGGGCGCCGACGACTTCCCCCAGCAGCTCGCCGAGCTGACCCGCTTCCTGGACGACGACTTCCCCGACGGGCACCCCTACCGCCGGATCCACGCCGTGCCCGGTCCGGTGCAGGGCACCTCGCCCGGCGGGGTGCAGTCCCCGCACCGCCCGCCGGTCTGGCTGCTCGGCTCCTCCGGCTTCAGCGCCCGGCTGGCCGGCCTGCTCGGCCTGCCGTTCGCCTTCGCCCACCACTTCTCGGCGCAGAACACCCTCCCCGCCCTAGACCTGTACCGCGAGAGCTTCCGGCCCAGCGAGGTCCTCGACGCGCCCTACGCCCTGATCGGCGTCTCCGCGCTCGCGGCCGACGACGAGAAGGAGGCCCGCCGGCAGGTGCTGGCCGCCGCCCTGAACATGGTCCGGCTGCGCACCGGCCGCCCGGGCCTGGTCCCCACCCCCGAGGAGGCGGAGGCGTACCCCTTCACCCCCATGGAGCGGGAGTTCGTCGACTCCTGGAACGCCAACGTCGTCCACGGCACCCCGGACGAGGTCCGCGCCGGACTGGACGACCTGCACAAGCGCACCGGCGCCGACGAGCTGATGCTCACGGCCAACGCGCACAGCGGCGGGGCGCGGCTGCGCTCCTACGAACTCATCGCCGACTCCTACGGGTTGCCGCTCCCCGCCTGAACCCCGGGCGCGCCCAGCAGCTCGGAGATGCGGTCCGGCGGCACCGGACGGGAGTACAGCCAGCCCTGACCGGTGTCGCACCCGATCCGGCGCAGCCGGGTGGCCTGCGCCGCGGTCTCCACGCACTCCGCGGTGACCGTGAGGCCGAGCCGGTGGGCGAGCTGGACCATCGCCTCGACGATCACCTCGTCGGCCGGGTTCGGCGGGGCGGCGCCGCGCTCCTCGTAGGGGAAGCCCCGGACGAAGGCACCGTCCAGCTTGAGGACGGACACCGGCAGCCGGCTCAGGTACGCCAGGTTCGAGTAGCCGGTGCCGAAGTCGTCGATGGCGATGCGCACGCCCATCGCGCTGAGCTCCTGCAGGACCCGCAGCGGCCGGCCGGCCGAGCCCATCACCGCCGACTCCGTCAGCTCCAGCTGCAGCAGCCGCGGCGCGAGACCGGTGTCCGCCAGGACCCCGGCGACGTCCGCCACCAGGTCGGAGTCCCAGATCTGGCGCACCGCCACGTTCACGCTGACGAAGATCGGCGGCTCCCCGGGGTGCTCCTGCTGCCAGCGGCGGGCCTGGCGGCAGGCGGTGCGCAGCACCCAGCGGCCGAGCGGCACGATCGAGCCGTCCTCCTCCGCGAGCCCGATGAATCGATTCGGCGTCAGGGTGCCGAACCGGGGGTGGTTCCAGCGCACCAGGGCCTCCACGCCGTGCACCCGGTCGTCCTCCATGCCGACCAGCGGCTGGTACTCCAGCGCGAACTCGCCCCGCTCGATGGCCGGGCGGAGGGTGGAGGCGAGGGCCTGGCGGGTCACCCGGTGGGCGTTGCGCTCCGGGTCGAACAGGGTCCAGCGGGCCTTGCCGTCGGCCTTCGCCCAGTACAGCGTGGTGTCGGCGGCCTGCATCAGCGCGGTGGGCGTGGTCCCGGCGGCGTGCCGCTCGACCACCCCGATGGAGGCGGAGACCGACAGCCGCCGGCCGCAGAGGTCGAAGGGGGCCTGGACCGCCTCGAGCACCGACTCGGCGAGGTCGGCGAGCTGTTCGGTGCCGGTGGAGTCCTCCACCAGCAGGGCGAACTCGTCCCCGCCGAGCCGGGCGACCAGCGGGGCGCCGTTCCTGGTGCGTCCGGCCTCCTGCGCGCAGCGCGTCAGGCGCTCGGCGACGGCGGCCAGCAGCCGGTCGCCCACGCGGTGGCCGAGGGTGTCGTTGACGGCCTTGAACCCGTCCAGGTCCAGGTGGCACAGACCGATCCGGCCGGTGCCGCTCCGCTCGCAGGACTCCGCGTCCAGGGCCGCCGTCAGCCGTTCGAGGAACAGGGCGCGGTTGGGCAGCCGGGTCACCGGGTCGTGCATCCGCGCGTGCCGCAGCCGCGCCTGGAGCTCGCGGCGGGCGCTGATGTCGGTGACCGAGAGCAGGACGCCCTCGCCGTCGGCGGGCAGCGGGGCGACCGTCACCCGTACCCACAGCACGCGCCCCTCGGGGTGCTTCAGCCGGCGCGTGCAGCGCAGCTTCGCCCGCCGTCCGCGCAGCACCTCGCGGTAGGCGTGCCAGACGCGGGCGTCGGAGGAGAGGTCCACCAGATCGGCGGCGACGGCGCCGGTCAGGGCGTCCGGGTCGCTGCCCAGCAGGGCGGCGAGGCTGCCGTTGGCGCTGACCACCGTGCCCGCGCGGTCGACCACGGCCATGGCGAGCGGCGCGGCCGCGAAGGCGGCACGGTACGGCGGAGGGGCCGGGGGAGCCGGGGAGGCCGGGGACGAAGGGGGCGGGGCGGGCGGGAGGGGCGGCGGGGGCGGCGGGGACCCGGTACGGGAGGACGTGACGGTCTCACTCCCCGTGACGACTGGTCGGTCGAGATCCGTTGCGGGCGCCGGCCCTTCGGACGTTCCGCTCACCTCTCGCTCCCGCAGTGCACTCGATCGCTGTCCGCACAGGAAAGTCTGTCGATCATAGAGGCCGACATCGGGCCCTTTTCGCCACTGTCCGGTCTCCGGGGCGGTCCCGCATCTCTTCCCGACCGTTTCCGTCCGTTCGATGGACGGCTTCGACAGGCCTCCGCACGGTTGTGACGCTCCGTATGCGGCGCCCGGGTCCGGGGCGCCCCGGACCCGGGCCCGGCGGAAGGGCCCGGCTCCCTCACCCGTCCGGTGCAGTTGAACAGGGCGCAATACGACAAACGCACACACTCTGGGTGCGGTGTTCCGTGAACCGTCTCCCGGAGGTCTCCGTGCCGCGCCAGTTCCCCCTGAGAGGACGAGGACCCGGCCGGGAAACCCTCCGGGCGCTGCGCCGTCCGGGTGTACGGCCCCGGCTGCGCAGCACGGCGGCGATGTGCACCACCATGTCGGCGCTCGCGGCGACCTCGATGGTGTCCGTCCCCTCCTCCGCCGGGCCCTTCTCCCCGGCGCCCTGCGCCCTGACCCGCACCGACGCGCACCACTCCGAGGGCCTGGACACCTGGAACAGGGCCTATCCCCGTCCGTCCCGCAGCCTGGACGCGGTGATGGTGTTCCTGTCCTTCCCGGACTCGCACCCGCTGACCACGCCCGAGGAACTCGCCGCCGACCACTTCCCGGCCACGAGCCACTTCTTCCAGCGGTCCTCCTACGGCAGGTTCACCCTGCGCCCGCACGCCCTGCGGCACTGGATCCGGATGCCGCGCCCGTCCACCGCGTACGCCATACGGCGCGACTGGGCCGTCCCCCACCGGGCGGCCTACCTGCGCGACGCGCTCGCCGTGACCGACGGGCAGGTCGACTTCTCGCGGTACGACGTCGTCTACCTCGTCGCCGACCCGGACGCCCCGGGCGTGGACTCCGACGCCACCAAGGTCGTCAACCTCGACACCCCGCTGCGGGCCGACGGCACCGACATCCGCCGGGTCGTCACGGTCTTCGAGAACCACCCCCCGGACCGGCTGGTCCTCGCCCACGAGACCGGGCACGTCTTCGACCTGCCCGACCTCTACCACCGGCCCGTGGACGGCAAGGGCGACTGGGACACCCACGTCGGCGACTGGGACCTGATGGGCAGCCAGTTCGCCCTGGCGCCCGACCTGTTCGGCTGGCACAAGTGGAAACTGGGCTGGCTGGACCCGCGGCAGGTGCGGTGCGTGCGGGGCCCGGGCCCGGTGCGGCTGACGCTGGAGCCGCTGGGGGCGGGGCCGGGGGTGCCGGTGACGGGCGCGGCCGGGACGCCGTCCTTCGGGCTCGGCCGGGGCACCAAGCTCGCGGTCGTGCGGACCGGCACCGACAGCGTGCTCGCCTTCGAGGCCCGCGGCCCGGTCGGCAACGACGCGGCGGCCTGCCGGCAGGGAGTGCTGGTCTACCGGGTGCGCAGCGGCACCCAGTCCGGCGACGGCCCCATCGAGGTCGTCGACGCCCACCCGCACACCGAGGCCTGCCCGACGGACTCGGTCTACCCGCCCCTCGCCGACGCCCCGGTCGCCCTCGGCGAGAGCTTCACGGTGCCCGGGGAGTCCGTACGGGTGGAGGTGGAGGGACGCACGGCCTCGGGGGCGTGGACGGTGAAGATCACCACGGGCTGACCGCCGGCGGGGCGCACACGCGAAAGGCCCCCTGCTCTCACAGGAGGCCTTCTGCGTGTCGTGCGCCGCCAGGGACTCGAACCCCGGACCCGCTGATTAAGAGTCAGCTGCTCTAACCAACTGAGCTAGCGGCGCCTGCTGACGTCGTAGACATTAGCACCCTGGTCGGCGGGAGGAAAAATCGATATCCGCACGGCCGCGCGGGCCGCCCGTACGGCCGCCCAGAGCAGCACCTCCGGGCCCGGCAACCAGGGACGACGCGTGTCCGGGGCGACCAGCCAGCGCGAGCCGGAGCGGTCCGCGGCGGCCGTGGCGCCGAGGGGGGCCGGCACCGTCACCGCGTCGCCGGCGCCGTGGCACAGCAGCGGCGGGACACCGCCGGTGCGGCCGGGCCCGCGGTCGTGCGCGTCCCACTCCTCCCACTCCAGCAGGGCCGGCAGCCGCTGGGCCGTCCCCGGCGACGCGAACAGCAGCATCCGGCCCCGGAACTCCGCCACCGGCCCGGAACCCGGCCCCTCCTCCCACAGCCGGTCCAGCATCCGGCGCCCGAAGACCGCGGGCACGCTCACCACGTCGAAGGCCGTGCCGCAGGGCAGGACGACCGGGGCGGCCGCACGCTCCGCCCAGTGCGAGAGCGTGCTGCGCGCGGACGTCCCCGCCGAGGCGAGCCAGGCGGCGCCGTCCGGGGTGACGCCGCTGATGTCGGAGGCATTCCGTGTGCTGCTCATGACGCACAGGTCTACCCGCCGTGAGGGAACGGTTTCCCCGGGTTGCCGAAACCCGGGACGCGGCGCCGGGGGAGGGGGTATCGTGCCCGCCTGGCATATGCCAGGCCCGGCTCGGGCCGGGCGCGCGGGCCCCGGAAGCCGCGGGGCCGCGGGGCTCACGCCGGGCCGGTGTCCCCCGGGCCCTCGCCGTCGCGCATGAGGCCCCGCCCGAACTCCACCATCTTCTTCGCGTAGTCCTCGGTCCACTCGGCGCGCTCCGCGATGTCGGCCGTCGTCAGCCGGTCGAAGCGCCGGGGGTCGGCCAGCTGGGCCGCCGCCACCGCCTGGAACTCCATCGCCCGGTCCGCCGCGGCCCGGAACGCGAGCGTCAGCTCGGTCGCCCGCTCCAGCAGCGCGCGCGGATCGTCGATCGACTCCAGGTCGAAGAAGTGCTCCGGATCGGCGGCGGCCGCCGCGGGCTCGAACAGCAGGGGCGCGGGGCGTAGCCGCGGTTCGTCCCGACGCGGCGTGGGCTCCGCCATGATCTCTCCTTCTCGTGCGTCTCGGTCGGCCCGCCGGGGCGGTCCTCCCCCGCGAGCGGGGGTCACCCGGGGAGGCGGGCCACCGTCCATTGTCCCGCGCCCGCGCAAGAGGGCCTCGTCCCCCGGCCGGGGCCGGGGCCGCACGCGGTGCCCGGCGAGGGGCGGGGGAGGGCCGGTGCGTCCCGCCCGGCGGCCGCGGCGCCGGTCAGGGCCGCCACCGCACGCGGTGTTCGGCGAGGTGCGCGAGGACCGCGTGGTTGGCCTCCCAGCCGTCCGGGAACTTCACGAGGGTGCCGAGCCGGACCGGTTCCGTGGACGGGTAGTCGTCCAGCAGGTCGCCCACCCCCGCCCGGCACACCACGATGCACGCGTGCCGGTGCCGGGAGGCGAGCACGCACAGCCGGCCCGTCTCCAGGTGGAAGGCGGTGGCGTCGGGGCGGCCGGAGAGCGGGTGCAGGACCACCGTGACGTCGTACTCCCGGCCCTGGAGACGGTTCGCCGTGTCGACCGTGACGTCCCTCACGCCCAGCTCCGCGAGCGCCGCCCGCACCGCCGCCGCCTGGTCCCGGTGCGCGGTGCCGACGGCGATCCGGCCGGCGGTCAGCGGGGCGGGGTCCGCCGACCGCTCGGACGTCGTCGCGCCGCCGCGGTCCAGCAGCCTGCGCACCACCGCCGCCACCGCCCGCACCGCCTCCGGATCCGTGCGCGGGGTGTGCCGGGCGGGCAGCTCCAGCAGGCCCCAGCCGGACTCGGCCGCCTCGTCGATCACCCGGTCCGGGCCCGAGCCGTCCGACGGGACGGCGAGGGTGAGCCCGCGGTCCCCGTGGCCGGTGCCGCTGCGGAACGGCGTGTACGGGTAGAACGCGTCCGACACCAGGGGCGCCGCCGAGGCCGGCAGCCGCCACGACACCGGAAGCCGGTGCTGCGGCAGGTCGGGGTTGTGGGCGAGCAGGGTGGTCACGGCCGACGCGGACGGGTCGTACGACAGGCCCGCCCACTGCTCGCCGCCCACGATCGAGAACGGGTCCAGCTGCCCCGGATCGCCCACGAACAGCGCCCGCTCGAACAGGTTGGCCACGGCGAGCAGCGCGTCCGAGCGCATCTGGTACGCCTCGTCGACGATGGCGTGCCGCCACGGCTCGACGCCCTTGACGTGCGCCCACTTCGCCGCCGTCGACAGGACCACGTCCAGGCCGGCGAGATCGGCCGCCTTCGCCGACGTGCGGACGTTCTCCAGCGCGTCGAGGGCCTTGTCGTACGGGTCGGTGTCGCTGCTGTGCAGCCGGCCGACCGGCAGGTCGGGGTTCTTCTCCGCGAGCCGCAGCACCAGGTCGTCGACCTGCGCGTTGGTCTGCGCCACCACCATCAGCGGGCGGCCCGCCGCGGCCAGTTCCAGGGCCGCGCGGACCACCAGGGTGGACTTGCCGGCGCCGGGCGGGGAGTCGACGACGACACCGCGCGCGCCGCCGTGCAGCGTGTCGCGCAGGATCGCCTCGGTGGCGCGGGCGGCCGCCGCACCGGGGTCGGGAACGGTCCGGGAGGCCACGGCCTCGGTGGTCACAGGAGGTCCTCCTCGGTCACGGGGTCGGCGGCCTCCGGCACGGCGGCCTCCTCACCGGGCGGGCCGCCGTGCGTCCACGGCGTCTCCTCCGGGTCGGGCAGCTTCGCCCCGCCGCGCGGCTCGTGCTCGAACAGCGTGAAGCACACGCGGTCGCCCTTCTCCGGCACGGACCCCTCCGCGGGCTCCTTGCCGCGGCCCATCCGGTCCAGGATCCGCAGGACGACCAGGGCGCCGCCACCGCCGTCGCCGCCGTCGCCGTCCGGCCCGCCGTCCTCGTACCCGGCGCACTCCGCCGCCTGCGGCTTCCCGTCCAGCGAGCGGTACACCCGGGTCCGCTCGCCCAGGTGCGGGCGGTCGTCCGTGCGGACGGTGACCAGCGGACGGGGGCTGGGCCGCCTGCTCTCGCTGTACGCCATCACCACGTCGACGACCTCGCCCGCGAAGGCCTCCCCGGCCAGCCGCCGGCCGGCCATCACCAGCGGGTCGTCCAGGGCCTCCTGGGCCTCCAGCCGGGCCTGCTCCCGCTCGCGCACGGCCAGCTTGTTCGCCGCGGTGACCGCGTCGTCGCGGCGCGGCTGCGGCGGCTCCCCGGCCAGCACGCGGTCCCGGTGACCGGTGAACGACCAGCGGTCGCGCGTCCACCGCTCCTCGACGCGGGCGCCCGGCGGCAGTTCCCGCAGCAGGTCCAGGCCGCGCCACACCGCGTCCCAGGTGGGCCGGGTGCGGCTCGCCACCAGCGCGCGGATCTCCCGCTCGGCGGCGGTCAGGGCGCCGAGCCGGGCGTCGGCCTCCAGCCCGTCCCGCGCGGCGGCGAGCGCGGTGCGGGCGCGGTCGTAGCGCTCGATGGCCGGGGCGAGCAGCTTGTTGTCGAACGCCGGGTCGGTCGCCGGGCCCGCGGGCGGGCACACCAACTGGCCGTCGGCGTCCCGCGCCAGCTCGGCCTCCCGCGCGGCCTCGGCGCCGGAGCGTCCCTCGGGCGGGTCGATCCAGGCGAGCAGCGCCCCCAGGTGCTGGTCCTCCAGGGTGGACTGCCCGGTCGCCCAGTGCCGGGCCAGGACGTCCGTCACGGCCAGCAGCAGCGACGAGCCGGGCACCCGGGCCCGCTCCCCGAAGTGCGTCAGCCACCGCCCCAGCAGCGGCACCCGGGGCGGCGCCGGGAACGGGGTCTCGGGGTCCTGCTCCGCCGTGCGCCGGAACCGCATGGACCGGCCGAGGAGCCGCACGAGGTCGATGCCCGCCCGGCTCGGCACGATCAGCTGGGGCGCGTCCGCGCACAGCTCGACCTCGACCCTGACCCGCTTGCCGGTCTCCGGGTCGGTCTCGGTGCGCTCGGCCGCCTCCACGGCGCCGGCGAACCCGTCGACGTAGGGCAGGACCACGTCGGCCAGTTCGGCGAGGAACGCGAACCGGAGGTCGCGGTCGCGCGGCTGCGGGACGACCAGCAGCCGCGGCGCGTCCCGGTCGGTGCCCACCAGCGCGCCGAGCGGGGCGCCCGCCTCGCCCGCGGTGGTGAGGGGCACGAACACCAGGGGGCGGTCGGACAGGTGCCGGTGCCGGACGGTGGCGGCGGGCCGGGCGCGGCCGGTGCTGACGGCCTCGAGGCGGGCGAGGGTCGCGATCAGCGACAAGGGGCCACCTCCCGGGCGGCGGGAACGGCGGCGGCGCCCAGCGCCTCCGCGCGCAGGGCCGCCGCCCGCCGCAGCGCCGCCACCACCGGGTCGCCGGGGTCGCCGGCCCGGCCGTGGGCCGCCGCCAGCACGTCCTCGACCGTCGTCAGGCCGCCCAGTTCCGCGCGGACCGGACGGCCCAGGGAGGTCACCGCGCCGGCCGCGCGGGAGCGGTCCCGGCAGTGGAAGGCCAGCTCGCACGCCGACAGGCACTCCGGCGCGTACGTCGCCGGGACCGCCTCCACGGCCTGCGCCAACTGCTCGGCGGGCAGCTCCGGCGAGAAGCACGTGCCCTCCGGGAGCGTGTCGGCGATCTCCTCGATCCGGGTGAGCCGGGCCAGCTGACGGGCGGTCACCGCGCGCTGCCTGCGCACGTCCACGGCCGACGCGGTGGGCAGGTTGGAGAAGTCCTTGGGGCACACGAGCAGGATCCGGTGCCGCACGCGCGGGGGAGGGTCGAGCCGGCCGGCCGCCTCCTCGAGCGCCAGCACGTACACCGCCGCCTGACGGGCCGCCGCGCCGACCTTCGCCGGGTCCGCGGCGCCGTCCAGCAGGGGGAAGGACTTGATCTCCACGACCGTCCAGCTGCCGTCCGGGTGCACCACCACCGCGTCCGGCTCCAGGAAGGCGGGGGAGCCGGCGACGTCGAGGGCGAGCATCGGGTGGTCGAGCAGCGTCCAGGTGCCCGGGGCCGCCGCGGCGGCCCGGACGGCCTCGCGCAGCGCCAGCCTCGTGCGCTCCAGGCGCCCTTCGGGACCGGGCGCGGTCAGGTCGGGCACGCGCGCGGCGGCGGGCGGTTCGGCCGAGCGGTCCAGCTTCTCGTGGGCCAGCCGCAGCAGTTCGGCGCCGCCGTCGGCCTTGGCCTTCGCCTCGAAGGCGTTGCCCCGCACGAACGCGAACTGGGACTGCCCGAAGGCCGACGGCGCTCCCAACGCGCTCGCCAGCGCCGCCTTGTTCACCCCGGCGCCGTCGAGGATCGCGCGCCGTCTGCAGCCCGGGTTGGCGGCGAGGGCGGCCAGGGCGCGCGCGTCCAGGGCCTTGGCCGGGACCTCGGGGCCGCGCAGCTCAGCGAGCCGCTGCCGGAGCCTCTTCCCCCGCGTCCGAGGGGAGGGCGTCCGGCTCGGATCCTGGTCCGTACCGCGGCTGGTGCCGCCGCTGCCGTGGAAATCGCTCACCCGCGGAAGTCTGGCATCCTGCACTGACAATCGGGGAACGGGTGCCCGGGGAGTCCGCCGCGACCGGTGCGAAGCGGGGCAGGAAACGGGACTTGACCCGGTCCGCGTACCGCATCACGACCGGCGTCAGCAGCAGTCCCGCGCCCATGACGGCCGCCCCCGCGACCGCGTCGAGGAAGTAGTGGTTCGCGGTGCCCATCACGACGACCACGGTCACCAGCGGATAGACCACGGCGGCCGTCCGGGCCAGGCGCGTCCGCCCGCACTGCCACAGGATCACCCCGCACCACAGCGCCCAGCCCACGTGCAGACTCGGCATCGCCGCGTACTGGTTGGTCATCCCGCCCAGGCCCCGCGGGGCGCTCGCCTCGCCGCCCCACCAGCCCCAGGAGCTGTAGTGGGCCATCGTGTCCACGAAGCCGTGGCTCGCGTCGAGCAGCCGGGGCGGGCAGGTGGGCAGCAGGGTGAAGCCGATCAGGCCGATGAAGGTGGACGTCATCAGCCAGGTGCGGGCGGCGCGGTAGCGCACCGCGTGGGACCGGAACAGCCAGACGAGGACGGCGGGCGTCACCAGGTAGTGCAGCGACGCGTACCAGAAGTCGGCCGGTATGCCCAGCCACGGTTCCCGCGTGAAGAGGCGGTTGAGCGGATGCTCGGCGTTCAGGTACAGGGCCTGCTCGATGCGCAGGATCGCCAGGCCGTGGTCCACGGCGTCGGAGACGTCGCCCCGGACGACCAGCCGCCCCGCCGAGTAGCAGGCGTACACCAGGACGATCAGCGGCAGTTCGGTCCACCCGCGCAACCGGGTCGCCGGAGCCGCCTCGATGCCCGGTGTCTCGGTGTGCGGCATCCGATCGCCCTCCCCTTTCGTCCTCGCGCCGAGCCCGTCGGCGGCCAGTCACTCTACGGTGTGCGCGTCCCCCGCGGGACGCCCTCGGCCCTGATAGACGTCGGGGCCACCCGCCGGGTTGCCCGTGACCGGGGTGAGCGATGATGGAGGGGTTCCGTCTGCGAATGTCCCGGAAGGTCTCCCATGGCACCGCGCATCCTGCTGGCCCGGCACGGACAGACCGCCTGGTCGCTGTCCGGCAAGCACACCGGCAGGACCGACGTACCGCTCCTGGAGGAGGGCCGGCGGGGCGCCGGGCTCCTCGGCGAGCGCCTGCGCCGGGCGCCGTACGACGGGCTGCCGGACGCCGAGGTGCGCACCAGCCCGCTGGCCCGCGCGCGGGAGACCTGCGAACTCGCCGGCTTCGGCGGGCGCGCGCAGACCTGGGACGCCCTCCTGGAGTGGGACTACGGGGCGTACGAGGGCATGACCCCGGCCGAGATACGGGCCCTCCGGCCGGGCTGGCTCATCTGGCGCGACGGCGTCCCCGAGGGGGAGGACCTCGCCGGGGTGACGGCCCGCGCGGACGAGGTGGTGGCCTGGGCGCGCTCGGCCGACCGGGACGTGCTGGTCTTCGCTCACGGGCACATCCTCCGCTCCATCGGCGCCCGCTGGCTGGGCCTGCCCCTCGACTTCGCGGCCCGCATCCGCCTCCACCCGACGTCGCTGTCGGTCCTGGGCTGGGCGTACGGGGAGCCGGCCATCGAGAGCTGGAACGACCTGGGCCACCTGACCGGCTGAGCGGCGGCCGCCGGCGCACCGGCACGCGGGCCGCCCGGCCGGACCGCGCGGGAGCGCGGGCCCGGCCGCGGACCTCCCGCGGGGTCCCTCAGACCGCGCGGGGGGGCGAGGCGTGGCGGTCCAGGAACGCCGACACGTCCGGGACGCGGCGGTGCGGCAGCAGGACGCGGGACGTGCCCGCCAGCATCGTCCGCACCCGGGACGACTGGACCTCGGCCAGCAGGTCCAGCACCCGCATCCCGGCCCGGGCCGCCTCGTCCGGACGCCCGCCGCGCGCCAGGTCGTCCGCCAGCTCGGCCGTGTACAGGGCGATGTTGCGGGTGAAGTGCGGGTTCTGGAGCTCCGCCGCCCGCCGCGCGTGCCGGGCGGCGCGCGACCAGTCGCCGAGCGTCGACCAGCACTGCGCCTCCAGGCCCTCCAGCTCGGCCTCCCCGTAGAAGCTCATCCACTCGGGGTCCGCCTCCGAGGGGCCGCGGTCGAAGTAGGCCTGGGCCCGGGCCAGCGCCTGCTCGCAGCCCGCCCGGTCGGCGAGCCCGGCCCAGCCGCCCGCCTCGCGCAGCGCCAGCAGCGACAGCAGCCGCGGCGAGCCGAGCGGGCGCGCCACCCGCTGCGCGGCCTGCGCCGCCCGCACCGCCTCCCGGGGCCGGCCCGCGTCCCGCGCGAGGAACGCGGTGTTGCAGAAGGCGTGCGCCTCCAGACCCGGGTCCCCGGTCACCCGCGCGGTCGCCAGCGCCTCCGCGTAGTGCGAGCGCGCGTCGTCGAAGCGGCCCGAGTCGTGGGCCAGCCAGCCCACCGAGATGGCCAGCTCCCCGGCGCCCGCGTACAGCCGGTCCGCCGCCCGCTGCCGGACCGCGCCGGCGTCCAGCAACGCGTAGGCGGCGCGCAGGGGGGCCGCCGCGCGCCGGTAGAGGCCGTCCGCCCCGTGCCGGTCGTCCAGCAGCCGGATCCGGCGGACGGCTTCTTCCAGCGCGCCCGCGTCGCCCTCCCCGGCGCGGCGCACGGCGCGCTGCGCCGCCGAGGCGTCCGGGGCGGACCCGAGGGGGCCCAGTGAGGCGGCGGCCACCGTGGCGCCCCCGCCGGTCATGAATGCGCGACGCAGCACGTCGCTCTCCTCGTGGTCGTGCGTGTCGTACCTGTCGTACGTGTCGTACCGGTCCTGCGTGTCGTACGGTCCGTCCGCCGCGCGCGTCCCGCCCGCGGCGCCCGCCGGGGGCGGGCTCCCGGTCTGCCGGGCCCGGCGTCCGCGGACCGACGCGCGGGGCGCGAAGCCCAGGTCGGTCAGCGTGCGGCCGGGGAACATGTGCAGGAACACCCGTTCGTAGGCGTAGTTGGGGCAGCGGATCTCGCCCGTCTCCACCCGGTGCACGTACCGCGCGTCACAGCTGACCTGCTCGCCGATCTCGCGGGCGGCCCGGCGGACCGCCGCGGCGAACTCGGCCGGCGAGCGCGCTCCGCGCACCTGCCGGAAGGCGAGGTTGGGCCGGGGTGACCGGTCGGGCTGGGACGAGGGCACCGTTGACGACGCCATGGCCGGGTCCTCTCTGCGAACCGTCGAACCATGCCGGATCCGGGGCGGGTTGTCCGGTTGTCGGAGTGTCGCCCTGTTTCCGGCGGGCAAGAACGTACCCGCTGTGACGGAGTCGCCACGCGGAGTTTGGCCACAAACCGGATATCCCCGTCGCGATCCGCCATGATCTGCCATCCTTTGCGGCGCACTTTCCCCGTTGCCGTTGACGGCCCGGCGCGTTGAACCCCGTGGACCGGGAGGCCCCCGACTCCCGACCCGCTCGTTTTCAGGCAGGGATGTGTGTGGTGGAGGCCGGGATGGTGACCAGCCAGAGCAACGATCCTCTGACGCCGCCGAGCACGGCGTCGGGCGCGCCGCCGGGTGCGCCGCCGGCCGGACCCGGGACGACCGCCCCGGGCGGCGCCCCCTCCCCCGGGGCGCCCGAGTGCGCCGTGGTCACGGTTCCGACGCGGCAGGGCCTGGAGGCGGTCGACATCCTGCGGCGCGGCGCCGGGGACGCGGTGGGGCTCGTCCTGCACGACGGCGGCGACACGCTCGGCTTCCTGGTCCCGCCCGGCACGGCCGCCGCGTGGGACGTGCCGGGAAGCACCTGCACGGAGACCGGCGGCCGCGGGCTGCGGCCCTCCCCCGAGCCGCCGGTGGAGGGCTCGGACTGGCTGCTGCCCCCCGGGGAGACGGACCCGGCGACGGACCCCGCGGTGCTGCGGGCGGCACTGGACGAGGCCCAGCGGCTGATCGAGGCGGCGGACAACTGCTGCTGACGGGCGCCGCCCGGCGGCCGGCCGGACCGGGGCCGCCCACCACCGGGCCCACCGGGGGGCGGTGGACGCCTGGGACAATGCCCGCATGGGAAGGACCAGGAACCCCGGACACCGGCGGGCCGCCGCCGAAGCCGTCGTCGAGAGCGTCGACGGGGGTCTCGCCCGGCTCGTCCCCGACCGGGAGCGGCCGCGGGCCTGGACGCTGCTGGTCGACGACGCCCCGCAGTCGCACGTCGACCTGGACGACCCCGCCCACCTCTCCTTCGAGTACCAGCGCCGGCTCGGCCACGTCGTCGACCTCGTCGCCCCGCCCGGCAGGCCCGTGCACGCCGTGCACCTCGGCGGCGGCGCGTTCACCCTCGCCCGGTACGTCGCCGCCACCCGCCCCCGCTCCACCCAGCAGGTCGTCGAGCGGGACGCGGCGCTGGTGCGCCTGGTCCGCCGGGAACTGCCGCTGGACCCCCGGGCCCGGATCCGGGTGCGCGCGGCGGACGCCCGGGAAGGACTCGCCAAGGTGCCGGACGGACGGGCCGACCTCGTCGTCGCGGACGTCTTCAGCGGGGCCCGGACACCGGCCCACCTGACCTCGACCGAGTTCCTCGACGACGTCCGCCGGGTCCTCGCTCCCGGCGGGGTCTACGCCGCCAACCTCGCCGACGGGCCGCCGCTCGCGCACCTGCGCGGCCAGGTCGCCACCGCGGCCGCCCGGTTCGCCGGGCTCGCGCTGATCGCCGACCCCGCGGTCCTGCGCGGCAAGCGCTTCGGCAACGCCGTCCTGGTCGCCTCCGACGCGCCCCTGCCGGTCGCCGAACTGACCCGCCGCGCCGCCTGCGACCCGCACCCGGGCCGGGTGCAGCACGGCAGGGACCTCGAGGACTTCACCGGCGGGGCGGTCCCGGTGACCGACCTGGCGGCGGTGGCGTCGCCCGCCCCGCCCCCCTCGGTGTTCCGGTGAACGGCCCCGGCCCCGGTCAGTAGGTCCCGATCTCCACGCGCGGCGGGCCGTCGTGCCAGGTGCAGAAGACCGACACCCGGTCCGCGCCCGAGGCGAACTCCACCCGGATCCACGACTCCGTCTTCCACACCTGCATCGACCAGTCCGCCGCCGGTGTCGCCGACACCAGGGACGCCGAGGTCTCGCCGAGGTCGAAGACCGCCCGCCCGCCCTCGGTGTCGTAACCCCTGACCCGGCCGGAGGCGGTGGTGGGGGACGGGGAGGGGGCGGGGGAGCGCGGGGGCGCGGTCCGCGAGGGCCCGGGGGCCGGTTCGCCGGTCGTCCCGCCGGGTGCCGGGGACGGCTTCGCCGGGGCCTCGGAGCTGCGCTCGTCCGACGGCCGCCGGGTCGAGGAGGACACCGGGTCCGACTCCCGGGCGGTGGCGTCGGCCGCCGCGACGGGCAGGGCCCGGGGCGGTTCGTAGGCGGTGCCCGTCAGCACCGTGCTGACGCCCCACCACGACAGCGTGACCGCCGCGCCCGTGGCGAGCAGCCAGGCCAGTACGTGTACGAGTCCTCTGCGCATCGTCGGCCCATCTTGCCCCACCCGTCCCGGCGGTGTCGCGTCCGCGGGGGGTGTCCGGAGTTGTCCACAGGCCCGCACGGAGCCCGCCCGGCATGGCGTACGGTGCCGCCCATGGCAAGTGTTCTCGTGGTCGAGGACGACCAGTTCGTCCGCTCGGCGCTGATCCGGCAGCTGACCGACGCCTCGCACACCGTGCGCAGCGTCGGCACGGCGCTGGAGGCGCTGCGCGAGGTCGCCCATTTCCGCTTCGACGTGGTGGTCCTGGACCTCGGACTGCCCGATCTCGACGGCTCCGAGGCCCTGAAGATGCTGCGCGGGATCACGGACGTCCCGGTGATCGTCGCCACCGCCCGGGACGACGAGACGGAGATCGTGCGCCTGCTGAACGCGGGCGCGGACGACTACTTGACCAAGCCCTTCTCGGTGGAGCACCTCTCGGCCCGGATGGCGGCCGTGCTGCGCCGGGCCCGGTCCGGCGGCGCGGAGAGCGCGCCGTCCCCCGTGCTCCGGGTCGGCGGGCTGACCGTCGACCCGCTGCGCCGCCAGGCCGAACTGGACGGAACGCGGCTCGACCTGACCCGGCGCGAGTTCGACCTGCTCGCCTTCCTGGCCGGGCGGCCCGGCGTGGTCGTCTCCCGCCGGGAACTGCTCGCCGAGGTGTGGCAGCAGTCCTACGGCGACGACCAGACCATCGACGTCCACCTGTCCTGGCTGCGGCGGAAGCTGGGGGAGACCGCGGCACGGCCCCGCTACCTGCACACCCTGCGGGGGGTCGGCGTGAAGCTGGAGCCGCCCGCCGTCCCCGCGCCCGGAGGGGAACCGCCACGATGAGATGGGCGCTGGTGAAGGTGTCGCTGGCGGTGACCGCGATGGTCGTGATCGCGTTCGCGGTGCCGCTCGGGCTGGTCGTCCGGGAGATGGCCCGCGACCGCGCCTTCTCGGGCGCCGAGCGGGAGGCGGCGGCCCTCGCCCCCGCCCTGTCCATCACCACCGACCGCGACCAGCTCGAACGCGTCGTCGCCTCCACCGGCTCCGACACCGCCGTGGCCGTGCACATCCCGGCCGGCGACGACGGCGGGGAACTGGAGATAGGGCGTCGGCGGGCGGCCGCCGAGGACATCGCGGCGGTGCGGGAACTGGGGCGCGCCTCCACCTCCGCGGTGCCCGGCGGCTCGACCCTGCTCCAGCCGGTCGCGCTCAGCACCGGCGAGATCGCCGTGGTCGAGGTGTTCGTCCCCGAGTCCGAGGTCACCAACGGCGTCGGCACGGCCTGGGCGGTGCTCGCGGCGGTCGGGGTCGCGCTGATCCTCGGCTCGGTCGCGGTCGCCGACCGGCTGGGCGTGCGGATGGTGCGGCCCGCCCGGCGGCTGGTGGAGGGGGCGCGCGAGCTGGGGGAGGGGAAGCTGGGGGCCCGGGTCCCCGAGGAGGGGCCGAAGGAACTGCGGCTGGCGGCGGTGGCGTTCAACTCCATGGCCGACCAGGTCGTCCAACTGCTCGCCAACGAGCGGGAGCTGGCCGCCGACCTGTCCCACCGGCTGCGCACCCCGCTGACCGTGCTGCGGCTGAACGCCGCCTCCCTCGGGGACGGTCCGGCCGCCGAGCAGACCCGGGCGGCGGTCGAGCAGCTGGAGCGCGAGGTGGACACCATCATCCGCACCGCCCGGGAGGCCAAGCCGCAGACGGCCGCCGCCGGCCCCGGCGCCGGGTGCGACGCGGCCGAGGTGGTCCGGGAGCGGATGGCGTTCTGGTCGGCGCTCGCCGAGGACGAGGGCCGCAAGTGGCGGGTGGCCGGGGCGGACCGGCCGGTGCGCATCCCCGTGGCCCGCGCCGATCTGGCCGCCGCCCTCGACGCCCTGCTCGGCAACGTCTTCCGGCACACCCCCGAGGGCACCGCCTTCGCGGTCGACGTGCACAACGGCGACGACGCGGTGATCGTGCTCGTCTCCGACGCGGGTCCCGGCATACCCGACCCCGAGGCGGCGATGGCCCGCGGCCGGGGCTCGGGCAGCGACGGCTCGACCGGGCTCGGCCTGGACATCGTGCGCCGGCTCGCGGAGTCGACCGGCGGGGACGTGCGGATCGGCTCGTCGGTGCTCGGCGGGACCGAGGTGCGGATCTGGATCCAGCTCGACGGACGCGAGCGGACGCCCCGGCGGCGGCGCGGGCACCGGGGGACCGTGCGGCGGCGCGGCCCCGGCCGGCTGGTCCCGGCCCTCAGGGCCTTTCGTGGGGATCGGGCCGGGCTCGCGGGGCCCGGCCCGATCCGAACGGAAGACCCTAGGCGGCTTCGGGCAGCTTCGCCGTGAGCTGCGGTTCCCCCTGGCCGGCCAGGGGACGGGGGCAGGCGCCGCGCCCCAGCAGTGCCTGGATGCGCCGCACGCAGCCGCCGCAGTCGGTACCGGCCTTGCAGACGGAGGCGATCTGCCGGGGCGTGCGCGCACCGGCCTCCGCGTGGCTCCTCACCTGTTCCTCGGTCACGCCGAAGCAGCTGCAGACGAACACGCGGTTCACCTCCCGGACGGGGCCCATGGTCGTGCCGCACCGACCGACCGGGGACCCGACGCGTCGATAAGGCAAACCTAACCTTACCTGCCGCCCGGAGGACGAAGAAGGAGGGGTGGGGGGGGGGGGGGGGGGGGGGGGGGGGGGGGGAGGGGGCGGGGGGGGTGGGGGGGGAGGGGGGTGGGGGGGGGGGGGGGGGGGTGGGGGGGGGGAGGGGGGGGGGGAGGGA